>CACXXH010000014.1 GCA_902771595.1 Fibrobacter succinogenes | reverse complement strand
CCAACAAGCGAAGTTTTTCGGGAAGCTCCTCTTCTATCGGGTTCTGCACATCGGCACTGAAAGCTCCGATGACCTGGTGTTCCATAATGACAGGCACGCAGAGGAACGCCTTGTCCTCGGTCTTGCCGCGCCCCGTTCTATCCAAGAAGTCAGGATCCTTCGCAACCGAGGGAATGATAATCGGCTTACCCGTCTCGACCACGCGGCCAGTAATACCTTCGCCCACCTTGTAGCGGCCCTTGCGCGCCTGACGACTGCTCAAGCCTTCCGCGATTTCAATCGAGATTTCACCCGTGTGTCGGTTGTAAAGAGTGAGGGTCGCATGCTCCACGCCCATAGTGGATTCCACCACTTCCAAAATTGGGTGCGCGACGCTTTCGAAGTCTAGCGTCTGGTTCAGAATGGAGCTGATCTTGTAGAGCAGTTCCAGTTCCTGAATTTTGGATTGAGTGTTGGGCATATCCCAAAAATACTATGGAACGATTCTTCTTACAACAGGAATCTTCCTGAGGCACCATGTAAAAGCCATGATAATCGGAATCATCACAAACGGTGCGCCCAGACGGTACAAAAGGGAATTCTTGTCGATTGAAGGATTTCTGACCGCAGCGTCAAGCAGGATAAACTGCAAAAGGTATACTTCAAATGCATACCCACCTAACATCTTGACAAATCTAGATAGCCTCTCTTTTTTCATTATCCACGTTCCAACATCTTTCAACATGACAAAAATACTTATCGCGTACAATACTGACGGGACATTTTCATACCCCTTGAACGTACCAACAACATGATTCGCCTCAACGGACAACACATAAGAACCACATATATGCAACGCAAGGCCGAATAGGCCCAGAACATGAATGAGTACCTTCTGCCATTTTTTTATTTCACAATTATGGAGAAGCCAGCCTAACAAAGGCCATATAAAATAACTTACTAGAACCGGAACATGGAAAAAGGTGTTCAAGTCAGAGGAAAATACCTTTTTCAAAAAGGGCAGGAAAATATTGAAAACAAAAGCTATAATAACGAGATAGGAGAAAACAAGTTTCCTCTTACTCTTTTCCACAGCTGCAAAAAGTGGCATGCATAAATACAAAACAAACAAGGCTCCAAAAAACCAATATATGCTAATCACGCGATTTCCCGTTATATCTTGAAAAATAGTCCTCAGGTCAATATTAGACCATATTCTCTTTCCCGTGTGCAAATCTATTCCTATTGCAACAATGCTCCATACCAAAAAAGGAAGCATTGTCTTCATAAATCTTTTGGAGAAATAGGCCTTCATTGTGTATCTATCAAAAAAATCCATCAAAGTAATTCCTGTTACCATGAAGAAAAGCGGAACTGCAAAATAAAACACGCATTCAATGATATTGGCCGAAAACCAGTAATCCTCTTTTCCCGTATACCACCAAAAACAATTATTCGTATGCAATGTTAAAACAGCAAACGCTGACACAACTATAACGAACGTAATATAGTCTGATGCTTTCCTGTTTTCTGCAGGTTTGGTCGTATCCTGCGTAGGCAACAAGCGCCCCAAAAGCAGGCACAGCATTATCAGCAATGCTAAAATTGAATACCTAAGTACACTGCAAACAATTGACTTTTCTTCTGGGGAAATCTTAATCCCCGCATTCCCTCCCCCATTACGTATTCTAAACTCAAAATGATTTACCAAACCTTTCCGATACTTTGAAATGATACTATCCGGCAGAACAAAGCCATTAGAATAATTGCAATGCCCTTCCACAAGGCCCAAAAATTCTTTTTGGCCGTTTATTATAACAAAGTCAGCACAGTCATCTGGAATAACCTTTAGGTCAAACGGGATTTCAATCCCCTGAACAATGTCAAAGGACACGTCAAAAACCGCACCATCCCCAAGTTTCTCGACTAGCGGTAAGGAGATTTCTCGCTGGATCCCATTTTGAGAAAGAACAATATTCTCAATTTTCGGCTGGCAGGCCTGAGAACAAAATACACCAACCAACATCAACAGGGCGCAATACAATTCTGGAGCCCTTATGATTTTTCTTACTATCGACGACATACCACCAAATCTAATTCAGATTTCAGATCTACTTCGTTAATACCGTTTCCGAAACCCGAAAAACGCGCAAGTCAAATGTAGCAGGACTACCTACGAACCTTTTTCCGAGTCCGGCATTTAGAACTTGTTCTATTCAAAATTACTTAAGAGCTTCTTGCACCAAGGCGCTCGCGCGCTTGGCATCAAAACGGCCCTTGACCTTCGGGGAGAGTTCCTTCATGATCTTGCCCATGTCCTTGGGGCTCGCGGCACCGGTCGCGGCCTTGATTTCGGCGATGAGGGCCTTGACCTCGTCCTCGGTCATTTCGGCAGGCATGTACTTGCGGTAGAGCGCGATGCAGGCCTCTTCGGCCGGGACCTTGTCCATGAAGCCGCCCTTCTTGAGGATCTCGATGGCTTCCTGCTTCTGCTTCACGCTGCGGGCGAGAACGTCGACGCACATCTCGTCGGTGATGCTCTCGGTAATCTGCGCGGGGGTGGCCCCCTGCTTCATGGCTTCGTTCTTGATGTCGGAATGGAGGGTGCGGAGGGTGCCGAGCGTTTCAGCATCGTGAGCCTTCATGGCGGTCTTGATATCATCGAGAATCTTTGTAAGGAGTGCACTGCTCATGTTTTTACCCTTTGCGGAACATTCCGCGGTTGATAATCTCTAGAAACACGCAATGAGCCACCGGTCATAGACCGACGACTCACGGATTCAGTTGACGCTTTTACGTAAACGAGCGACGACCAATACTTCCCGACAGGGCGGGGGCGGTATTAGTAGAGGCGCTTGCGGTTCTGGTCAGCGATTTCCTTAAGACGCTTGCGACGGGCAGCGGTTTCGATGCGCTTCTTTTCTTCAGAAGGCTTTTCGAAGCGCTGGCGCTTCTTGACATCGGAAATGATGCCGTTCTTTTCGCAGGACTTGGTAAAACGCTTGAGAGCGCGTTCGAAAGGTTCGTTGGACTTAACAATAACGCCGATCACGATAATCCTTTGGTTAAATTAGAAATTCGTTTTTTGGATAGCCAAATATATTTATTTGAATAGTTTTCGTCAAGGGGACTATAAAAAGGGGCAAAATTCGGCCGTTTTTGCGACATTTTTTTCCTTATAACTTGCTTATCTTCAAAGACTTATATATATTTTTACATGAAAAAGCCTTTTTTCGGCTCATAGGTTCATTTTCCGGAGATTTGAATGAAAAAGACATGGTCGCTCACCTTATGCGCCGCTTCTATTGCAGGAGCGCTCCTCTGCAGCTGCGGTGAAGAAGAAAAAATCGTTCCCGAAATGCAAAAAAGCACGCCCGCTCCCGTAGAAAAGAAGGTGGAGCAGCCGGCGCCTGCAGCCGAAGAACCCGAACTGGTGCCCATCCAGTCCCTTTCCCAGAGCGCACCGCAAGAAGAACAGGCGGTCGAGCCCGCCAAAACTGAAAGCGCCCCCGTAGCGACGACTGGCAGCGTCCAGCAGCAGAGCGAAGGCGCATTTGTGATCCAGGTGAGCATCCAGCCTTCGAAAAAGGGCGCCAACGCCATTATCAAGAAACTCGCAGAACAAAACATCAAGGCCTACTTGGCCGAAGTCGAAAACCCGGGCGAGCTCGAAGGTACATACTACCGCGTACGCGTGGGATTCTTCCCGACATACGCCGCCGCACAGGAATACGGCAAGCAGGTCCTTTCCGCACTGAACTTCCAGTGGTGGGTGGACAACAGCAAGAACGACGATGTCGGCAACCCCGCCGGCGATTACGAAGAAGAATCCAGTTCTTACTACGCTCCTCCGCAGGACAACCAGTCCACACCGGAACCCGAGCCAGAACCCGCACCCGCGGCCGAACCTGAACCGGCACCCGCGCCTGCTCCGGCTCCCGCACCGGAACCTGAACCGGCGCCTGCACCAGCTCCGGAACCTGCACCTGCTCCCGCTCCGGCACAGGAACCCGCCGCTCCCCCTGCTCCGCCCGCAGACTTCGTGGACGACTGGGAATAAGGAAAAACCTTTCAAAACAAAAAGAGCCCCGCAGGGCTCTTTTTTTTGTTCAATGACGTTTTTTCTAAATTTGACAACATGCCTACCAAGAAACCCAAAGTATTCGTCGTCCATTTAGGATGCGCCAAAAACCAGGTCGATGCGGAGAACCTCGTCGGAGAAATGCTGCACGCGGGCTTTGTCACCTGCGACTCGGCAGCCAAGGCGGACTACATCCTGGTGAACACCTGCGGGTTCATCGAGGCCGCGAAGGAAGAATCCATCAACGCGATTCTCGCACAAATTAAAGGCAAGAAGGCAAAACAGAAACTGATTGTCTCGGGCTGCCTTTCGGGCCGTTACGGCGAGGAACTCATCAAGGAACTGCCCGAAGTGGATTACTGGGTAGGCACGTACAAGCCGGGCGAACTTTTGAAGAAGATGGGCATCGTGGCACCGCAAAGCTGCGACGCGGAAAACCTCCCGCGCATGAACCTCGGCGGGTTCAAGCACCACGCCTACCTGAAGATTGCGGAAGGCTGCAACCGCCGCTGCGCCTACTGCGCGATTCCCTTAATCCGCGGCAAGCAGGTATCGCGCAGTATCGACGATATCGTCGAAGAGGCGAAGAGCCTCGAGGCGCAGGGCGTTCAAGAAATCACCCTCATCGCGCAGGACACGACCTATTTTGGCCGCGAAAAAGGCAAGAAGGGCGGCACGCTCGCCCAGCTTTTGAAGGCGATTCTCGACAACACGAACATCCCGTGGATACGCACGCTGTACTGGTATCCGATGTTCGTCGATGACGAACTTTTAGACCTGATGGCAAACGAACCGCGCCTCGTGAAGTACGTGGACATGCCCATCCAACACGCAAGCGACAACGTTCTCAAGAACATGAAGCGGAACTACCGCAAAAAGGAACTCGTGGACATTCTGCACAAGATCCGCGAGCGCATCCCGGGCGTTACCTTGCGTACGACAGTCCTGGTCGGGTTCCCCGGCGAGACGCACGAAGATTTTGAAGAACTGATGGAGCTGTTGCAGGACATCCAGTTCGACCACCTGGGCGGATTCGTGTTCAGCCCCGAGGAAGGCACTCCCGTGATGGAGATGGACCTGCCGCCGGTCGACGAAAGCGATGCGCGCGCAAGGCTCGACGCGGTGACGGACCTGCAAGAAGAACTCGACGCCGAACGCGCCGAAGCGATGATAGGGAAAACGGTCCGCATCATCATCGACCAGGTCGCCGAAGAAAGCGAATACCACTTCTACGGGCGTACCGAGGGCAACTCGATGGAAAACGACGACATCGTGAAGGTGCTCGAAGGCGACGCCGACGTGGGCGAATTCCGCGATGCGCTGGTGGTGGACGCCGAACCGCACGAACTAATCGTCAAATTGCTATAAAGCAACGGCAAGTGCTGGGACAAAATGTATGGATCCCCGCCCACGCTTTGCGTGGTCGAGGATGACGGCGGGTCATTTTTTACTATATTTCGCAAACCAAAACCGGATGGATTCCGCATACCGCGGAATTGCATTGGCCGGGCCCGTGTATCACAATGGATAGTGTCCCTCCCTCCGAAGGAGGTTATTCCGGTTCGATTCCGGACATGGGTATTAAAAAGCGCTCCAGCACGGGGCGCTTTTTCGTTTGATGTTTGTCGTTTATGCTTATTGTTTATAGCAACAGCATGATACCGTCGATGCCGAGCACCGTCACGCAGGCAACCACGGCAACTCCCACGAGCCCGCGCCCAAGCAAAGATGCGATGACCGCGGCCACGAGCGCACACGCACCCGAAAGCACGCTGTTTGTCGAATAGAGGATGGCCGGCACCGTCATTGCGGCAAGGACCGTGTAGGGCACGTACGCGAGGAACGAGCGCCAGAAACGGCTCTTGATTTTGCCCTTCAAAAGAACGAAGGGAACCGCGCGCAGCAGGTAGGTGACACCCGCCATCACGAGCAAGAAGAGGCAATAGTCCTTCAGGTTCATGCGCCCTCCTTACCTTGTTCGGCGTCTTCCTCGTCGTCTTTAACCGGGAACAGCGCCGCCCCGATGAGGGATGCGACCAAAGCGCAGATGATAATCGCGAAGCCGACGGTAACGCCGCTCAGCGCAGGAACGAACTTGAACGCGAAACTGCATGCGATCGCAATCAGCACGGCGATGAGCGTGGGGCGGTGCGCCTTCATCTGCGGGACGACAATCGCGACAAACATGCCGTACAGCGCCACCCCGAGAGCATTCGTCACCACTGCGGGGAGAATTTCGCCACAGATGGCACCGCAGAGCGTACCCGAAGACCAGCCGATGTAAGGGAGCACCATGAGGCCCGCGAAATACCGCGCCGTCACGGGCTCAGTCTGGCTAACCGCAAGCGCATAGATTTCGTCGGTGATGCCCGTAGCGAGCAGCAGGCGCTTACCCGTGCCAAAGCTGGGAGCCACCTTCTGCGACAAGGAAATCGCCATCAGGCTGTAACGCAGGTTGATAAAGAAAGTCGCAATCGCCATCTCGATAAAGGTACCCGCGGCATCCGCCATAATTTGGAGCCCCGCGAACTGCCCCGCCGAGGTGAGATTCGTCATCGAAATAAACGTAACCAGCGGCCAGCTCAAAAACTTCGAGCCCGCAATCCCGAACGAGAACGAGACCGCGAAGTACCCGAGCCCGATGGGAAGACCACCTTTTACACCATTTGAAAAAGTCATGCGGCAAAATATAGAAAAAATTTACACCATATTTATGCAAATATGCAAATTTACGCATTTTGCAAGCGCAGGCGCAAATAAAATCCCCGCCACACATAATGCATGACGGGGACCTTAGGAGGAGAAATTCTTGATTACTTCACCAGAATACGGCGAATCATGCTGAGCGATCCCGAGCGGAGACGCACGACATAACTTCCCTGGCAGAGGGCGTCAAGGCTCACGGAGCCCGACACATGACCGAAGGATGCGACCGGCGTACCCTGCATATCGAATACCTCGACAGACATGTCGGGGGCACCCGCCACATGGAGCGTACGGCCAGCAACATTCAGCGAGAGGGCTGACATGGAACGCGACGTTACGAACAAGGGGCCTTCGCTAGAAGAAGATTCCGGCTGCATTTCGCTCGAAGAGGACCCGGGCTCGACGCTGGAGGACGAAGCTTCGCTCGAAGAAGAGGCCGGAGATTCGCTGGAGGACGAAGAACTGCTTGCAGGCAACACCACGACAAACGAAATGTTGAACTTTCGCCCATTGACAGTCACCGTTTCCACAGCCGTACCCGGCGTAAAGCTCGCATGCACGGAGCCTTCAGCCGTTACCACGTCTCCGGTCCTCTTGAATTCCATGAACCAGAGATTCCAGCTAATGCGTTCGAACGACTGCACATTGCTGAAGGTAATAGTTTCGAATGCGGCGCCACACTCGACAGTCTGTTCCAGGCTACCCGTAACAACGACCTGCATGTTGCTGCTGGAAGACGGAATCACGCTGCTTGAGGACGGAACAATGCTGCTGCTCGATTCCACGCTAGAAGAAGACTGCTCGGAGCTAGAGGAAGCGATGCTCGAACTGCTCTTCTCGGAAGAACTGCTCGGCACCACGGAACTAGACGAAGGCGCTTCGCTGCTGCTCGAGGGCGGAACATCCTTGCTCGACGAGGATTCTACGATTATGAATTCACTGCTAGAGCTTTCTTCACTCGAAGAAGACTCCTCGCTGCTGCTGGATACCGGAACTACGCTACTGCTTGATTCTTCGCTGGAAGAACTCGGCGGCTGGACGCTGGAGGAAGACCTAATAGAGCTCGAGGACATCACGGAACTCGAAGACAAGCTCGAAGACGAAGGAATGCTACTGGAGGAAGACCTCACGCTGCTGGAAGAAGCGACGCTCGAACTGCTCTTCACGGAAGAACTGCTCGACGCCGGAGACGGAACGGGCTTGAACGCCATTCCGGAACAGCGCACGTCGTCGACATACAGGTAGTTCATGCTCGGCTGCATTCCCTTGATTTCCCAAGTGAACTTGGCAACGCGCTTCTTGGAAAGCGTCACGGGCTTAGCCCAGGATTCCTGCGACAGCATATCCCAGGGAACCGTCACCGTGGTCCACGAATTCGAAGCGGGCTTCGTAATCATGTGGTAGCCGTAATCCGTCACGGCGGTATCTTCGGCCTTGAAGTTATGCGCGGCACCCTTGTACTTGTAGCTGATTTCGTTACAGGCAGAAAGGTCATAGGCGGTCTGCGTCTTGTTCAGGGCCACGCCGAGCGCCACGTATGGATCGTACGGGTTTTCGCCCTGTGCAAGCTTTACGCCGGTCACGCCCGCCACGTACTTGGTCGAATTGCCCGCCGTGGAACCCGACAAGACCACGTTGTAACCGTTGTTCCTGCCGGGGCCATTAGAAATCGTCGAGGCGCCCTTGTCGCCAGCATCGGTGTAGGCGTACCATTCGCCACCCGTGAACGCAAAGCCGTCACCGTCTTCCAGGTCGTCGATGTAGTCGGTGTAGCCCGCCGGGAGCGAACTGGAGGAACTTGCGATAGAACTGCTGGAAGCCGGAGCGCCATCACATGCCGTGTAGGACTTTGGGAGCGAGGCGAACACATTGGCATTCACCCACTGGCCGCTCGTAGAATAAGACAGATTGTCCATGCCGCCGGTATAATAAGAGGCAGATTCCGGCTTGTTGGACACAGACCAGTTCGCACCGGAAAGTTTGTGCTTATTCATCCAATCGAGCCAGGTCTTGCTATTACCCGCACTGTAGCCGCCATTGCCCGAAGCATCGACGGTACCCCATTCGGTCACGAACACCGAAAGGCCGCTGTTCATCGCCGAAACCGCATTGGAACCTTCCCTATCGGTGTAATGCGAGCCTGCATAGTAGTGGAACGTGTAGGCGATGTTGTTCTTGGAATCTGCGACAGGGCTGCTCGCCGCTTCGTTCGGGTACTGGTCCCAGCTGCGGTTGCCCACGACAATCAGGTTGTCCGAATACTGGCGGATAGTCTTCACCACTTCATCGGCGTAGGTCTTGATAGAACCCCAAGACTGCTCTTGCAACGGTTCGTTGAAAATTTCAAAGATGACATTATCGTACTTGCCCCACCTCTTGGCCATAGTATCGAAGAACGTCTTCGCCTTATTCGCGTCATCGGCGGCATGGTGGCTATGGTAGTCGATGATCACGTAGATGTCGTTGTCGATGGCGGCCTGTACCACGGTATTCATCAAACCCTGGTAATAGCCGGTATTCGTAAAGTAGTTGCCAGCATACCAGTCTTCGTCAACACCCATGGGAGCGCGAATCAACTGGATGTTCTGTTCGTTGACCAACTTGTTTATATGTTCGGCAGTCCAGAAGGGAGCACCCACATCGCTGGAAATGCTCCAGAAAAGGCTCATGCCCTGCACGGCCACCTCGTTGCCGCTAGTGACGCCCTTGCACGCACCGTAAATCTGCCCCTTGCCGCTAGAATTCTTGCCGGCCTGCAACTGGCCATACTGGCTCACCGGGCCCACTCGACCGAACGACAACACCGCCAAAACGGCCACAATCCACACACTAAATTTCTTCATAAACATCCTCATACGGGTTCACCCAAACCCACCCCTAATTTAGATTTTACCTTCCATTTTTCCACGTGATACAAAACACGAAAAAAATCTTTCCGGTTACCAAGGTAAACGGAGAAGGCTCTTCTAGAGCGAAAGGGTAACCAAGCGTTCCAATTTTTCGATTGTAAAAAAAAAGAACCCCGCGCAATGCGAGGTTCAAAACCTGGATGAAAGCGGCAACGATTAGTTTTCGTTGTTGTGCATTTCCATCTGTTCGCGGTCCATCGTGTGCTGCAAGTATTCCTTGAAGTCACGGTCGATGTTCACACCATCGAAATCCATGTCGTCGTTTTCCAACACGAACACGGCGCTCGGGTTATCGAGCCAGCCGACCACGTCCACGCCATCGAGTTTCATGGACTTGTCACCAGGGAGAGCGGCAACGTATTCGACCTTGGACTTCGGCACCCAGCCCTGGCCGCAGCTACCCTTGACCAGAACGTCGGTATCGCCGTCCTTGACGATTGTGAGCTCGTCGTTGAACCCAGCGGTGCAAACCACATTTCCACCACCCTTTTCCTTGGTGAGTTCGACGTCTCCGAGCTTAGACTTGACCTTATTCGGCGCAGCAAAGGCGGAAGCAACCATCAATGCAAGCGCAACAAAGAAAAACTTTTTCATATGGTTCCTCAGAAGGAAGGTAAATATTCAACAATGCATAAGGAATATACCTTTTATTTTTGCAATCCGTTGCATTTTCTTTTAAATTTTTACATCATGAAGAAGATTTTTGTGTTTTTTTTCGTTTTTTTGACCCTGGCGGCCCTTTTTTGTGCCTTCCAGATGAAAAAAAGGGTCAATTCCGTGTCCCTGAACGACCAGACGACCCTCATCGAGATCCCCAACGGGACCCCCGCCTCGCGCGTGGGTGAGATCCTTTCCAAGAAGGGAATCTGGACCGACGAACTGGCATACAAGGTATGGAACAAGCTCAAACAGCCTTCCATCCAGAAAGGCTGGTACGAAATCCCGCCCCACGTGACGCTCGACGACATCGCCGCCATCCTCGCAAGCGGGAAGACCGCCACCCGCAGAGTGACCATTCCCGAAGGCCGCGCCTCGTGGGAAATCCCCGCCTACCTGAAGAAGGCTTTCCCCGACCTGAACGAGGACCGCTGGAACAAGCTCGTCCACGACGCGAAATTCGCGAAGTCGCTCGGCGTCGACGCGAAGTCGCTCGAAGGCTACCTGCTGCCGGACACCTACCCCTTCCCCATCGACGCGAACGAAGAGACCATACTGCGGCAGATGGTCGCCGCCAACCTGAAGTTCCGCGACCAACTGGAAGCAGACCCGAGACCCTCCAAGTGGAAGGAACTCGGCAACTGGCACAGGGTGCTCACGCTAGCAAGCGTAGTCGAAGAGGAGACGGGCATACCCGAAGAGCGCCCGCTTATCGCAGGCGTGTTCCACAACAGGCTTAAAATCGACATGCCTCTCGGAGCGGACCCGACAGTGAGGTTCATCTTCAAGAACCTGACCGGCCCCATCTACAAGAGCCAGCTCAACAGCAACAGCCCGTACAACACCCGCAAGTTCAAGGGGCTCATGCCCGGCCCGATTTCGAACCCCGGGCGCAAGGCCATCGAAGCCGCACTTCATCCGGCAGAAACCGAAGCGCTTTACTTTGTTGCAAAAGACGACGGGAGCATGACGCACTTCTTCAGCAAGACGCTCGCCGACCACAACAAGTACAAGGATATCGCCGCGAAGAACCGCGGAGAATAAGGCTCAGTGGACACACTTGCCTTGCTTCGCAAGACTGCGGTGTGACGTGATGCCACAAGGCTGCGGGGTGACGAGCGGAGGGCTAGAACAGGTCGTAATTGCCGATGCGGATGAAGAAGTCATAATCCTTGAACTTCTTCAAATCACCGAGGGTTTCGTTATCCACGATGCGGGAAAGCCCCGCATAGACGCTGATGGACTTGTAAGAAAGGCGCAGCGCCGGTTCGAATATGAACTTGTGCTTGCCCAAATCCGCAGTCGGGTTTTCCTCGAAATCGTGTACGTAAGCGGAGAACAGCCAGAGACCGCTCCCATGGTAGTGCAGTCCGCCCGAAAGGCGCAAGAGGCCGTACTGATGCGAAGCCAAGTCGGCATCAAGCCATTCAGAACGCCACGGAGTCGCTTTGACCCTCGGACGGATGGCATTGTCCAGCACAGGAACTTCAAACGACTCCGGGTAAATGTAGCCGAAACCGTGCTTGTGGTAACGGTCCATCGCGAACGCGGCCGCCGCAGTCAGAGATGCGAACGGCTTAGGCGAGAGCGAATATTGCACGTCGGCATACGCCGTGACAAACATCGGGATGATTTCGTTGAATCCGAAATCGAACCCGACAGAAGAGAGTCCGAGTTCCGCGTTAGCCGAAAGCCCGCCACGCGAGAACCACCTGTCGCCATCGCCCGAAAGATACTCGAAATGCAATTTCTGCGACGCGGGGTACACATCGTAGGTTTCCGACGAGTATATCTTTTCCTCGACCTCATAGGTCCTATCGGCAAACAGGAACTCAGCCGAGATATTTATCTGCTTGTCGAGCCTGTAGTGGAGCGTAATCAAGACATCGCTCTTGCGTTCTTCGTAAATGCGCAAGTACGCCGGAATCTCGTTTACAAAAGACTTCAGCGGACGCAGGTGCATCCAGTTGAAGGCGACGGCAATCCCCCAGTCCTTGCTCCAAAGCCGCTCTACGGAAAGGCGCGGGGTGAACCCGAAGGTGTTCCCGCCGTAGAATCCGGCAAGCGTGAGCGCAATTTCCATCTGGTTCACGAAGTAGAGCGACAATTCGGCGTAGGCGTTGGGCCCCAACGCATTCGAACCGAAGCCACCCGCAGCGACATCGAACGTCGGTTCTATGTTAGCATCGACAAGCATGTCGCCATCGCTAAGCATGTTGAACGAAACCGAATCGCACGAAGGGAACTGCGAAAGGTTGTAGGCGAAGTTCCTCGGAGCGACGATTCCCGTATCGGAGGCGCTCCAGTACGACTTCACCGGATTGTGCGTCTCGGAAGGGAGGCTATCGTATGTGGGCTTGAACTTGAACCAAGGCACAGAACGCTCGCGGTTCGACGCATAGTCGACATCGCGCTTTCCGAGGGATGCCATGTGCGAAAGTTTCGATTCGAGCGCCGAGAAGCCGGCTTGAATCCAGCCGTTGCGGGAAGAATCCGAGACCGTATGCGGACGCACGATAACCCCAGGCTGCGTCCCGAGATTTTTGAGCACGCCTTCCCTGATGACACGCTTCCATGTGGGTCCGCGGTATTCGCCTCGAAGCGGGGCGGCAACGGAAATGATGGCAAGTTCGTCCGGAGAATCTTCCGCAGGGAGAGCGAGATGCGGGCACATGTCACCGGAGATGCGACCGTGCGAATCGCGGCTATCGAAAATCGGAAGGCTCGACATAATGTTGTCGTAGGAATGCCCGACGACGCTGTCGCAGCCGAGAACCGCAAACGGAATGTTGTAGCCCTCCTTGTGACGCAGGATCGATTCCTGCAAGCGCAATACAGCAAGAGCCGATTCAATGGACGACGTATCCGGCTTAAGCATCTTCAGGCGGCGATGCAGCACTCCCGAAGAATCCACATGCACGGAAAAACGCTGGCGCAGGCTCGGGATGCCCTTTTCCGAAACGGGAATGGCGAAGCGCTCGTTTCCCGCGGAGGCATCGTCCGTACCGAATATGGCAAGGGAATCCATATCGGAATCCAGAAGAATGCGCTGGATATCGTCGGGAGCAACTCCCTTGGCCCACAAAGCGCCGATATAGGCACCCCACGACGTACCGACTACGGAATCGACGGGGACGGAATACGTCTCGATTGCATAGAGGACGCCCAGATGGAACCACGGAGAATTCTCGCCGCCACCCAGATAAAGGACCGACTTGAGCGGCTTTGAAACCGAAGCCGCATCGACCGCAGAATCAGCCGGAGCCTGGACGGCAACCGTGTCCTGGGCAGACGTAGAATCAGCCACAACCTGGTTCGCAGAAGAATCCGACTCAGCAACAGGCGCAACCTGCGCAGAGTCCTGGACTTTCACGGAATCGGGCGATACAGAAAGGACCTGCAACATTTCCGACGGATTCTCTTGCGCATGCAACAGCGAAAAGGCCGCCAGGACGGCAACCGGAAAAAGCCTACACCAAGGGCTAGCCAAAACGAACTGTGCTCGAAACATACCTCTCCGCTTCTTCACGGGCAACGTAGCCGGACTTCACGAGTTCCACGATGCATCCGTCCATGAGCATCATGCCTTCCGAGGCAGACGCCGCAATAATGGAAGGCAACTTGAAGAACTCACCGCTACGGATAAGCGTAGACGCATTTTGTGTATTGAACAGGACTTCCCACGCGGGGACGGCACCGGACTCCTCGGAAGCGCCGGGCAACAGGCGCTGCACCACCACCGACTTGAGGTAGGCCGCAAGCATGGTGCGGCAGAGATCGCGGTCCTGCGCGGGGACAGAAGAGAGGAGCGAATCCAACACGCCCGCGGAATTGCCCGCAGTAACGCAGCAGACCACCAATGCGCCCGCCTCGGCGGCATGCAGCATCGGGAGGAGCGTATCGCCCTTGAAATCGCCCAGCCATATAAGGTCGCAGCCGCTGCGGAGCGCCTGCGAAATACGAGATTCCACGGACCCGACGGAATCTTTCAGCACGAGGCTGTTCCCGACGGAAATCGGGATTTCCGCATTCGCGTCGAGCAAGCTCACGCGCAAGACACCGGATTCGCACATGGCCTTCACGTACGCCGACGCGGTTGTCGTCTTGCCGGAACACGCAGGGCCCGCGAAGACGACCAGGCCCGAACTCAGGCCGAGAAGTCCCATCACGGAATTGGGTGCACCCAGGGAATCGAACGACGGGCATTCCGCCATCAGCGGGCGAAACACGGCGGCGTTTCCGAGCGCCTCGCGGAAGTAGCGCACGCGCCACCTGACACCCGCCCAGGGCCCGCAAAGCATGGAGCCGTCATCGCCTTCCATCGCACCGAGAAATTCGCGCAACGCGCCAAACTCAACAGCGGGAGCATCCGGAACGACACACACGCGGCCCGCCAAGCGGACAGCGGAAGGAGCGCCTTCGGTAACGATCAGTTCGCTTCCGCCGACACTGACAACATAATCCAAAAGGGATTCAATTTCTGTAGCCATCGAAATTCCTCCTTATGCCGGCCTGTACGCCGCAAAGCGACGGCTGTCGTATGCACGTTTCCAGGCTTCCGCGCCATCGATATAACCGGATTCCACGCACTTCTGCAGGGAATCGTCCAACGTAACGCCCTGGTCCTTTTGGCTGCTGATAGCGGCCACCAACTGCGAGAGATCGCAACGGCGAATCATGTTCGCGACCGTAGATGTTACGCGCATGGCTTCGACCGCAAGCACCAGGCCCTGGTTCTGCACCACGGGAATCAAGTGCTGCACTATAACGCCCTTCAACTGGTCGGCAAGCGTGCAGGCAAAAGCGCTGCGGTTCGATTCGGGCACGGACACCAACAGCTTGGAAAGGAGCGCATGGATGTTGTTCCCTCCGGTCACCGCGAATACGAGCGCGCCGGCATTCGCCGCCTGCAAAAGCAGGTTCAGTTCTTCCATGGATTCCAGACGGTCAAAGCAGATGACATCGGCACCGTCGCGCATGGCAAGTTCGATTCCCGCGATTCCGCTCTTCACGTGCAGCCCGACTTCTTTCTGGGCAATCGCGCCGTTCGGATTCTTGAGCAGGCGTTCGATAGGCCGCTCGATAGTATGGATGTAGCACGGACGGCTTGCCGCAATCATTTCGGCAAACGTCGTGACCGTCGTGGAACGCCCGCTCGTCGAGGGGCCGGCCACAAGCACGAGTCCGCTCGTGAGGTTAGCAAACGACTGGCAGAACGGAGGCAAGAACAGGTTGTCGAACGAGACCGATTCGCCCTGAATGACGCGGATGGAAACGCTCGGGTTCACGTCGTCCCACGTGACCGAAATCCTAGCACGGCCAACACCGGGAAGGCCGAACGTCTTGCTGAAATTCTTGCCCGCGACCACCTTGTACCCGTCGGCAAAACCTTCGGAGGCTTCGGCGAGCAGTTCCGCGACGCGCGTCTTGTCGACCGCCTGTTCAGTCGCCGGGAATATCACGCCCGACTGGCGCATCATAATCTGGCGGTCGGCAAAGAGGTAGATGTCCGTCGCACCGAACTTGCGGGCGAACGCGATGACCTTCTTCAGGCTCATCGTCGGGAGCAGCGTTTCGGGAGCCAAGACCGTAGCCCCTTCGCCCGAGACAATCGCAAAACGGGAAGGCAGTTCGCCATCATCGGGTTCGCCATCACCGGCATCGCTTTCCGAAGAAATGCCGATGCTCGAAATACTCGTGGTCTCGAGCCCCGAAACCTTCTCGACGACCATGTTCGAAGAAGACGATTCACCGTAGATGTTGTTACCCTCGATCTGGAGCGCGGGCTCGGCTGCAGGCTCGGGAGCCGGCGCAGAAGGTTTAGCCTGCACAGCAGGTTTTGCCGGAGCAGCGGCGGGCCTTGCCGGAGCGGCAGGCGCGGGTGCAACTGCAGGTTTTGCAGGAGCCGAAGCGGCCGGTGCGGGCGCGCCATTCTTCGCCTCGATGTTCTTCACGAACGCGAGCACCTTGTCGTACATCGCCGGCTGCAGGATTCCCGCCCTTACGAGCGCCTGCCCAATATCCTGAGTTTCCGTAATCTCGCCCCAATGGGCGTTCACCTGGTCCTCCGTCACCACCTTGTTGTGGACAAGGACCTTCGCCATATACTGGTTTCTCATAGGAAATCCCTCCGGCTAAACCACCAGCTCGCAATCGCGAGGAATACCCCCACATAACCGACTGCATAGACGGTGTTCCAGAACAAATACATATCCGGGAGCGCGATTCCGTGCACGACGTAACTAGTCACGTTGTAGCGGTAGAGCCCCGGGAAAACCGCATGAATCACGACGGCAGCCTTCTCGAAGAGCGCCGTCGAGGCGTCGCCCATCTCGCCCATGCGGCTAGCAAACCGCACCTGTTCCAACAACTCGTTGCTCAGGTGGCCCGCAAAATAGACGCCCAGCGTAAAGAGCGCCGAAAGCACCGTGCTGCTGAAGCTGCTGAACAAAAGCGCCACGGCAATCACCACCGCCATCTCGCAGAAGATGAGGTAGATGGCGAACAGCAGGTTCGCCGTAGGATTGGCGCCAATGATGAACAGCATCACGTAGAAAATGCACGTGAGTATCGCGAGGTGCACCGCCACCACCGCCAAAAGCCCAAAGTACTTGCCCACGATGAAGGTCACGCGGCTGATGGGCTTCGAAAGCAGGGTGAGCACCGTGCGGCGCTGGATTTCTTTCTGCACGAGGCTGATGCCCACGAATATCGAAATCAGAAGGCCGGAAAGGCTCATCACCGAAAGCGTGGTAGACTTGATGACATAGGCGCGGTCGAACACCGACCATTCGCCGAGCACGATACTGAAAAGCGTAAGCGCAATCGCGAGGAACACGATGTTATAAAGAATCTTGTCGCGGATAGACTCGCGGAAGGTATTGTGCGCAATAATGGCAATATGCTTAAGCGTCTGCACGGGCAATCTCCTCCGTCAAAATATCTTCAAGGCTCGGACGCTTGTGGTCCATCTTCTCGACAGCGATTCCATTGGAGAGGCAATAGCCGAGCAACCTGTCACGGGCGGCATCGTCTTCGCAGACGAATTCCATCGGGTGCCCTGCAAGCGAAATTCCCTGCGGCAAGTCGCTTTCGAGAATCGCCTTGCGGGTACGTACGTGGTATTCCACCCCGCACGATTCCGTAATCTCGTCCACCGAACCTTCGCGCACGATCTTGCCATCCACAATCATCGCGACCTTGTGGCTGATACTTTCCACGTCGGAGAGCAGGTGGCTCGAATAGAAAATCGTGACGCCATCGCGGTTGAGTTCCATGATGGCCTCGCGCACGTCGCGGCGCCCCATCGGGTCAAGCCCGCTCATCGGCTCATCGAGAATCAAGAGCTTCGGCTTAGAAAGAATCGCCTGCGCAATTCCCACGCGCTGCATCATGCCCTTGGAGTAAGAACGCAAACGGCGATCGATCCAATCCTTGTTCGCATGCAAAAGTTCGAGCGCCCAGCCTATGCGCTTGTCGAGTTCGGCACCGTCGAGCCCGACGAGCTTGCCGTAAAAGCGCAAAAGTTCGCGACCGGTGAGGTAATCGTAAAAGTACGGCTGCTCCGGGGAATAGCCGACAAACCGACGGCTGTTCACGTCACGCGGGCTCAAGCCGTTCACCAGCACCGTACCCGAATCGAAATTCAAAAGACCCGTCAATACCTTGATGGTCGTAGACTTTCCGGCACCGTTCGGCCCGATAAACCCGTAGACACAGCCCGGTTCCACGCTGAAACTCACGTCCTTGAGCGCAAGCTTCGGCTTCATCAGGAACCCGCTGCGGTAGGTCTTGTGCAAATGCTCAATCTTTATCATCGAATCGCCCATAGTACACCCTATGCGTCCTGGTCGTCGTCCTTCGCTTCGTCCTTGGCGGAACTCCTAAAAGCGCGATCTTCGGCATCCTCGATTTCTTCGCGGCGGCGGTCGGCGCGGCGCTTCTTGTTTACGAAGAAATAAATCAACGCACCGATAATATAAATCGCGATGCCCAAATAGCTGACCGGGTTGAGGGAATGGCCCTCGAGCCCGGGGAATGTATTATAAATCAGGTTGTGGCCGAACGTGGAAAGGCCGAGAACGATCAGCACCAGGCCCAGCACGCGGAGCACGAAAGTCGCAATAATCAGTTTTTGCATATATACCTCAAAAACTGCACCTCGCGGTGCAGCGTCTTTTTCATGAAAAATACACAATTATCGAAAGAAAAGATGCCCGCCTCATGCGAAACGGGCAAAAAAGGTGCCAAATCAGGCGGCAACCAGCAGAACGGCGAGCACCTGCCCGCTCAAGATGCGCAACAGCATGGTGAGCGGATAGACAGAGGCATACCCGATGTTCACGGCCTCGCTTTCGGCCTGGCCGTTCGCGAAGGCAAGTGCGGGAGGGTCGGTGGTCGCACCCGCAAGCACGCCGCAGAGCGAAAGGTAGTTCACCTTGAAAGCCAGGTGGCCCACAACGGCCATAATAGCGAGCGGCAGGAACGTGATGAGGGCGGCAAGGCCCATATAGTAAAGTCCGTCACCGTTCAGGAGCACATCGAAGAACTTGATGCCCGCATTCAGGCCAACGCAGCTGAGGAAGAGCGTTAGGCCGAATTCACGGAGCATGAGGTTCGCACTGCTCGCCATGAAGAAGTTCAGCGGGCCTATCTTGCGTTTGCGGCTGAGGAGGATGGACACGATCAGCGGACCGCCGGCAAGGCCGAGCTTGAGCGGAGTCGGTATTCCAGGAATCGCGATAGGGATGCTACCGACGACGACGCCCAGGAATATACCCAAAAACGCAGGCAGGATTTCGGGATGGTCGAGCGCCGTGAGCGAGTTGCCCAGTTCCTTCGCTGCAGCCTCTATACCTTCGGCAGGGCCGACGACCATCAGCTTGTCCGCAAACTTGATACGCAAATCAAGGCGACCCGTAAACTTGAACCCGCTGCGGACCACGCGGCTCACGTTCACGCCATAGCGTTCCGCAAGAGCGAGCGAACCGATGGTGCGCCCGAGAATCTTCTTGTTCGTCACGAGAATCGTCTTCACCTGGATAGGCTTCGCCGTGTCGGATGCGAACTTGGTAATGGGCGTATCGAGCCTACCGCCGATAATCTTCTCCATGGCGGCAACCGCATCGGGCATGCCTACGATATGCACCTTGTCGCCTTCCTCAATGACCGTCTTCCCGTTCGGAGTGAAGATGTCGTTGCCACGCAGCAGGCGGGTCACCACGACACCGCTCGAAATCAGGTTCGGGATATCCTTCAACTGCGTGCCGAAGAGATTGCGGTTGTCAACCGTGAGGCTGCAGGATTCAATCTCCTTGGCCGTGGCGGCGATGTCCGCGGCGTAATTTTCGGCAGCCTTGTTCGGGTTCTGCCTGAATACGATGCGCACGAGAATCATCACGAGGATGATGCCGATGACGCCGAACGGATATGCAACAGCGTACCCGATACCCGTAAGGGACGTGTCCACCCCGGCCGCGGCAAAGGCTGAATTGGCGGCGCCAAGGGAAGGCGTGTTCGTGACGGCGCCACAGAGCATCCCCACAAGCACGGGTACGTTGTTATGCATATCTGTAAACCAGTAGAGGCAGAGAGTCACCAGGACGCCGAGCAGAACGATTCCTCCCGAGAGGACGTTCAGAACGAGACCGTGACGGCGGATGGAATCCATGAATCCGGGGCCCACCTGCATGCCGATTGTATAGACAAAGAGAATCAGGCCGAACTCCTGCGCGAAATGGAGTACGTTGCCCTCAACGCGGAGACCGAGGTGCCCGAGCAGGATGCCCACGAAGAGCGCTCCCGCACCGCCCAAGCCGATTCCCTTGACCTTGATTTTACCCACCATGAGGCCAACTGCGGCTGTGAACGCAATAACCACAACCTGCTGCCCCACCGAGGGCTTGGTAAATAAGTCGATTAGCCAAGTCATTGTTTAGACGAGAGACAAAAGACGAGAGACGAAAGAAATAATCTTAGGTTTGCCATCTAATGTCTACGGGTTAGGGGTTGATGATATGGAGAAAGTAGGAAAATTTATTCCTTCACGCAGCGAACGGAGGCGGCAATGCTCTTGTTGAAGTGCTCGTAGGTAATTGTCGTATCGGTTACGCGGACAAGGTAGGCGCGCGCATCATCGTAGCTATCCTTGGTCCAGAAGCTAGCGCTCGAGTCCTTGTCGGCAAACTTGCCGTCGAAGTAACGGAACCCGGCAAGCACCATCTTGAATCCGTCGGCCTTCTTGAGGTCTTCCACGGTTGCGCTCCCGAACACGTCCTTGAAATCCTGCTGCGAAGGAACCGTCCAGCCATTGGGGCAAAGGCCGTTGTTCGCAGCGCCCCACGTGTAGAGGCGGCCCATGGCTTCGCAGTTGGCATGGTCGTTGCCGTAGCAAATGCTGTTGTCGGGGACATAGTCCGCCATGTTTTCCGCCATCCAGACCTTGCCAGCGAGCGACACCGTCTTGTAGACCTTTTCGGGGCACGAAAGCGTCTTTGCGGTTTCGTCGTAGTTGCAGGTGTTGGCCTGTTCGCAGGCGGTGAAGGCAAAAGCAATGGCGGCAAGGGCCAGGGTTTTGAAATTGAAGTTCATATTTGTTCCTTTTGATTGAGATCTTTTTTGTTTCCGGCCGCAAATTTAGAACCCGTAATTCATCTTGTCTAATAGATTATTTATATTTAATTCATCAATTTTTTTTATTGATTTTTCAACACCATTCCAGAGGTCCCATGGAACTCACGCACCTCAAATACTTTTTGGAAGTCGCACGTACCGAGCATGTGACGCAAAGCGCGAAGACCCTGTGCATCGTGCAGCCGGCGCTCACCCATGCCCTCCACAAGCTCGAAGACGAACTCGGCGTGAAGCTCTTCAAGACGCAGGGCCGAAACATCAAGCTCACCGATATCGGGGAATACTTCTACAAGAAAGTCAAGCCGCTCTACGAAGACATCGAGGCGCTACCCGCACAGCTGCGCGCCATGGAAAGCGAACAGTCCGCCACAGTGAACCTGAACGTGCTCGCCGCGTCGACGTTCGTGACCAACGCGGTGATCCTCTACAAGAAAAACGACCCCGACCTGCGATTCAACCTGGTGCAGAACGAGGAGACCACCCTGTACGACATCTGCGTGCGCACCTACGCGAAGGCGCCCGCCATAGCAAAAAACGAACACGACGAGGAGAACTTCATCTGCAGCGAGAACATCTACCTCGCCGTGCCCAACACGCCGCTGTACAAAAAGCGCGACACCATCAGTCTCAAGGAACTGAAGGAGACGAACTTCATCGGGCTTTACGGAAGCAAGCAACTGCGCAGCATCTGCAACGAGTACTGCGAACGCATCGGGTTCAAGACGCGCATCATTTTCGAGAGCGACAACGCGCTCGCCGTGAAAGACGCCATCGCGAGCGGCATCGGAGTCGGGTTCTGGCCCGAATTTTCGTGGGGGCATGTCGACAGGCGCAGAATCAGGCTCCTGAAAATCACGGACGCCGAATTCAAGCGCGATATCGTGATAACGCTACGCCGCAACAAGCAAGACAATTCCCGCACCGAGAAGTTCTTCCGGTTCTTGACCGGGCACATCGCAAGGTGCAGGAGGCGTAGATAAAACCCCGCCACAATCAATGCGACGGGGTTTGTTAAAAGTAGGAATCAAGCCTATCGGACGTTCTTGTTCAGCAAGCCCGCAGAGATGCCGTTATCCTTAAGGAACTTTACAGCTTGAAGAATTGCAGCCAAGGACTTTTCGTTCGCCCGCAAAACCTCAACAGCCTTCTTGTTGGCAGTCAAGACGCTGCAAATTTCGCACGCACCGCAAAAATTTCTCTTGAAACGGATATCGCTATGTTCTTCAACGAACTTGCAGAGCTTATACGGTCCAAGATAGTGCAGCGCATTTATCAGGACATCCTTGCTGGCCCTTTTCAAAATGGTATCGATACGCTCCTTGTTGGCATCGCCAAGGTCCAGGATTGGAATGTTATCGCAAGGGATTCCGCAGCACGCCCACATATGGCCCAATGGCGAAAGGACCGGTTCGGCAACGACCCATTTACAAGGACAGTCGAGCAATTCCTGATTTTCGACACCCCTGAACAGTTCGGAATCCAAGTCCTCGGCACGTCCGCTTTTTTGGAGCGTACTGATATGGATGCTATAAAAAGTACCATCCTCAGATTTCTTATAAACCTGGCTATCCGGTAAACTCGTCGGACTAACTTCAGGAAGATTCTCTCCTAGATATTCACGAATAAAATCAGGATTGATTTTACTTTTAGGCCCAAAACTATTCGCAAGGGTAACCGAATCGAAACCGACACCCTTGCTCGCCAGCCAAGCGTTCCGGATTTTGTCCAGCGGAACAAACGGCTCGTGAAAGTCGTCTACGCTGAAGTCAAGTTCCGTAAGGCCTACCTCCCGGAGTTTTCTGACGTAATTCCGTGCGCGTTCCAAGCTCGACGCCCAGTGAGCATTTGTAACAAGACGTGTTCTTAGGAGTTTCAATGTCGCATAGCGAATGGCCCGAAACAGGTCCTCGCCCAACAAAGTAGACTCGCCACCCGTAAAAACAACAAGATTCGCATTCTTTTTTCGACTAAACTGGTCAATCGCCTTTCGCATCTGCTCAAAGCTGAGCTTATGTTTTAAGCCAGGTTTGCAGTTCATTAAACAATGGGAGCACTTTGCAGTGCACCCATCGGTTGTAACGAAACTGAAAACACCATCGTTGAAAGGAATGATGTTCATATTTCGATTTTATCTCTATTTTTTCTTTGCCACGGCTTTCTTAGCTACTGTTTTCACAGCCTTTTTGACAGCCTGTTTGACAGTCTTCGGAGCGCTTCTCTTAGCAGCCTTGATCAAGTTCTTGACCTGCTGTTCCGCGGTTGCGGCAGCCTTCTTTTCGGCCTTGGTCGCATTTGCAGGCAAAGATTTCCTAATTCCCTGAATTTGGACAAGTCGTTCTTCCAACTGCGGCAAAAGTTCTGCACGTCCGACAATTTCTTTCACATCCAATTGGTCAACAACCGGAGATTTCGGATCCGGAATAATGATCGGATTGACTATCGGAATAATCGGATTGACCGGAATAATCGGATTTATTATTATCGGAATAATCGGATCGATCGGAATAATCGGATTTCTCGGAATAATCGGGTCCGGACCTGGAATAACAGGCCTTACCGGCCAAATTTTTTCATCAGCAGGAATTCGCTTAAATTGTCCAGGAATAAATGTATCCACCTTACTTTCAAAGCCCTTCCAAATTTCATTCGCTTTCACAAGGGCCTGTTCAAGTTCAACGGCAAAATCTTCGCGCTGTTTCTTTGAACCCGCAGCAAGAACATCGCCCATCGTAGCCTTATTATTCGATTTGTCATAAGCTACGGAAAAATCCATGCCTATGGCCTGCAAAACAGCCTTTGGTTCCTTGACAATAGCAGTTTTGAAATCTGCTGCTTTCGCTACGGTTGCTTTGTTACCTTTAGCTTTTGTTGCTTTACTTGCTTTTTTTGCTTTTGCCATTTTTATCTCCTTGACAATTTTCATGATAAATTACATCATGACGGTTTAGCTTGTATAGAATATATCACACAAAATATATTTAGTCAAGCATTTTTTTCAAAAAGCATATAAAGCAAAGTAAAAAACGTTTGTTTTCGTTTACAAACTTCGGTGCAACAGGGAGTCAATGTTTAGCCTTTTGGCGAGTGTCGCTGCACCCACAACGAGCGCCGCGAACGCATCACAAGGTATAGGAGCCGCAGGTAATCCCGGACGCCTTACTTGGCGTAGCCCACGGGATTGTTCAGCAAAGGCGTCTCCTGGTCGGAGAGCATCTTGTCGCTGAATTCGGTGCTGGAACTGCGGCTCCAGAGCGCCTCCATCACGTTCTTGCCAAGCGACTTGGCCGGTGCGGGGAGCTTCTGGACTTGCGCCATGCAAAGCGTGCTGCAGAGCAGGGTAGCCACGAACGCAAAAACGAACCTGTTCTTCATAAGGGACTCCTGAGGGGTTGAATGGAATTCAATCTAGCCCTTGGTATGGATGGCAGAAGCGAACTCTTTCAACAGAGCCGGGTCTTCGACCTTTTCCCAGAGGGTTCCGGTCACGATGATGTTCGCGCCAGCGGCCACGCGGACGGCAGCCGTTTGCGGGTCCCTGATTCCGCCGCCGGTAATAATAGTCATCTCGGTCGCCTTGCGGGTATAGGCGATGTGTTCCACGGGTACGGGCTCTTCGGCGCCGCTGCCCGCTTCCAGGTACACGTAACGCATGCCCATGAGTTCTGCCGCGATGGAGTTCACCATGCTGAGCTTGGGCTTGTTCGCGGGTACGGGCATGGTACCGCTGATGTATTCCACGGTAGTGCGCTTGCCGCTGTTGATGAGCTGGTAGGCCGTCGGGATGGCTTCCATGTTGAGTGCACGCACGAGCGCGCCACCGCGCACCTGTTCATCGATGAGGTAGTTCGGGTTGCGACCGCTCACGAGGGTCATGAAGAGCATCGCGTCGAAACCGGGAACGACCTGCGAGGCGCCACCCGGGAAAAGAACCACGGGCAGGTCCACCGCCGCCTTGAGCGCGGCCACCTGTTTCGGCAGCGTAAAATTGCCCAGATAAGAACCGCCCACCAGCAAAAGGTCGGCTCCGTTCTCGGCAGCCATGGAGCCAGCCTTCACGAAGGCGGCCTCGTCCGAGGTATCGGGGTCCAACAACACGGCAAAAAGCGCACCGCGTTTTTCGATTTCTGCGTTCAAGCGTAGTTCGGTCTTACCAGGTTTCATAACAAATCCTTCGTCACACGTCCCTTTTAAGCAGGGGCGATACACTTTAAAAATACAATATTTTACCGCCGCAAGACATAAAAAAGCAAAGAAAGGCGGGCATAAGCCCGCCTTCCTTTTCATCCCCTCCTTTTCCTCCTTTTTTGGGTACTCCCCTCTTAATTTCGTGATTTAAGGCTCTTATTCCTTGATGCAACGGATGGTCATCATCTCATTCACCCGGAAGGTACGGTCAATGCCCCAATCCCATTTCAAGTTTTCAAAGAACCACATGCTGTGTAATTTCATTTCACCAGGCGCGTAGCTCGTTTCAGCAATCTCCGGGCGAATGATGAAATTCTCTACGGTAACCGGCCCGAAACCGATTTCCGGGAAACTATACGTCCCTGTGTGCGCGTATTCATCCATCGAGACAACATTGCCCTGCAATCTGTAGCACTGATCTATCAGTTGGTTCCAGTCTTCTGCGGTAGGAAGCCGCCACCCGTTGGGACACAGGCCCTGATAATAGCCCTTTTCGTTCTCGATTGAATCCACGATGGCCAGGACCTTCTCAAAGTTGACGTTGCCGCTGTCGGCAGCCACCAAGGAAGAATCCAAACCCATCGCTTCGTACCATTTGTACCTGACCAAAGAATTCCAATATGTAGAATCAAACGTATAGAACCATTCCGGAAGATCGCGAAGTTCATTCTGAATAATAACTTGTTCTTGATCAGCCTTCAAAGAAACGATGGACGCGCTGTCCAAAACGGGCGTTATAGTTGCGCTACTATAGGTCAAGTTCTCCGCCATCCACGTCTGCGTAATTCCATTGAAGGTAAAGGTGACCGTCTTGTACACTTTCCCGTCACGTTCGTCGGTCATGGTGTCACCGACATGCGAGACGTCATCCTGGATTGTCCGGAAAGCCGATGCGTTCCAGTTTTCCGACGAGCATTTAATCTTTAACGACAATTCGGGACCCAGGAATTCAATCTCCAGCGAATCTCCTTCCTTTTCCGCAGTGCACTTACCCTGTCCATAGAGACTCGAGATGAAGTTGCCGTACATTATCCTATCTGATTCGTTGAGCACGCTGTCCCTTCGCCCATGCCAAATTCTAGGACTCATGTCTTTTTTACAGTGATCCTTGATTGTATCGGGAACACCGACAAACGACCCATTCGCGCTGAAAACATCCACCGCCTGTCGATCGATACAGGCGTTGTAGTCAGTGAAGATGCTTACGAAATACACGGCATCCATCTCTTCGTAGTAGTGTTCAATCGATGTCTTACCTTCGTAAACAAACGGTTTGTCGTAAAAACCGAATGCGTCCATTACATCGCGGCCGGCCTGCTGCTTGGCGGCACCAAAGTCCATTCCATGCTTGACCAAATAAAGCACGCGGGAAGCTTCCAAGGAGCTCATCACATTGATACCGAATTGCTCGGTTTCGCGCACATCGACCACGACATGGTACAGGTTCCAAGAGCCGCTCTCCCGTAAATAGGAAATCTCAGCGTTTTCCGTTTCCCACCAATTTACGTTTTGCCAAGGAGACAGTTCTAGCAACACATAGGGACTGTTCAGCGAGACGCTGTCGAACGAGAACATGCCCGAAGAATCCGTAAAGGAGCTGTAAAAGACATTTTCCGTCGTATCGAACGTCACGGAATCAAGCTCGACCATCCTTACCATGTACCCTTCCTGAAGTGTACTCGAGATGAACGAAGAATCATCCAAGGATTCTTCGTAGGAAATGCGCATGAAATGCCCCTTCAGGTTGTCGAAGGCGTAAAGGCGTATATCTTCTTCGGAACCACCCAGGGAGCCTACTGGCGGCTTGCCTTCTTCGACGGAACAGCCCGTGAACATCAGGAGGAGCGCAAATGCCATGACCATGCAGAACGCAGTCCCGATAAAATGATACACTAGTGTATTTCGAATTCCTTTTTTCATGAAACCCTCCTAACCTTCTTTAAAACCGTTCTTTTGTGTCATCGGGAAAAACTGCACATTCAGGCGATACACTTCATCTGTCGCGTCTTCTCTGGTCGCAATCGCGATAACCCTCTTGCGGAACTCGGCAATTTCTTGCACAATTTCATCGTAAGCACAGCGCGTAATACCAACCGTCACTCCCGAAAAATGACGTTCGCCCTGCGGCACGCCCTCGATGGCGTCAAGTGCGATTTCGCCCATCTGGCGATGCAACCCGCGCACGGCCACCGGAGTCACCTCCATCGGACCCGCCGTCACGGATTTTTGAGTCTGCTTGTAATTTCCCGCCTCGTCTTTCTTGAGCAGTTCCGCCTTGACAAGAAAGCCCAGAGAATCGCTCACTTCGGCGGCACTGATTTTGGGGCGGCACGCACGCGCGATTGCCAGAGGCTTTGCCCCCGGCATGGCGGGAGCAAGTTCGCGGATTACCAGATTTTTCCAGTTCTCGAAAAAGCGGAAAGAATCCCCCTCCAAGATTCTTGCCTTGTGAGCATCTGCAATGGCAAGCATGCTGCTGAATGCCGCCTTCTTCTCAGCATCGCTTTTCGCATGATCGAACTTGACCATCTCGCAGAAATACTCTTGTTCGTAATCAGTAAGGCGCATGGCCTGCGCGACACGCCCCGCAGCCTCAGCGCTCAGGTTGAAACGCCCCTCACTCACATACTTGAGATAAACCGGCGAAGAGAATCCCGCCGCCTGCGCGAACTCCGGCCAGGTAAAAGCGGATTTAGCCTTCCTGTCGGCGTAATAATCCGCAATATACTGGCGGTAGCTCGTATATTCTAATACATCCTTCATTAATCCTCCTAACCGACGGCGTCCGGGCATACGCCCTTCCGTCGCCGCATTCTTTAATATAAACTATTTTTTCCAAAAGTCAATAGTTTTTACAATAAATTTTTGCCCTTTTTAAGCAAATTTAAGCATATATCAAAAACAAATCAAAAAATCAGTCAAAAACCACAATAAATCCGATACAAACAGTCGCCCGTGACCCTCAACGGCTCGTATCAACGAGCCGCTGAGGGGAGAGTGAGCGCTGACCGGATTGCACAGCACCGATTTTAGCGCGAACGGGCGCAAGTGACCCGAAAGCGACTCGTATCAACGAGCCGCTGAGGGGAGAGTGAGCGCTGACCAGATTGCACAGCACCAATTTTAGCGCGAACGGGCGCAAAAAAGGAGCAGGCAAAAGCCTGCTCCTCCTGCTCCCCTGCCCCCCAACAAAGAGACTATTTATTCCTTTATGCAGCGGACTGGAGATGCATAAAAGGTGTTACCGATCGTGTGGTACCATAGTTCTTCAGAATCAGACAACCAGATCTTGCTCGGAGTAAAACCATCCTGCTCTGCATAGAACGTGATACTACGAACCCGAGCGTCAGCAACAACAAATCGCGTCAACCAGCTACTCGATACCGAAATCCATTGGCCCTCCACATCTACCCAGATTTCATCGACATCCTTCTTAAGTCCAAATCCAGTCGCATCTTCACCGTACAAGGCCAAAGCGATCTTTTTGGAATCTACGCCATACTGTTCGCCCATCATCTGCAACAAGGAATACCAATCATTCAACGTCGGTATTCTCCATCCTTCAGGGCAAACACCTTGGTAAGAGTCCTTATTCTTGTCCGACATGTATTCGGTGAGACCATAAGTCCAATCTTCCAAGCGTTCACTGCACACCTCTCCATACAGAGAATCGCATTTCATCACCGCCCTTTTTTCGCACCCGTAATCACTAGAATCACACGCCTCCATTTCTGTGTTAACGCACATTTCTTCAGCTTCGGCATCCTTAGGGACGCAAGTGGGGGCATATATGGAATCACAGTATTTCCTCACCCTCTCTTGTTCATTTCCACAGTCATAATCATCCCAAGCGCACATGTTCAAGTATAAATCATAGCATTGCTGCTCCAGGAAAACCGTATCGCCAGCCAAGTCTATAGAATACATCCTGAAATCATGTTCGCCAATATTCATTGCGCTAAGCCATGTATAGAAACGTCCATAGATTTTTCCGCTGTCGTCAACGTACTGGGTATAGGTATTCCCTTTCAAATTAGCCTTCAGCGCACTGTCAATACCCGACGACACCGTATCCGCAAAATTCAGGTTCTGGGCCATCCAGGTTTGCGAAACGCCACCGACATTGTACGTAACCGTCTTATAGGTTTGGCCGTCACGGTCGTCCGTCATCGTGCCCATCGTATATTCAATCTTTTTCAATCCCAAATTCCATTTTCCAGAATGGCAAACTATCGTAATGGAATCACCATACGCACCCACACTAAAAACTACCATTTCGTTTTCACGAGGCTCCGTGCACTGCCCAATACCACCTTCTTCGGCAAGAAGACCTACCTGATAATCGAGCATCTTCTTCCTATTAAAGTAGTATTCTTCAACTTCCGCCCCAGAATCCGCAACAAGCGCATCCGGAATATACAGCAAATCATACATATACCCGAAGAAACCAGAACTTCGTTGCAGGAGTAACGCTTCTGCATAGGCCAGTTCCGATTCTTCATCAAACAATTCTTCAAACGGGCCCAGGTCCTCATATATCCCGAGCGGTTTCAGGATATCGCGCTCAGCCATCTTATTCGCCTCCGCAAACGATTTCCCTTGGGCCACATATTCCCGCAAGAGCGGAACTTTTGCAGATGTCAACGCATTGACGCTTACATTTGTAAGGCTCTCTGTTTTGACTATGGCACTGTATGTCGAAAACCGGGACACGACCTTACCACGCTCTTTAGTATCAAAATAACCGTCTTCCTCAACAATCAATACATACGGGCTTCTCAACCCCATTTCTTCAAAGGCAAAACGGCCACTGTCGTTCTCTATAGTATCGGCAAAAAAGAGACCGGTCGTATCGAGCGTCAACGAATCAAGCTCATATACGGTTACAATAGTCCCCCATTCCACAGTTACGAAGTTTTCATACCCCGGCAAGGAATCCTGCTCGCTCGTAACCTTCAGCAGCCTGGGTTGCACGTCGCCCATTCGTCCTGTCAATGCATAAACACCCGTTTCCTCTTCGGCACCGCCGAGCGAGCCCACGGACTTGGGATCCTCTGAACAACCCGAAAACATCATAAGGAGCGCAAGCCCCAATATCCACTTTTTATTCATCGCATCCTCCTATCCCTTTTTGTTTAAACTCTTTTTTGTCATCGGGAAGAACTGCATGTTCAATCGATAGACTTCGTCTGTTGCAGGTTCACGCGTCGCTATCGCGATGAGCTCTTTACGGAATTCGGCAATTTTCTGCACGATTTCCTCGTAGGCTTTTCGCGTGATACCAAGCGTAAGGCCCGAGAAATGGCGTTCATCCTGCGGAACGCCCTCGATGGCATCAAGGGCGAATTCGCCCATCTGACGATGCAGCCCGCGGACAGCGAGCGGCGTAACATCCATCGGGCCCGTCGTCACCGTCTTGTCGGTCTGTTCGTAATTCCCGTCCTTGTCTTTCTGGAGCAGGCCAGCCTTCACCAAGAAGTTCAGCGAAGAGCTGACTTCGGCCGCCGAGATTTCGGGGCGGCACGCATGGGCAAGCGCTAGCGGCTTCGCCCCCGGCATCGCAGGAGCCAATTCGCGTAACACCGGATTCTTCCAGCTTTCAAAAAAGCGAAACGATTCCGCGTCCACGACCTTGGCCTTGTGCTGTTCGGCAATCGAGAGCATTGCGCTGAACGCTGCCCTCTTGTCGGTATCGTTCTTCGCATGGTCGAACTTGACCAACTCGACAAAGAACTTGCGCTCGTATTCGGCAAGGTGCATGGACTCAGCCACACGTTCCGCGGCAGAAACGCTCAGGTTGAAGACACCTTCGCTTACATATTTAAGGTAGACCGGTGACGAGAACCCCGCCGATTTGGCAAACTCCTGCCAGGAGAACGCGGATTTAGCCTTCCTGTCGGCATAGTAATCCGCGATATACTGGCGGTAGCTTGTGTATTCAAGCAACGATTTCATTATTCCTCCCAAAGACTTGACGGCAAGCCGTCAATCAGCCCCAAAAAGAAATATACCATTAAAAATTCAAAAAATCAATGGTATACAATATAAAACCTTAGTTTTTATTAAAAATTTAGCTTTTTTATTAATATTTTACAAAATTGTAATTTTTCACAATACGTTTTAGATATAAAGAAGGCGGACCAAAGCCCGCCTTCTTCCCCTCCTACCTCTCTATCTACTAGAGGAATATTGTCAACATGATCTCCTTCCCAGGATCCTTCTTTTTTGCAGCAATCAGTTCTTGACGCAGCGGACAAAACCCGTTGTTGCCGGTCCATAATAATGTTCAATTGTAACATGAGAGTGGCTACCAAGACGTTCCCCCGAATAACTATAACTAACAATCGTTCCGAACACACCGGCCCTCGACATACTATTCTCCGGCTTGGGAGCGCTTTCAGGCAAGAACGTCGGAGCGAACAGGTACATCATCGGATAGAAATATACCTTGTACGAACCATTAGCCCCCCGCAGATGAGCCACCATATCCATACCGAATCCCGTCGGATTACCAAAGGATTGCATCAACCAGTTTGTTTCTTCACCCAATTCGGCACCAAAGTTATTCCTCAGGTATGAGAACAGAGTATCCCAGTCTTCGTATCGAGCCACATGCCAGCCTTCGGGACACATGTTAAAATCCAAGACTTCCAACGAATCGGCAACCATATCCCAATTCACACTATCGTAATCGACAAAGCCATCTTCGTCAAACAAGGCTCCCTTATAGTACGTAGAATCCAGCATAGACACGAACGAATATATGCGACCAACGGAACAACTCGATGACGCTCCCTCGAACTGATCATCATCACAAGATGATCCTTCCGCCTCATACTTCAGGTTTTCCGCCATCCAGGTCTGCGACGTTCCTTCCAGATCAAGAGTCACGGTCTTGTACGTCTTGCCGTCGCGGGAATCCGTCATCGTTCCGGTCGTGTAATTGATGCGGGCGCCGTTCCTTCCGCGAAGAGCAATATCCCAGGAGCCAAATGCGCACATCAGTTCAAACATATTACCCGAAATATCGGCAAACGTTCCCTCCTTTTCGGCCAAGCACGCGCCATAGCCAAATACAGACGCAAGCAGGTTCGCATAATACGTTTTCTTCTGCAGGCATTCCTGGTAATACTGGGCAGAGCCCTCACCGAGACTTTCAAAATTCCAAGGAGAAAATTGTACGACCGTGAAAATATTCAGGCCCTCTATCGATGCCTCAAGCGCACTCTTTGTCGAGTCTGACAATCCGGAAATCGAGCCCGCCGCGCCAAACTCCTCTCCAATTTTTTCCAGGAGATCATACGGGAAACCTTCACTCAGGGCGGCATGCCGCAAAACTGGCGACTCACCGAATGCAAAGGCACTCATGAGTTCTGATTCAGCCTGCGTTTTCGCTACAGCATACGACGAACCGGACGCGACAAGATTCGCGATTCGGTAATACGCCAAATGCGACATAGCGTCAATAGCAAAAGAACCCGAATCACGCACGTCCACAATCGCCTTGAGTGACACCTCCCCTGCAACAGCCTCTATCAGGACTACGGGGCTTTTCAACGTGATGTCCTTAAACTTGAACGATCCAGTAGTCTCACCCTCGTCACAGGGATTTGTCACTTCGCCAGTCAAGATATCCGGTTCCATTGTACAGATATTGGCCGTAAATGCCGTATCGTTCAGCGGTTCCAAGGTTACAGTATCCAGTTCCAATAAATGGGCTTCGCCTCCATACAGGAAAAGATTCGACGGAGCAGACACCGCAATTTCACCGGAACCGCCATCGCTTTCAAGGGTGCGTGCATAATAAGCCCGCGCCGCTACCGTGATATCTTTCAGGGCGTAAACGCTCGGCTCTTCCGAAGCACCGCCCGAGACGGACTTGTCATCGGAACACGCCACAAGTGCGCTCGTCTGGAAAGCCGCGAACATCATGGCGAGCGGCATCGCCATACTGCAGATAAACTTTCTGCTCATTTTTACGTTATTCATGGTTTCCTCCTACCCTTTTTTAAAACCTTTCTTGTTCGTCATCGGGAAAAACTGTATATTCAGGCGATACACTTCGTCCGTTGAGTCATCCCGCGTAGCGATTTCAATAATTTTCCTGCGGCAATCATCAATCACCGCGATAATCTCGTCGTAGGCATGGTGCGTAATGCCCAAGGTCACGCCCGAGAAATGACGCTCGGTCTGCGGCACCCCCTCGATGGCCTCGAGGGCGATTTCGCCCATCTGGCGGTGCAACCCGCGGATAGCGACTGGCGCAGCTTCCATCGGCCCGGCCGTCACATACTTGTCTGTCTGCACGTAATTGCCGTCCGCATCTTTCGAGAGCAGATTCGCCTTGACGAGGAAGTTCAGCGATTCAGTGACTTCAGCGGCACTGATCTTGGGGCGGCACGCATGTGCGAGCGCCAAGGGCTTCGCTCCCGGCATGGCCGGAGCAAGTTCACGGAGTACCGGGTTCTTCCAGCTGTCGAAATAGCGGAATGCGTCGCCCTCGATAACCTTGGCATTGCTCTGTTTTGCAATGGAGAGCATCCTGTCAAAGATTTCCTTCTTTACGTTGTCTGTAACGGCATGGTCAAACTCCACCATCGCACGGAAATATTCCAGCCGGTTTCCGCCAAGCCCCATGGCCTTGGCCACGCGCTCCACGGCATCTTCACCCAGGTTGAAACGCCCCTCGCTCACGTATTTCAGGTGGACCGACGAGGAGAACCCCGTCATCCTTGCAAACTCCCGCCAAGTGAACGCGGACTTCACTTTCCTTTCGGCGTAAAAATCCGCGATGTACTGGCGGTAGCCCGTATATTCAAAAACATCTTTCATTTTTTTCCTCCTAACCGATTCCTTGTTTCAAGGTTGGTTACGTTCCAAATATACCTCTTATTTTGCAAAAGTCAACTTATTTTGCAATACAAAAACAGCGTTTTTATTAAAATTTCAGCAATTACTTAAAAAATTATAAAAAATATGCATTTTTTTACAATGCAAAGCCGTGTTTATTTTCACAATGTCCGCCTTTACCTATATTTATAGCATGGATTTTTTCACCAGGGTAGATCTGCCCGAGCCGGGCTTCAATATCGACTACACGAGACGCATCGCGTTTTTCGGATCGTGCTTTGCGGACAATATCGCAGCGCAGTTCGCCACGCGCAAGTTCCAAGTTCTTTCGAACCCGTTCGGGACTGTGTACAACCCGCTTTCCATCGAGCGGCAGCTCCTCGAAATCGCAGACGGGAAAGTTTTCGGTGAAGAAGATGTTTTTCAAGACGCCCGCGGGCCTTGGCACAGCTGGCTCGCGCACAGTTCGCTCTCTGCCGCAAGCCGCGAGGAATGCATCGCGAAATTGAATGCCGCCGCAGGCAATGCGCGCAAATTCTTGAAGCAGGCAGACACCGTATTCATTACGCTCGGGACAGCCTTCGTCTATTCTTTGGACGGTCAAATAGTCGCAAACTGCCATCGGCAAGACCCGCGCCTCTTTGAACGCAGGATGATTACGGAGGAAGAGGCTGCAGAAGCCATCCGCGGGATTGTCGGATGCCTGCGCAAGATTGCGGACAAAGAACTGCACATCGTCTTTACGGTATCACCGCTGCGACACATGGGCGACGGGGCTCACGGCAACAACCTTTCCAAGGCCACGCTGCTACTCGCCGTGGAAAAAGCGATAGCCGGCATGCAGGCGCCCGCGAACCCGCTCGAATATTTCCCCAGTTACGAAATCGTGATGGACGAACTGCGCGACTACCGCTTCTACGAAAGCGACATGATTCACTTGTCCAAAACTGCGGAAGAATACATATTCGAACGCATGGTCGAAACGTACTGCGACATGACAACATATGGTTACATCGCCCGCGTCGAAAAATTCATGAAAGAGGCGAACCACAGGGTCTCCGACACGCATTCTCCCGCGGCGGCAACCTTCGCGCAGAAGGCAATCGCCCAGGCGGAAAACCTCGAAAAAGCCATCCCAGGGCTCGATTTGGGCGCCGAAATTGCGAAATTTCGCGAAATTTTGAACAATTCGTAAAGTTTTTACTTAAAAATCGGAACTTTTCGTTTCGGTTTGTTTACATCGTTCCCCGTTTTTTTTGATTATTTTAAATACGGGTGATTGTGGGCAAACCACAGAGGAGTAACGATGAAAAACCAACATACGTTCATGGGGATCGCGCTCAGCGCGTGCGTTTTCGGCATGTGCGCAGCAAGCACCTTCGCCGCAGATGAAACCCTACGATCACTAGCCGAGAAAAACAACATCTACATCGGCGCCATCCTGAACTCACAATGGTTCAGCGGACAGCTTCCCAGCAACTACGAACAAATTCACAAGACGCAGTTCAACATCGTCGTCGCCGAAAACGAGATGAAGTTCGACGCCACCGAACCGAGCGAAGGCCGCTTCAACTACGGCAATGGTGACAAGATGGTCAAGTACGCCCAGCAAAACGGCATGCGCGTCCGCGGCCACGCTCTCGCCTGGCACAGCCAGGTCCCGGGCTGGGTGAACAACTACAGGAACGACAAGCAGAAACTGCTCAAGGTGCTCAAGAACCACATCCAGAACGTAGTCGGCCACTGGAAGGGCAAAGTCGCCGAATGGGACGTGGTGAACGAAGCCATCAGCAACAACGAACCGATGTGGCGTTCCCAATCCGTCTGGTACCAGGGTATCGGCCCCGACTTCATCGACTCCGCCTTCGTATGGACGCACGCCGTCGACCCAGATGCGGAACTCTGCTACAACGACTACAACCTGGAACAGGGCATCAGCCCGAAGGCCAAGGCGGGGTTCTTGCTCGAGCAAGTGAAACGCTGGGTCAAAAACGGCATTCCCATACATTGCGTGGGTTCCCAGACGCACGTGGAAGACACCACCACCGACAAGCACTTCATCGGTTCGCCGGACAGCCTCCGCGCCCTCGCCAAGGAACTTGCAAAGCTCAATATCAAACTGAAAATTACCGAACTTGATATCGGTTTCAAGAGCGGCATCAACGTCAGCAAAAAAGACCTCGAACGCCAGGGAAAGACCTTCCGCGAATACCTGGATATCGTACTCGAAGAACCGAATGCGGACACCTACCTGATCTGGGGCGTGTCCGATAAATGGAGCTGGCTAGGCGGACTCAACAGGCAGAAGGGCCTTATATACGACGACAATTTGAAACCGAAGCCGGCTTTCGACAGCATTTTGGTGAGGCTCCAGACATTCGAGCCGCCGCAAGACACGACCAAGCAGGACACCACGAAAACAGACACGACCAAGACCGACACGACAAAGCAGGACACCTCCATCGCGATTCCGCAGTTCTCGAGCATGAAGGCGCTCTCCATGCGCATCTCCGGCCGCACGCTGTTCATCTCCGGCGCAAATACCGCGAAGGTCGAAGTATTCGACATGCAGGGTCGCCCGGTGTTCAACGGCAAGTGCGAAACGGGCGCACTCGAACTGAAGGGCATCTCGGAAGGGGTCTACATGGTCCGCATCCGCGAACACTCAACAAGCCTAGTACAGAAAATCGCCATCAAGTAAGCGATAGATAAACGGCAATAAAAAACTGCGGCTCAGGAAGAACTGAACCGCAGCTTTTTTTCTTTTCAAACTCAGGTAAGATACTTAATTTTCACCGAGAAATGCGCCTTGCAGTGAAGATCGTCATTGTCCCAGTGTTTCGGGCCGCTAGCAAATACATTGGTGCCGGCACCGATAATTTTTGCGGCAATCTCACCCACAAATTTCGACTGCACCCATATTTCGCTGAGGATATTGTCGCATTCCTTCCGCGTGAGCGTGTAGCGCCACTTGTTCTTGCCTTTCGACTTGCCCTCTTCCACAATTTCACCCTTGCATGCATACAGGCCGTCATGGATGAAGGCCGCCGCATTGTACACATTGCTGTTCTTGTCCTGCCGCGCTATATAGGCGGGCAGCTGCAGGTAGACAAACTTGGGAGAAGAAGTGCCGTTCGTCTGGAACCCCTTTCCGAAGTTTACGGTCATCTGCGCCTTGTGCCATTTCTTCTTGCCATCTATGTTGGCGAACCGCTTTATATCCAGGCGGAATTTCGCATCTTTTTTTAGGGTAATTACGCTGCCCGCATCAACCAGATCGAAGTCAAACGGTTTGTCGACCTTGACATCGAGCACCTGAATCTGGAACGTCCTGGTCTCACTTTCTTCGACACTCGAAGATAACGCCGACGCAATCGAGTCAAAAACCGACTTGAAGAAACTTCCGAAACTCATCTTTCCTCCATGGGGATAAATGCAACGCAACAACAATGTATACAACGGAAAGATAAGAAAAATACAATCGCAAAAAGCGGCTTACGCCACGCTCATGGGACGATAACCGAGCAACTTCATGCTGTAAAGCGCAGTGCCTTTGCTGATGCTGCGCACGCCCGTAGCGTAGCCGAATATTTTGCGCAGGGGAACGTCCGCCTTCAAAAAATGCGTCTTGCCATCGCCCGCAATTTCTTTCACCTTACCTTCGCGGGACTGGATATCGCCCGTCACGAGGCCTGCAAAGTTCACGGGGCATTCCACCGAAAGTTCCATGACGGGTTCGTAAAGCTGTACATCTGCGGCTTTCACGAGCTTGATGACCGCATCGCCGCAGGCCTTCTTGATCATCGGCGGAAGCGCCCCTTCGGTCCACGTGAATTCATGGACTTCGAAGCACACGCCGACAAGCGCGCCCTTGCCCAAGATTCCTACCTCGGTAGATTCCAGGAGGGCGGAACGCACACCCGCGAGGATTTCGCGCGGGGCTGTTTCGAGGAATTCGGCAGAAAGCCGGATATCGTGCGCATCGCCTTCGAGCGGAGTTGCAGACAACTTAATTGAAATTTTATGAGGGCCGAGCTGGAAGGTATTCTCGACGGGCCCTACCGCATGGCAGAGGCGTTCTTGCCAGCGCACTTCCGGGCTGCCGGCACGCACTTCGCACCCGAATTCGCGTTTGAGGCGCGCGAGCAAAACGTCCAGCTGCACCTCCCCTACGGTATGCAGGTACCAGAAACCGCCATCCAAGTCATGCTGCACCCGGAAAGACGGGTCCATGCGGGAAAGCGTGTTCAGGCTCTTTTCGACATGCGCGTAGTCTTCGGCACCGAGGCATTCCACGCGGGTCTGCAGGAGGGGCTTGTACTTATCGCGGATGGAGGGGGTGTGATCAAGTGGATGCCCTTGCCCTGACGGGCTGCGGCATGACGACACCTGCGTTCCGTCCATATTTATTATCTGGCCGAGTTCTGTTTCGAACGGGGTGCGCATGGCGTAAATGTCGCCCGCACGAATCTCGTCGACAGGCTGCAGCAGGTTCGCCTTGAGGCGCGAGAATTCGAAACCTGCCGGCCACGCCTTGCGTTCCATGTCGGCATGGCTGCGGAAAAGCGATATTTCACCCACGCCCTTGAAATGGCGCAGGCGTATCACCTGACCGAGTTCCCCTTCCGCAAATTCAGGCGGTTCGGGCAAGAAGAACGTGAGCGCGGTAATCAGGCTGCGCACGCCGTAGCCTTCCATCGCGGAACCCGCATAGCAAAGCGCATAGTCGTCGCTCTTCACCAGTTCGCGCAAGCCACGCAGCAAAAGTTTCGGAGGAACGCGCTTGCCTTCCATCGCGAGCTTGAGGACTTCGTCATCGAAGCTACTCGCGAATTCCACGGCTTCGGCGTAATGCTTCTTGAGCTCGGCGGAATTGTCCCAGCCGTCATCCACGTTCCAGCCGTCGTCAATTTCTTCGCTCCCCGATTCCGAATGCGAAAGCCTGCTCTGGCTCAGCACATCGAGCACGCCCGTCATGCGGCCATCGCGATATTCGGGGAGAGTCATCAGCACCGGACGCACGCCCAGCACTTCTTCTATGTTGATGAGGGTCTCGTCAAGCGAATAGTCGGGATTGTCCAGCTTGTTCACGAAAAGAATCGTGCGCACGCCCGCTTCGCGGAGTTTGCGGTAGGCGGCGACCGTCTGGGTTTCCACACCACTGGCGGCACTCACCACGAGCACCGCGCCCTCGACAGCCGTAAGCGCCATATCGACTTCGGCACCGAAATCCACATGCCCCGGCGTATCGATAAAATTGAACCAGGTATTCTTCCACTCGAAATGCGCGACGCCGCTTTCAATCGTGATGCCGCGTTCCTTTTCTTCGGGCATGTAGTCCATCGTGGCGAGGCCTTCTTCGACCTTCCCTGGCCTGCGGACTTCACCCGCCGCAAACAAGATGCGCTCGGAAAGGGTCGTCTTTCCGGCATCGACGTGCGCGAGAATCGCTATGTTGCGGACAGATTGCGGCATACCTCAAATCTAACAAATGTAAAAGGCATTCCGCGAAATTCTTCGCCTTCGACGTATAACCGAAGGCCATCGACTTGTTCGTCAGGTACCACACACGCGCTTCGCCCTGCCCGATATCTTCCAGCGCATCGTCGGCACTCCAGAAGAAGGCGAACTTGGCGAGGTTGCCGTACGTGGCGTCGTCAAAGCGGTTGCCAGCGGGCATCGCCGCAAACTTGAGCGTATCGTTGCCGTTGGTATCGCCCTTCCATCCATAATTTGTCTTCAGCAGGTAGCCCGCATTGTAGTCGGCACCTGCGGCATTCCAGAGGCTCTCGAAATCTTCGTGTTTCGGCAGGCGAAAACCGGAAGGGCATGCGCTGCGGGCGGCTTCCCAGGAATAAAGGCGGCCATAGGCCATGCAGTTGTTTTCGTCGTCATCGAGGCAGTAGCTGCCCTCGGACTTGAAATTCAGATTGTCGCCGAACCAGGTACGGTCACCGATTTTTACGAGGCGGTAGGTCTGCCCGTCGCGCGCATCCTTGAACTCGAGCGCCTTGGCCTTCGCGGGCTTCGATTTTGCGGGAACATTTTTCGCAGATTTAGACTTTGCGCCGGACTTCGCCGCAAACGAGTTCGTGCAGGCAAGCGCCACCGCCAAGCACATCACAATCAAACGCAGCATCGTCATTCTCCGCACCAGGTTTACATTTAAGATTCAAACGGACGCACTCGTAACGTGACTCCGAGTTCTTCGCACAGCTTGCGACAGATTTCGATTTTTTCTTCGGGCATCACCTTCTCGACCACCGTCATGACGACGTTTTTCACATGGCCTTTCGCAAGCACGGCGAATTCCTTGAGGGCATCGTAAGACTTGATGCCAAACTTGGAACGCGTAAGCGCGAGGAATTCTTCGGCATCCGCGGCATTCAGCGAAATGGAAACGGTGTCGAAGCGCCCCTCGAGTTCAGGGGTAACGTCCTTACCGTGAATCAAGTTCGCAAGGCCGTTCGTGTTGAGGCGCACCTTGAGCTTCGGGTACTTCGCCTTGAGCAAGTCAATCACTTTGCAAACATCGTAAAGGCGTTCGAGCGGTTCGCCGTATCCGCAGAAAATCAATTCGTTGATGACGTTAAGATCATACGCATTGAAAATTTCCATCACCTGATCGACGCTCGGGTCGCCGCCCTTGAGCCAGAGCGTATTGCCTTCCATCATCTTCTTCGTCTGGCGCAGGCAAAAAACGCAGTTGCACGGGCAACGGTTCGTCATGTTCACGTAGATGTTCTTGCCGGTAATGTCGCCGCTGTTGGCGATATCCAAGTAGCCCGCCTGCCCGACGGTCCCAGTTACAGTATAAACTATCATTTGGCCCCCTTAGTCTTCGATGAGATCGCGAAGGTACATTTCGACGCTCAGGCCCCAGTGTTCCGGAACATTATTTTGTACACAATACTCAATGCACTTGGACGCGAATTCAGCGGCCTTCTTCACCGACTCGTAAAAATCGTGGCCGTTCAGGTACATGCCCGCGATTACCGCGCTGATTACGTCACCCGTTCCGCTGCGGTCGCCGCCGATGCGGTCGGCCATCACGATTTTCGGTTCCTCGCCCTTGCTGTAAACAAAATTCATAATCTGCTTGCTGCTGTAATGGATTCCCGTCACCACGATATGTTCGGGACCCTGCTCGGCAAGCGTCTTGCACATATTCTCGATTTCGACCGGAGTGAGTTTCCCGTCGCGGTAGTCGGAACCTGTCAGAGAGCAGAGCTCGGTGAGGTTCGGCGTGAGGATGTCGGCGTAATGCACGAGCGCACGCATCTTTTCGCAAAGTTCCGGCGTGTACGTGGTGTAGAGCCGGCCGTAATCGCCCATCACCGGGTCGACCAGCGTGAACACGCCATTTTTCTTGAACGTCTTGATAAAGTCGATAACGATGTCCACCTGTTCTTCGGAGCCGAGGAACCCTGTCGCGATGGCGTCGAAACTCATGTCCAGATCCTTGTACGTCTGGATGTAGTCGCGCATCTTGGGTGTGTAATCGTCAAAGAAATACTTGGGAAACTGCGTATGCGTCGAAAGGATTGCGGTAGGCACCGCGACTGCCTGGATTTTCATGGCCGAGATGACGGGCGCCATGACGGCGACCGAGCAGCGGCCGAATCCGGTAATGTCGTTGATAAGCGCAATCTTCTTCTGTGGCATAGCAGTCTAAATCTAGAAATTAATTACGAGTTGCGATTCGACAGGACGAGCACACGGCCATAAGCAAAAGCAACGGACACGATGACGGCAAGGAGCGTGGGCCCGAAGAAAACGGATTCCTGGTGCGCGGCCACCTGATAGACAACAAAACCCGCAAGCCAAGAGAAAAGGTTCCAGAGCCAGAATCCGAGAGATCCTCCGCGAGCGCTGTTTTCGCGGGCATCGACTGCACCGGATTCGCTTGCGCTAGAACCGCGCACGGCATCATTCCCGAAGTAGAACGACACGAGCAACACGGCAGCCATGGGCGCGAACACAGAAGCGATGAGGTAGAGGAAACTGATATAGTGTTCCATGATTCCCGAAATGGCAAGAGCCGCACTCAGGAGGCTCACGACAACACCCGCGATTTTCGGGTTGATCTTGCCGTAAATCGCCTTCGAGGATTCACCCGCAGAATTTGCCGCAAGGAAATTCGTCGTGATAGTAGAAAGCACTACGATGATGATGCCCGGGATGCCGAGACCCGCGAGGAGAATGGCCTGCGCGATGCTGGTGCCGGTACCGATACCCGCAATCTGTATGCCGAGAATGTACATCCAGAGGCTCGCGAACGTGTAGGCCGCCGCGGAAACCGCCGTAGCCTTCACCGGTTTTTCAACATCCTTCGTGTAGTCCGAAATCACCGGCAGCCACGAGATGGGCATGGCGATGGAAATCTCGAAGATGTTCCAGAAGCTGAGAAGCGTGGCGCTGCCAGCGGCGGCCCCGGCAACATTGCCGGCGACGGCCGTGCCTTCGGCGCCATTGAGTCCGAACAGCTTCACGGAAAGAACAGCAAGCAAAACTGCGAGCGCCGCCATCACGACCGTCGTCACGTTCGCGGAACGCTTGAGCCCCACGAAAACCCAGACGGCGATAAGCACAGCAAGGATGACACACGTGAGCGGGAAAGAAATGGGAAGGTTGAGACCCGCCAAAGCCGAAGCACCTTGCGCATTCAGCACGGCCACCCAAGCGAGCAGCTGGAACACGTTCAGCGCAGCGAAGAACTTGGAACCGTACTTGCCAAATGTGGAGGCAGTCGTCTCCATCGCATTCAGTCGCACGCGCGCCCCGACAAGGCCCACGAAAAAGAGCAAGACGCCACCCAAGACGTGACCGAGAATCAGCGGGAGCCAAAGGGAACCCGATGCAGACGCGGCACCGATTTCGATGCCCGCCTCGATTTCCGAAACCGAGATGGCGACTCCGAACCAGATAATTCCGTTTGAAAAGAGACCCGTGCGTTTTTCCATACAACACCTCCATGTTAGAAAGGCGGCACAAAAATAAAAAAACGGGGGGTATAGCACAAGGCCATAACCAATACTACTTTCTTATAGATTGCTATAGATTTTTACTATAACGCAAATTCCGCAAAAAAAACTACGCATCAAATTTAGGCACCAAAATTCTGGTCATCCAGCGTAAGCTCGTTCTCGACCGCATCTTGCTTGCGTTCCGCCGTAGCGTCCAACGCCTCGGAATGCCCGCGCAACGCCGCAAACGGGTGGAAAATCTTCGCACGATCCGCCACACTCATGCGCGGATGCTTCATGAGAAAGTTCCAGTCGTTCCGTGGATACGGCAAGTCGATGATGTCCTTGTAATCGTCTTTCATAATGCCTAAAAGCATTATATAGAAAAACTACGGGACAAGTTTAAATGTCTGAGCGTTCACGCGCAAGAAAGAAGCATCAAAACCGCCATGAACGTTGGCCTCCACCCACACAGCGCAATTTGTGCCCGGCACCGCCTTCTCGTCACTATACAAATCCACAACCAACGTATCGCCCGAACGAGAAGACCTCAATTGCGGAGTCTCCGTTGCCGCGTTCCACAAAGCAGGGAATTTCAAAACAGAATCTCCTTCGATCAATTCAAACGAAACCGCATTATCATCAAAACCAGAAAGATCTTCCGTATCAGGAATACATTCCGACACAGATCTAACTTCCAGCAGTACGTCCGTTTCGCTGTCCGTAGTGCAAGCGACAAAAGCAGCAATACATGCCGCAATGATTATTGAAAATTTATACTTCTTCATAAGCAGACTCATTTACTAAGCTCCCAAACTTTTACGGATAGACATAGTCATGGAAAATGGACCTGGGAGTCACCGCATAGACAACATTCTTTTGGGCGATATGCGCGCAATCGATTGGCGTCGAATTTCGGATGAACACGCGGGTTGTATCGTCGACGTAGAACCTCAGCGGAACGACATATTCCCAATCCGAAGCTCCAGTGCAGAACACGCCCACCGTCAACATGAACCCTCCCGTCCGTTCCTGGGACGACATGACAACAATTGAATCCGATTCGGGGCCAATCGTCTTCTGTTCAAGAACGCTTACCCCATCGGAGAAAGTGACCTTGACGGAATCGACAGTAGCGGCCCTATGGATAGTCGCCTCGTAACCCGTATCGTAAACAATCTCCGTGCACATCATTGCGCAGAGAGGAAGCGTGAGCAGAACGAGAAGTACCAGCCGACGCAGGAATCCAGGAAACAGTTTTTTTGAAAGCATCATTGCCCCCCCCAAAAAAAAATTTGATTGTGCTTTAAATATAAAAAAACAAAGCGACATGCTCGTAAGCACCAGCGCAAAGAAAGGTGTTTTAACTCGTTTAAACATTATGGTTAAAATTTTTACCATGTTAATGTCACCTTGACATCCAAGTCCGCTCCGAATGGTTTAATTTACGGCCGTTTTAGCCAGGCCCATCATTTGATTATAAAAAATTACAAAAAAGTATCAGCAATATTAGTTTGTAATAATTAAATTAGTTTTTTACAAACAAGCTCGTGCCATTCCTAGCAAACGTCAAAAAAAAATCCGAACTTATAATAGAAACCATTTCTTTAAAATACCGGAGTGTAAAAAGGATAGTATAACCATGTCGGTAGAAATCAAGAATCTTTGCGTCAACGTAAAAATCGCACAAAGCGAACAGAATAACGAACCGTTAGAAATGCCAGAATCACCAATAAAAAATGCCGGTGGCGTTGTCGAAAACGTTCTGTTTTGCAACGGTAAGGCGTTACCGACATCAACCATCATCCGTTCAGCAGACATTGATTACCGCATAAACAGCATACCCAAAGCGACCATTGTCATAGAAGACGGAGACAAGACCGCAGGCTCGTTTGACCTATGCGAAAGCGACCTATTAAAACCAGGCACCGAAATAGAACTCAAGGCCGGCTATTCAACGCAAATGGATGCCGTTTTCAAGGGTATCATCGTACGCGTCGGAATCTCTATTTCAAGTGAAGGGAAAAGCTGTACCAAGATAGAATGCCGACACAAAGCCATCGCACTTACTTGTTCACGGTACAATGCAAATTATCTAAACAAAACCGACGACTACATCATCAACGACATCTGCTCAAAATACGGCGTAAAAATCAGTTCATCGATAAAAGGCACCACGCATAAAGAAATCTTGCAGTACCACTGTACCGATTGGGATTTTATCATGACCCGCGCCGAAGCCAACGGGTGTTGGATGATTGCAGACCAAAAAGGCATTTCGGTAGAACCCATCGCAGCAAAAGGCCAAGCCAAACTATCGCTCACCTGGGGAAAAGACATTATTGATTTTAACGCGACTATTGACGCGGAACAACTGACAAACGAACTTTCCCGCATCAACGGCTCCGTCACATGCATCGGCAGCCTAAAAGCGCAATTAGGGGGGCTCGTAAAGCTGGACTACCTGGGCGAGCGCTTTAACGGAAACGCCCTTGTATCGGGAATACACCACCACATGCAACAGGGCATCTGGACAACGACGATTTCTTTTGGAATGAAAAAGGAATGGTATGTCGAGAAATTCAACACCATGGCTCCGGTCGCATCGGGTCACAACTGCGGGATAACAGGGCTCTTGACCGGCATTGTCGTGCAGATTCACGGGGACCCCGAAAACCTGAACCGGGTCAAGGTTAAAATCCCGTTAATGCGGAACGAACAAGAAGGCGTATGGGCACGCTTTGGAACGCCATACGCCTCCAATGGAGTCGGAGGCCTGTTCTACCCCGAAGTGAATGACGAAGTTATTCTCGGATTCTTTAACGGAGACCCCTCTAGCCCCGTCATTCTCGGAAGCCTGTACAGTTCCAAGCGCAAGGTCCCGCAAGAACTGGAACAAAAGAACAACACCAAGCTATTGCTCACCCGCGAAAAACTCAGCGTCACCTTTGACGAAGAAAAGAAATCGATTACGGTAACAACACCGGGCAAGCGAACCATCGTATTGGACGACAATGCAAAAAAAATAACCCTAGAAGACCCTAAGGGCGGAAGAGTGGAACTTTCCGAGAGCGGAATCAAACTCGACACCCCAAAAGATATCGTAGTGAGCGCCAAGGGAAAATTCAATGTCGACGCCAAGGGAGGAATTATCCTCAACTCCACATCCAATTTAAAGGCCGAGGGCTTGAACATGGAATTCAAGGCCAAGGTCGGCTTTAAGGCGCAAGGGTCAGCAACGGCAGAGCTTTCGGCATCCGGGCAGACGACTGTCAAGGGCGCTATGGTCATGATCAATTAAAGGGGATTTTTATGCCACCAGCAGCGAGAGTTACAGATTTACACACCTGTCCCATGCAAACACCCGGCATCCCACCTGTACCGCACGTAGGTGGACCGATCGTCGGTCCAGGTGTCCCGACGGTTTTAATCGGCGGCATGCCCGCAGCGGTCATGGGAGACAACTGCGTATGCGTGGGACCACCCGACACAATCATCAAGGGTTCCGCAACTGTCATGATCAACAAAAAGCCGGCAGCACGCATGGGCGATTCTACCGCCCACGGCGGCACAATCGCCCTAGGATGTCCCACGGTTCAAATAGGAGGCTAGGGATACAAAACAAATGAATACCATACACGAAATGACGCTAGACCTGTTTTGCAAGGATCAGGAACAAGCCTCCCGCATCGAAAGCGAACTCAACGATTTTGCACACAACGACTTGGCAGAAGCCATCGACGAAGCCTTGACCTCCGCCACCCCCAAAGACGAAAATATCGTCATCGAAAACCTCACAGTCGACCTGGAAAACGTCCCTTCTAACAACCCGCTAAGCCATATTCGGCAAGCCTTGCCACAGGCGTTTGCAAACCAGATAAAAATACAACTGGTCGCAAAAAAAACTATTCCCGTCGAAAAAATTCTACTGCTTTCATGCTGCAAGCATCTACATCCGGAAAAAGCATCGGTCATCGAAAAAGAAATCCACAGATGCCTTGCCGCCTGGTGCAACAAGCATTTCAACGAACGCTTTAAGCCACTTAAGGCTGCCGTATCGGTCTTGAGTCAACTCGAGGTAGAATTCCCTGAACTGGATATCAAGCAGATTGCCTGCAGTACATTTGAAAAAATGAGCAACCTGAGCAAGGCACCCGACACGCAGCAAACACACTTACTACGCGCAGGCGACTGCGGGGTCATATTGCTCTTCCCCTTCATACCGATGCTTTTCGATAAGACAGGGTGTACAAGCGGCGGCAAGTTCAGCAACGATAATCAAAAGGCCTTGGCGCTTTCGGTATTGAGCTACACCGTATACGGCCACTATACAGTGCCGCCGGCCGATGTTTCCATAATCCAGTTGCTCTGCGGCTTTGATGCAGGCATAGCTCCCACCGAAATGCCCCTACTTTCGGACGATCAAAAAGAGATTGCCGAAAGCCTCCTCAACGAGGTCATCCACAACTGGGGTGCCATCGGGAACACTTCGCCCGACGGGCTGCGCACTTCTTTCTTGGTTCGCAAAGGAACCCTAAGCGAAAATAATAACCGCCACAACCTAAAGATTCGTCCCAGCTCATTTGACATCCTGCTCGACAAAGTGCCCTGGAGCTATTCGGTCCTTAAATTTCCCTGGATGAAAAAGCCTCTGTTTGTCACTTGGCGCTAAAATATTCCATAACCCCTAAGCCCTGTGACCGCCAATTTGGCCGTTGCGTTCGACGGTGGTCGCGCCTTCCTGCAAGTCCATGCCCTTCACGATGGCGTCCTTGCCGAAACGCTTCTTGATTAGGAGTTCCGCCTTCAAGCGTTTCTTTTCGCGTTCTTGCTTCTGCACGTCGGTGAACAGGTCGAAACCTTCGTTGCTTTCGTCCACCACGTCAAT
>CACXXH010000013.1 GCA_902771595.1 Fibrobacter succinogenes | reverse complement strand
GGTGCCCTGGACCTGCTCGTCGAAATCAAGGCGTTTGCCTCCAAGGGCGAAGCCCGTCGCATGGTCCAGAACGGCGGCGTGAAGATTGCGGGCGAAAAGCTTGCCGACCCGCAGGCCCAAATCGAAATCAAGGGCGGCGACCAGCTGGTGGTCCAGGTGGGTAAGCGCAAGTTCTACAAGGTGAATTTCTAGGGTAAATCATGGCTCAGGAAATACTCATTCTCGGTTTGAATCCCGCTTGGCAGCGTCTGTTCTTCTTGGACAAGTTTACGCCGGGCGAGGTGCACCGCATCTCGAAGGTCGAGGAATATGCGTCGGGGAAGGGCATCAACTGCAGCCGTGTATTGCAGAACCTGGGCGGAACGCCCCTCCTGATGCATTTTCTCGGGGCCGATCACGGCTCGCGCATCTTCGACGAGATTTCCGCTTGCGGTATACAGCAGGCTCCGATATGGATAAAGGAACCGACGCGCGTCTGCACGACAATTGCCTGCGGGGGCGAATCGACCGAACTTATCGAACCTTCGCCGGAACTTTCGGATTTCGAGAACCAGGATTTTACGCAGACGCTGGCCGAGCACTGGAATTCGGCGCAGAGCGTCGCCCTGTGCGGGTCTTTCCCGGAACATTTCGACGTGAATTGCATCAGCAATCTTGATTTTGCGGGCAAACGCGTGTATGTCGACGCTATCACGGATATCGATTCCTGGCTCGAGAAGGGCGTGGAACTCCTCAAGATAAACATGCCCGAATACAGCCAGCTGCTCGACCGCCTCGGAATTCCGCAGGTGAAGTCCAGCCCGCAGTTCTGGAAGATGACGGCGACCGCCGTGCTCGAACGCCTCCCCATCAAGAACCTCGTGGTGACCGACGAGGATTCTCCGGTGCGCGCGTTCCGCTTTGTGGAAAAGAAGTTCCAGAGCATTACGGTGCTGCCGCCTACCGTGGAAGTGCAGAACAACGTGGGCGCCGGCGATTCCTTCTTTGCCGCCTGGCTCTATGCCGACAGCATGGGACTCGATTTCGAGGAATGCCTCGTGAAGGCGACCGCTGTTGCCGTTGCCCGCTGCGAAGTCGAAAAGCCGTGGATGCTCAGTCTCGAGCGTGTTGCGGAACTTGAAGAAATTATCCGTCCGGAACTCGAAAAGCAGGAATAGCCCGGGGGCGCCATGAACGGAACGCTTGTCGCCTTCGCATCCAGGGTGGAATTCAACGCGGTCTATCCGCAGGTTTCCGCTGTGGTGGCGTCGTCCACCCCGCAGGCGCTCAACACCCGGTACGATGTCGCGGTATGCGGCGTGGGCGCTCTGGAATTCTCCACCAATCTCGCTTTCCTCCTCTCGAAGAGGCGCTATGAGCGCGTAATCCAGGTCGGAGTCTGCGGCGCCTATCCGAACCGCGGCCTGGACCTGTGCGATGTCGTGCGTGTCGATACCGATGTTGTGGGCGACATGGGGGCGCAAACCCGCGAAGGCCATTTTCTTTCATGGGGCGAAGTTTCCGGCAAGGAACTCGTGTACAGGGGCGAATCGTCGCGCTTCCTTTCGCTTGCGCTTGCTTCCGTGCGCTCCGCTGCGGGCGTGACCGTGAACTGCTGTACCGGTACCGTGTACCTTGCGAACCGCCGCAGCCGCCTTTATAACGCCGATGTCGAGACGATGGAAGGTGCGGCCTGCTTTGCCGTGTGCAGCCGTTTCGGGATTCCCGGCTACCAGTTCCGCGCCGTGAGCAATATCGCGACCGACCGCGATACCTCCACTTGGAAAATTCCCGAAGCCATGGCCGCCCTCAAGGAACAGGTTCTGGACAACCTTTAACCCGCAATAAACATCCTTCGACCCGCAATAAACATCCCGCCCCCCGCACAAATCATCCATCATCAATTATCCATGCGTCTTTCCCTCGGCATTTCCACTTGTCCTAACGACACCTACATCTACGAGGCGCTTGTCGCCGGTCTCGAGAATTCTCCTTTCGAATGGGACGTGCATTTTGCCGACGTGCAGACTTTGAACGAGATGGTCATCCGTGGCGAACTCGACGTCGCCAAGGTGAGCGCGCAGGTGTTCCCGTCGGTGCGCGAGAACTACCGCTGCCTCGATTGCGGTGGCGCCATCGGGTACGGTTGCGGCCCGCTGCTCCTTTCTTCGCGGTCCGGCGCCTTCGATCCTGAGCTGCAGACCGTCCTTCCCGGCACGAACACGACGGCCGCGCTCCTGTTCCGTTTCTGGTACGCTCATAAGTTCGGCGGTGCGCCGCAGGTGCGCTATGCCCTTTTTAACGAGGTGTATTCCTCGCTGCTCGACAAGTCTTCCGCCCAGGGCGTGACCATTCATGAGCACCGCTTTACCTGGGAACGCGATGGCCTGCACCTGTTGCAGGACCTCGGCGCCTACTGGGAACAGGAGACGGGTTCTCCGATTCCGCTTGGCATCGCCGTCGCCCGCAGCTCCCTTTCGGACGAAGTTGTTGGTAACGTCGAAAATGAGATTCGCAGGAGCCTCTCGGTGGCGCGCGCTCGCACTGAACTTGTGTCCCCTTTTATTCGCGAGATGGCGCAAATTTCCGACGAAAAAGTCATCGAAAAGCACATCCGGATGTTCGTGAACGATTTCTCCGAGAATGTGGGGAAGGCGGGGAAGCGCGCCCTGATGTGTCTTTGGGACGTCTCGAAGTGTTGATAACCTGTTGATAGTTCAAAAAATCGTGTAATATTCCATAAACGTAAAATTGTTTTTACAAAACAGCGAATTTTTGCGAAAAACTTTATTTATTTTCCAAAAAGCATCTTTTTAGGGAGTTTACCTATGAGCTTAGTCAACGACCTCGACCAAGAAGTTGAAAACTTCAAGCGTGAGTATGAAAAGTTCGAACGCGGCAACAAGTCCGCGGGAACTCGTGCTCGCAAAGTTCTACAGGATATCAAAAAGACCTGCCAGGAGATTCGCGTGTCGATCCAGGGGGCGAAGAAGGAGGAGGATAAGTCTAGCCTTCCCCCTGCAAATTGACGATTTCATGCCTGAAAACGGACGCTAAAACATTTTTTTTGCGTTTTTTTAGTTAAATACGCAAAAAAACGTTTGACTATTGCCCGTTATGAAGGTATATTCCCATGTGGGTTTTGATTTGTCGATTTGGCAAACGAAAAAGTTTAACGAATATGTGTTCTATGATTGGAGAAACGTAGCAGTATGACCCTAAAGAAACTGGTCTTAATAACGGCCGGGGCTTTGCTTCTTTCCGGGACCGCCATGGCAAGGATTATCAACGTGCCTGGCGAATTCTCGAAGATTGGCGATGCTCTCGGTAATGCCGATGCTGGCGATACCATCAAGGTGGCGCGCGGTACCTATAACGAGAACATCACTCTGGTGATGGGCGTGATCTTGAAAGGTGAAGATCCGCTGACAACAATTATCGATGGCGGTCGCAATGGTCCTACCGTGATGGGTACCTCGGGCGCTGAAATGTCGCACTTCACAGTGAGGAACGGTCTCGAAGGTATCCTTTGCGAGAACGCTGCTCCCTACATCCACCACTGCTACGTGATGGACAACCATGCCACGGGTATCGGTGCGTTCATCTCGCTGCCGCATCTGCGCAACAACGTGGTGTACGGCAACCGCTGGTCCGGTATCTTGGCTTGGGGTGCTAAGTCTCTCGACGCCTATATCGAACACAACGTCGTGCTCCGCAACGGCTACTCTGGCCTTGCGTTGAAGGGACCGACCAACGTGGTCGCCCGTAACAACATCTTCATGGAGAACCACTACTACGGTGTGTTCGCCGACCCGGCTGCCGGCCAGACGAAGGTGGAGTACAACAACATCTACAAGAACTACTACCCGTTCAACCACTTCATCAAGGTGAACCGTACCAACGTTTCCCTCGATCCGAAGTTCATGAACCACTCGCTCTCGAAGCCGAACTTCTACTGCCAGTCCACCTCGCCGATGCTCAAGCGTGGCAAGGGCAAGTTGGATATCGGTCTTACGACTGTCGAGGTCGTGAAGGAAGAAGAACAGGCTGAAGAAACCCGCAATCCGGATAGCGATGCCGACGGCCTCTGCGATCCGTGGGTCTCCGAAGAAGGCGTTTCCGACAAGTACGCAAGCGTCTGCACGGGTATCGACAACTGCCCCGAAGAAGCTGAAGACTTCGACGGTTACCAGGACGACGATGGTTGCCCGGATGCGGACAACGACCGTGACGGTCTCTGCGATCCGTGGGTCGAAGCCAAGGGTATGCTCTCCAATTTTGCTCATGTGTGCCAGGGTGTTGACCGCTGCCCTGAACAGGCCGAATCCCAGAACGGTTACAAGGACGATGACGGATGCCCGGATGAAGTCCCGCAGCCGCCCAAGAAGGTGTTCGTGCTCGAAGGCGTGAACTTCGAATCCGGCAAGGCTACGATTACTCCGGATTCCTACATCTCCCTCATGAAGGTTGTCGATATCATGGAAACCTTCAAGGAAGCAACATTCGAAATTGTCGGCCATACCGACAACGTTGGATCCAAGGACAAGAACATGCAGCTCTCCGCTGACCGCGCCGCTGCCGTGAAGAACTTCCTTGTTGAAAACGGCATTGACGAAAGCCGTATGGTGACCTCCGGTATGGGCGATACCAAGCCGGTAGCCTCTAACAAAACCCCAGAAGGGCGTGCGCAGAACCGTCGTATCGAGTTCACCCGCACGGATATCAAGTAAAGGAGTAGGTGATGATGCATACTAGTTTCATCAAAACGTCAGTCCTCGGACTTACTGTGGCTGCGAGCTCTCTTTTTGCAGAAATTACCTACGCTCCGCATAAATATCAGCAGAACGACTGGTTCGCCGAATTCGGTGGTAATACTGCCATGTACGTGAACCCGGCGAGCATTTCCGAAACGGAACAGCTCGAGTTCAGCGCAGCATTCTTCAGCTCCATCAGCGGTGAAGCAAGCCAGGAATACTTGAGCTTGACTTACCCGATGGATTACAAGCACACTCTCGGCTTCTCGTTCTTCGAGAACGGTGCTTCCATCGATGGCGGCAAGTCGTACGGCGAATATGCATTCATGTTCGGCTATGCGTACAACTTGTTCCAGTTCATCTCTCTGGGTATCGACCTCTCGGTGCTTTACATCAACCAGTTCGATGATGTCAAGCAGCTGACCCTTGGTTCCGATATCGGTGTTAGCTGGAACCCGCTCGCCTCTTCGAAGCTGGGTTACCTCCTTGTGGGTCTTTCTCTGCAGAACATCCTCCCGCCGGCTGTCGCCACCGACAACGACGCCCCGATGTTCGTGTTCTTCACCACGAAGGACGCCTACAAGATTCCGACCAACCTGAACTTCTCTTTGTTCTACCGTGGTCTCGACAGGAGCCTCGAAGTTAAGATCGAAGCTTCCCTCATCGATATCATGCACGATGAAGACGAAGGTGGTGAAGGTTTCAACCTCGAAACGAGCTTCACTGTGACTTACTACCTCTCCCCGCACTTGGGCGTGCGTGGCCGCTTCACCAAGGAAGGCTACTTCGTGGCCGGCGCTACGGTGAACGTGAAGGACGTGAGCATCTTCCGTTACCTCTCTCTTGACCTCGAAATGTCGCACGACGACCTCTATGCCAAGAAGAACCGCGGATTCATCTGGGCCGTGAAGATTACTTCTCGCTTCGGTGACACCCGTGAAGAGAAGATCGGTGAAGAACGCTACCGCCGCTTGAAGATCGAACCTGAAAACGACTACCGCGCCGCTATGCGTCTGTACTTGAACCGTCAGTTCCTCGAAGCCGCCTATGCCTTCGGTAAGGTTCAGACCAAGTACCCCGCATTCCACCTCGTGGACCAGGCCGCTTTCTACAAGGCGAAGTCTTTCGAAAACCTCCGTATGCACAAGGCTGCTAAGTCCGTGTACGAAGACGCCATCAAGCATTGCTCAGAAGTTCGGTGAAAGCGACGTGAAGGCTGACGCTGACTACGTTGCCGGCCAGATCAAGTTCGAACAGGGCCTCTACCAGGAATCTGTCGACCTGCTCGCCGCCATCCTTCCGGGTAACGCGAACTACTTCTACGCCCGTTACACCATGGGCATCGCTTACAGCCGTCTCGGCAAGTTCGAAGAAGCTGAAAACTGCTTCCGCGACATTACCGAACAGCAGTACTCTAACCAGTCCGAACAGGACCTCCAGGATGCCGCCCGCGTGAAGCTCGGCCACATCTACTTCTCCGGCGAAAAGGCTGACATTGCCCAGGCCGCTCAGATGTATGGCCAGGTCAAGCCCGGTTCTCCTGTGTACGATGAAGCTATGCTCGGCATTGCATGGTCCTTCCTCAAGGTTAACAAGCCCGATGAAGCCATGAAGCCCGCACAGTGGATCATTTCTAACCTTCCGGAATCCTTCCTCGTTTCTGAAGCTTACCTCGTTCAGGGTTACTGCTACTTCATGAAGAAGGATTACAAGAAGGCCGCCGCTTCCCTTGAACAGGCCGAAAAGAAGACCGAACAGCCGGCTGTGTCTGTCGCCGCTCGCGATAGCGCCCGCCAGGCCTACGACGCCATGCAGGGCGAATTCGACTCCGTCCAGGTGCAGGCTCTAGACCTTGCTCGTCAGCTCCCGACTCCTCGTGTGCAGAGCAAGCGCGAAGCATTGCAGCCGACCTTCAACAAGGCGAACCAGGCTATTGAAGATTACGCAGCATTCACCCAGAGAGCCATCCAGAGCGACCGCTTCGAATCCAACCGTAAGCGCATCCTCGAAGACGCCGGCTTTACTTTGGCAACCGTCAAGACCAAGATGGGTCAGGGCGCAGCTGGAGACGCCGAGTCCGCGAAGGAACTGAATGCCTTGGACGATTTGGATTTGGATGAATAAGGAAAATAAATGAGGATGAGACCCGAAATCCTAGGATTTTGGGTCTTTGTCGATAAAAAAAATAGGTGGAAAAGAGAACGATGAAAAATTTCTGGCTTATTGGTGCAGTTGTTTGCTCTCTTGTTGGAGCTTCCTTTGCTGCCTCTGATCCTTGTAAGGACAAGACGGCTGAAGTCAAGAAACTGGCCGCAAAGTGCAAAGCCATGCCGAAGGACTCTGAACAGAGAAAGCAGTGCATGGGTCAGGCGAAGGTCCTCAAGAACCAGGCCGAACAGGCTTGCCGCTCTGGCGGCCTCAACGAAGATGGCATGGTGAAGGCCATCGAACAGTGGGAAAAACTCGCTAAGGGTGAAACCTGTAAGGGCAAGAAGTCCGACCGTTGTGCCGGTGCTCTCCAGCAGCTGGGTCACTACCAGTTCATGCTCGAAGAAAAGCGCTTCTTGGACATCCAGGGACAGTACGAAGAAGATGTGGCTTGGTGTGCCGACCGCGACAACAAGCCGGCCAAGTGTGCCAATATCGGCCAGTACCCCAAGGCTGACCACCAGAAGTCCTTGGGCTACTTCCTCGAGTACATCGACAAGTACCCGAAGGCTCCGAAGATTCCGGCTGTGCTCTACCAGGCCGCTGCCGTGCAGGAAGCTAGTGGCGAAGACGAAAAGGCTTTCAAGCTCCGTGATCGCCTCGTCAAGAACTTCCCGAACGACGGTCTCGTGCCGAAGGCATGGCTCCGTATCGCTGAATACCACTTCATGAACCGCAAGTTCCGCGACGCTATCGGCGCCTACAAGAAGGTGACCGGCTTCGAGAACCTCACGGGTAAGGAAGCGGCTCTCGCCATGTACCACTTGGCGGAATCTTACTACAACATCGCTGAATACGAAACAGCTGCTTACAAGTACTACGAATATATCATCGGCGCCGACAAGGGTAAATATCCTAACGACTTGCGCGCTGAAGCTATGGACTTCATGGCGGCCTCCTTCTCTGACTTGGAAGGTGGTGGTGTCGCCGAAGCTGAAGCTTTCTTGAAGGACAAGAAGGTCCCGTTCAAGGATTCCGTGTACTACCGCATTGGTATGAAGAACAAGGACCACGACCGTAACGAAGAAGCCGTGCAGTCCTTCAAGCGCTTGATGCAGATCAACCCGGACTACATCGATGCTCCGCTTGCTGATATCGCTATGATTGAAATCTTGCTCGTGCAGCAGAAGTTCGACGAAGCCCAGCAGTACCGCTACGTTGTGGTGAAGCGTTACGACAAGAACTCCTCTTGGCGCAAGAAGAACACCAAGTATAAAGAATCCGTCGCGAACGCTGACAAGGCTATCCGCGGCGCTATGCTCGAAATTCCGCACTACCATCACCAGCAGGCCGCTAAGATCACCAAGGAAGGTGATATCGAAGGCGGTAAGAAGCGCTATGCCGAAGCTATCAAGGCTTACGAAGCATTCTTGGCCCGTTACAAGAACGAGCCGACTTGGGATGAATACACCGTGCATATCGACCTCGCTGCCGCTTACCAGGAAATGGGACAGCATGCGAACGCCGCCAAGATGTTCAACTGGATTGTGGATACCGATACCACCCGTTATGGCCCTCGGCTCCGCTGCCCTCCTGAAGAAGGAAGAAGCTGCCTACAACGCTGTGCTCATGATGGACCAGGCCCGCGAAGCCGCTCTCAAGAGCAAGGCCAACGGCGACACGATCAAGGCTTACAGCCTCCCCGAAACGAAGGCCTACTTCGCTCAGGTGGACAAGTACATGCAGAAGTTCGGTCAGAACAAGGAAGCTGCGGAACTCTCTTACAACGCTGCCCTCGTTCACTACAATGCTAAGCAGTTCTCCACCGCGGTTACCGTGTTGCGCGAACTCCGCAAGAAGTACCCGAACCACCAGTACATCTTGCTCATCAGCCAGATGCTTGCTAAGTCTCTCCTCGAATCCAACCAGCTCGATGAAGCTCTCGGCGAATTCGAATGGCTGTTGAAGCAGTACACGCAGGTGAAGGCCACCAAGAACGACTCCATGGCCAAGGAAACCGAAAAGGCTATCGCCTTCGTGCTTTACCAGATGGCTGAAAAGTCCGTGAAGGAAAAGCAGTTCGAGAAGGGTGCCAACGCCTACCTCGCCCTCGTGAAGCGCTACCCGAAGGTTGAAATTGCTGACAAGGCCATCTTCGAAGCCGCTGCTGCTTTCGAAAGTGCAAATCAGTACACCAAGGCTGCCGAAACGTTCATGATTCTCCCGAAGCAGTATGCTAGCTCTCCGCTTACCGTGAAGGGCGTGCTCCGTGCCGCTTCCGCCTACAAGAAGGACAACAAGCCGCAGCAGGCTGCGACTACGTTCCTCTTCATCACGAACAACTTCCCGCAGGATTCCATGGCCTTTCAGGCTATCGGCTTCGCAGCGTCTGTCTATGACTCCATCCCGGATAAGAAGAACGCCGCTGTCACTTACGAACTTGCCTACAAGCGCTACCCGAAGAACGAGAAGACTCCGAGCTTCCTGTACAGCGCCTGCTTGAGCTACGACGAAGCCAAGATGACCGACGAAGCCATCCGCTGCTCCAAGGACCTCGTTCGCGACTACCCGAAGAGCACCTACGCTCTCGACGCAGCATTCTCCATCCCGATGGCCTATGCTAACGCCAAGAAGTGGGACCTCGCCGCTCAGGAATACCACAACTTCCTCAAGATGTACCAGGAAGACAAGGAAAAGCTGATTGCCGCCTACATCGGTGCAGCCCGTGCCTACATGGAACTCAAGGAAGAAGATAAGGCTATTGCTGACTACGAAGCAACCCTCAAGAACTACGACAAGTTCGGTCTCCAGATTAAGAACGCTGACCCGGGTATCCCGGCTGAAGCCGCCTTCTATATCGGTGAACACGAATTCCACAAGATGGACCCGATTATCCTGAAGGGTAAGGAAAAGGACAAGGCCAAGATTGTTAAGCAGTTGGTGGACATCCTCCAGAAGGCTATGGGTCACTACTCCAAGTCTGCTGCCTACGCATCTGAAAAGTGGACTTTCCGTGCTACTAACAAGATGGGTATGCTCTTCGTGACCATGGCTGCCAAGATTCGCGAACAGGAAATGAATGCGAAGAAGGAAGAAGAAAAGTTTGCCGAACGTATTACTATCGTGCAGCAGCTGCCGAGCTACTACGAACAGGCACGCCCGATCTTCCAGAAGAACATCGACCTCGCTCGTGACCAGGGCTTCTACAACAAGGACGTGATCGAAGCTGAAGAAGGCTACATCGAAATGTTCTACCAGGGTTGCGCCGTGTTCGTCGAAGTGGCCGATGCATTCGCCCATGCTCCGCTGCCTGACTCTGCCGCCATCGTCCAGGAATACATCTACGAAGAGATGGTGAAGGCCGACGCTATCGAAGCCGCTCACGAAGACCTCGAAGCCTACCGTGAAGAACTCCAGAACAAGTCGAATGCCGCTAAGGAACTCGCAGTCCCGCAGTGCGCAACCGGTATCAAGGCTTCCGCTCACTACGGCATCGACAACCAGTGGACTGCCAAGCTGTTCGAAACTTTGAAGTCTCTCGACGAAGCTAACGAAGCTCTCGCCACGAAGATCGAAAAGTTCGACCCGTCTACGCTGTTCTCTGACCCGACTTACTTCAAGACGAAGGCTCGTATCGAACAGATTTCGAAGTCTGAAGTCATGACTCCGGAAGAACGCATCAATACGTTCCGCGAAATCATCAAGGATGCCAAGGCTGAAGCCGAAAAGCTCCGTGCTGAACTCGCCGACCTCCAGAAGCAGCTTGCCTCCGGTATGTCTGCTGCTACGGAAGCCGAACCTTCTATGTCTGAACCTGCCGCAGAACCTGAAGCTGAACCGGCCGCACCGGCTAAGAAGAAGGCTGCCAAGAAGAAAGGCAAGAAGAAATAGCGGAAAAAAATATTTTACGGGGAACCTCGTTCATGGGTTCCCCCTTATTCTTTGAGCATTTAAAGGGGTTTTTATAGCGGTAAATATAATTTTACCCTGTAGACCCTCCCAAATTGCTCAAAAAAAAATAAATATGAACAAAGATTTCAAAAACAAACACAAAAAACAAACACTCTAAAGGAGTACTCTAATGTCTAAAATGCTTCAATCCTTCAGCCCTGAATCCGATGGTTGGCAGTTCATGTGGATCATCCTTGCCGTGTTCATCATCGGCCTGGGCATCTCTATCGAACGTATCATCTACATCCTGGTGAAGAGCTCCAAGGGCCGCGCCAAGTTCCTCGCTGATTTCGGTAAGCTCATCTCTTCTCAGCAGTTTGACCAGGCTCTGAGCCTCGCCAACGCCACCAACCTCCCGGTTGCTCGCGTGATGTCTGCTATCGTTGCTAACCGTGCTGGCGGCCGTGAAGGCATGCAGGCTGCTTGCGACGCCGTGTTCCTGACCGAAGCTCCGCGTCTTACCCGTTACATCTCCCTCATTTCTGTGATGGCTTCCATCTCTACGTTGCTCGGACTTATGGGTACGATTTACGGTCTGATCTACACCTTCGACGCCGTGGCTAACAAGCCCGCTTCTGAACGTGCTAAGGCTCTTTCCGACGGTATCGCTATCGCTATGGGTACGACGCTTGAAGGACTTCTCTCCGCAGTGCCTCTCCTGGTCATTGTGGGCTTCCTCAACATGAACTCCGAACGCCTCATCCAGGAAATGGAAGAAAAGGGCCTCAAGATTATCAACTCCCTCGTCTAATTGCCTGAGAGTTAATCTTTAACTGGAGTTTAAAAATGGCAAAAGAAATCAAGAAACCAGCAAAGCCTGAAGAACCGGACCTGCTTCCGGCGATGGGCTTGTTCACAATTCTGATTCCTATGCTTCTCTCCATGGCTGCTTTCTCCAAGCTGGCAATTGTTCAGGTTAACCTGCCCGAACGCAGTATGATTAACCCGAACGATGAAACACCTCCGCCGGATGAGCAGGCATTGAACTTGTCACTCGCCATCACTAGCGAATACCTCGTTATTGGTGCGCGTGGCGGTTTCCAGCCGAACGTCTATTTCAAGGAAATGTGGACGTTCCGCTGCAAGTCCGATGCCAAGCTTATTACTCATGCCGTTGAAGATGTCAAGGCTGTAGTTGAAAGTGGACATGGCCCGAAGTGCAAGGATGGTAGCGAGATGGATAAAGAGAAGTATCTCTACGAAATCGAAGCTATCGAACTCTGGGCTATCCAGAAAGAGTCTGAAGAAGATCCGGGTCGCGTGATCTGGGCTCTCTACTCGAACGGGGGCACCCCGGAAGAACCGGTCGCCGACAGCGCCTATGTTGACGGCAACAACAACTTCCTCGCTCTCCCTGGCGAAGGCGCCATGGGCCTCACCCCGCCGCCGGCTTTGAAGAAGCCTGCTGCTGGTACGGCTCTCGCAACGCTCACGCCGAACTCTGCCCGTACGCTCAAACCGGACGTGGCGGCGAAGAACCTTATCTACCCGCTTTCCGCTTACGATCTTATCGCAAAGGATTTGATCGCAATCCATACGCAGTTCATCGACTTGGAAGACGTCGACAACATTATCATCGTGGCTAACGACGATACTCAGTTCGACAAGATCATCCAGCTCATGGACCGTTCTAAGGAAGCTGGCTTCAGCAAGATCAACCTTGCAAAGTTGGGAGGTTAATCATGGCTAGAAGAACTCGTAAATACGCTGACGACGTCCCGTTCTCAATCACCTCCATGATGGACATGATGACCATCATCCTGGTGTTCATGATCAAGAACATGGACGCTGAAGGTCAGCTCTTGACCCAGGCCGAAAACCTGATCCTTCCGGTCTCCACGTCCAAGGTCCAGCCGACAGAAGTTTCTCTGACGGTCGTGATCGATAAGGAATACGTGGTGGTCGACAATGAGAAAGTCGTTCCGACTCCGGACGTGCTTGCTCAGGAAGATCTCTGTGTTCAGCCTGTTCTCACTACCCTTTATGGGAAACGTAAGACCGAAGTGGACCAGCGCTTGCGCCAGGGCCAGCCTGCCGACGAAGCCGGTAGTGTTGTCGTCCAGATCGACAAGAGCATCCCTTACGACGCTATGTATAAGGTGATGGCTACTTGCGGTATCGCTGGCGTGCCGTCCTGCACCTCTTCCGAAGGCGAAACTGGCTACGAGAAGATGAGCGGTTATACTAACGTTTCCTTTGCCGTTCTCGAAAAGAACGGAGGGGAGGAATAATCTATGGCTAAGAAAAATACTCCTGTAGATCCGTTAGTTGCGGCTCTTATGCCTGAATCTGACAAGAAGATGGGCGCCATCGCTGGCGGTTCCGTGCTTGTCGCTCTCGCTCTTTCCTTCTGGGCTTCCATGTACGAAGTCGTCGTTGATGAAGTTATCTTCGACTCTTCCGAAGGCCCGGACCTTACCGCCCAGATGTCTATGGACGAGAAGAAGGAAGAAAAGAAAGAAGAGAAGAAGAAAGAAGAGCCCAAGAAGCCTCGTAAGAAGGCCGGTGGTGGCGGTAAGCCGCGCGGTAAGGGTCAGCCCAACGCTCCGCAGACTCGTGGTGTGTTGAAGCTCCTCACTGCTCAGACCAAGACTGCCAGTGCTGCTGCTTACGACCTCATGAAGAACCAGAAGTTCACCAAGGACATCGACAAGGTGCTCAAGGACGTGGCTGGTCTTCAGACGACGGGTAAGACCGTCCTCGGTGGTCGTCGCGGTAAGGCCGACGGTGGCTTTAACGAAGGTTACGCAGAAGGCGGTGCCGGTGGTATCGGTGACGGCCTCGCAGGCCTCTTCGGAGGTGGCGGTGGCGGTATCTCTACCAAGGCCAAGGGTAACATCAAGACCCCGTCTGCCCGCGATATCGACATGGGTGCCGGTGGCGGTTCTCGTTCCGCTGCGGACATCATGAAGGTCGTGCGTCAGCGTACGCCTGGTCTGCGCCACATCTACAACAAGTTCCTGAAGAAGAAACCGGGATTCCAGGGCAAGGTTACTCTGAAGTTCACGATTGCTCCGGGTGGTGAAGTTATCAGCATTTCCATTGCTTCCTCCACGACCGGCTACGGCGAATTTGATGCTCAGATCAAGAACGCCGTCGGTAACTGGACGTTCAGCAAGGTGAAATCCGGTAACACGACCGTTACGATTCCGTTCACCTTCTCTGAATAATCGTTACTCTGTTGTTGAAAAAGGGCCATGCTTAAAAAGCATGGTCTTTTTTCATTTTTTTCTTGCGTTTTTGCTTTTATAAAACTAACTTTAATAACAGAATTTCTTATAGGAGTCCTCAAATGAAGTTGAGATCAGCTATTGCCGTCGGCACTGCTTTTGGAGTTCTCGGGGTGGGTTCTGCTTTTGCTACCTTCGCCCGTATCGAATCCATGGGCAAAAATACCACATACATCATGGATGATGTGAGCATTTTTGATAACGCAGCAAACATCAACCTTTATCCGAACTACCTCATCGGCGAATTCGGTCCGTACACGCAGAATGTCGAAACGGGCAAGAACCAGGATCCGATGTACCCGAACTTCGGTGGTATCTTCTCCATCTCCCTCGGTGACGAGAACAATCCTGATCCGCGTATCTCCATCGGTGGTCTCTTCGGCCGCATCAACTCCGAACTTTTCCGCTACTTGCCCACGAGGGTCGTTGGCGAGAACGTGCGCGACACTTCCAAGGTGCCCGAGACCGTGACGAACTTCGACGGCTTCCTCGGCGGTACGCTTTCTAACGGCGACGCTTGGGGCTTGCACATCTACATCGCCCACCAGGACGGCGGCGACAAGACGAAAAGCGGCACGTACCAGGTTGAACCGAATGCCTATGCTTCTATCGTGCAGGCAGATGCCGGCTTGAACTTGCAGTTCGGCAGCAATATCGACTTCGAGCTCTCCTTCGCGCTCGCCCGTATCCAGTATGGCCCGGACCACAAGCACTTCTTCGATGATGGCGATTTCAGCTTCCTCGCGAAGTCCCGCGCCTTCTTCACCCTCGAGGCGATTGACGGCGAACTGGTACCCGCGGTTTCCGCCAAGTTCATCGAAGCTCCGGGCATCAACAACAAGCACGCTCAGGTCGGTGTGGGCATCAACGTCGCCCTTGACCGCGGTTTCTTCTGGCTCGGTGCTGACTTCATCTGGGACCAGATGAAGGCTCATGACTGGACCGTGAACTACGAGACCGGCGAAACAATCTTTAACTCCATGGAAGTCGATGATCCGGCGTGGGACAAGCGTCGCGACATCGGTGGCATGATCAGCTTCGGTATCGAACGCAACATCTGGTACGATTGGTTCGTTATCCGCGTGGGTGGCCAGAAGTCCATCCTCTACACGGACTGCGACCAGCACGAAAAAAACAAGGGCCGCCGCGGCATCTGCTCGGAAAACGGCAACTTCTTCAGCACCAACCCGCTTGCTAACGGCACTGCCGACGACCATGTGGGCTTTGGCTTCGGCATCAACATCGAAGAAAAGCTGAAGATCGACGTGACCGTGGCCGAAGACCTCCTCTTCAGGAACCCGTTCCAGGGTGAAGGCCGCATCTTCTCTAGAATTTCTGCGACCTACTCTTTCTAGTCGTACTAGGACAGACTATTGAGGAATGCTCCCCTGCGGGAGCATTTCTTTTTTATTTTTATGGCATGAAATACTTGCCTCTGCTGGCCTTGGCCCTCGTTTTGTTAGGTTGTTCTGAAAGAACGGAACGAATTGAAAACAAATTAAATGCGTATGTTCAGGAAGACCTGAAGTTTATTGTCGCGCAGACGATACACGCCTCCGGCGACAGGAGCGGCATCCTCGATACGCCCTATTACCGCATCAAGGACTTCAGGCTTTTTGCCGGCGACACGGCCGCCATTTATTCGGCATATGCCGAGGTGGACTTCTTCATTTACCAGGACATCCAGATGCACGAGAAGCGCAAGTACCGCTACAATGCGCATGCAAGGCAGTGGGACCGTTATTTCAAGGCGCTGAAATACGGACAGGATTCGCTGGAACGCTCCGCAACACAGAAATAAAAATGTTTTATATTTTCCATTGTTAGAATTCACCTTTTCAAAGGAAGTATTTTGTTCGGACTTTTCTCCTGTGATATCGGTATCGACCTCGGCACTGCGAATACGCTGGTGCACGTAGCGGGTCAGGGCATTGTCATCAACGAACCCACGGTGATTGCCGTGGACAGCAAGAACAACCGCGTGTCGGCTATCGGTTTCGAGGCTAAGAAGATGCTCGGCAGGACTCCGGGCGAGACGCGCGCCGTGCGCCCCATGCGCGATGGCGTGATTGCGGATTTCGAACTGGTGGAAACGTTGCTCCAGACCTTCATCAAGCGCGTGCAGAAGTACCCGCTGTGGATGGTGAGGCCCCGCGTCGTGGTGGGTGTCCCGAGCGGCATTACCGAAGTGGAGAAGCGTGCTGTTATTGATGCGGCCCGCCAGGCCGGTGCGAAGGAAGTGCACCTGGTGCACGAACCGATGGCTGCGGCTGTCGGTATGGGCATTCCGGTCGAAGATCCCGTGGGCAACATGATTGTGGATATCGGCGGCGGTACCTCGGATATCGCGGTTATCGCATTGAATGGCACGGTTTGCAATGCCTCTGTGCGCGTGGGCGGTGACGAGATGGACGAAGCGATTGTCCGTTACCTGCGTACGATGTACAACCTGCACGTGGGCGAGAGCACTGCCGAGCAGATCAAGATCCAGATCGGTTCTGCGAGCCCGCTCGAAGAAGAACTTTCCATGGAAGTGAAGGGCCACGACTTTATCGCCGGCATGCCGCGCACGATGACGATTTCGAGCACGGAAATCCGCGAGGCCCTGAACGAGCCCGTTACGGCCATCATCGAGGCCGTGAAGCAGGCTTTGAGCATTACGCCCGCCGAACTTTCTGCGGATATCTACGACAAGGGCATCATCATGACGGGTGGCGGTTCCCAGCTGCGCGGCTTCGATGAACGTATCCGCAAGGAAACGGGCCTTTCCGTGAACGTTATCGACGAAGCGCTTGTGTGCGTATGCAAGGGCGCTGCTCGCATTCTCGAGGATTTGGACAAGTACCGTCCGGTGCTGATCGCTTCTTCCAACTAAGAGGTGATACTCGGGTCCGATGCTTAGGGCTTTCCGCTTCATTGTAGACCTGTTTACCCAAAGACATGGCGTTGTCGCCTTTGTCTTTTTTCTGCTGCTCGGTTTCTTGATCCGGCAGGCACCGTTGACCGTGCGCCAGAGCATCGTGTCGACAGTGCTTGGTACCGTGTTCTATCCGGCACAGTGGGTCGTGTCTTCTGTCGAATCCTTCCGTTCGGTGCTTGCTGAAAACGAGCACCTCAAAGAAGAAAATGCGCGCCTGCGCCAGGAAACCTATTACGCGAGCGAAGGCCTGCAGGAACTGACTCGACTTCACACATTGGTCCGGTTCGATGACAAGTGGGATTACCCCATTGTTACGGCGCGCGTGGTGGGCCACAATCCGGGCAGGTTCCTCACGACTCTCGTGATCAACCGCGGTACGATGCACGGCGTGAAGGAAAACATGCCCGTGTTTTCCATGAACGGGCTTGTCGGAAAGATTACGAAGGCCGCGTACACGCATTCGCGCGTGCAGCTCCTCGTGGACCCGAATCTTAAGTTGTCTGTACTCGAAAAGAAATCGCGCGTGGTGGGCTTCCTCGAATCTGTGGACGGTCACCTGCTTACGGCGATGATTCCTTCGCATGCGGGCGTCGAAGAAGGCGATACGCTCATTACTTCGGGCCTCGGCGGTATATTCCCCAAGGGCATTCCCGTAGGGATAGTGAAGGCGGTGCGCAAGTCCGACCTCGATGTGATGCGCCAGATGGATGTTTCCCCGTTCCAGGAATTTACTGCGCTGGAGGAAGTGTTCGTGATGGAAAAAGAACCGGAATGGATTATCCAGGAGCTGCTCAATGAACAATAATTGGAAATGGCTCCACGTGTGCTTGCTGTTCCTCATGTGCTTCGTGATGCAGACGACTGTCGCGCAGTGGCTTGCCATTTTTGATGCGGGTCCCGACTTCATTTTGATTTTCATTATTTCCGTTGCCATCAAGCACGGGCCGGCTGCCGGCGTGCTCTGGGGATTCATCGCGGGCTTCTCGCAGGATGTCTACGCCCCCGTGGAATGGCTCGGCGCGAATACGATTTCGTTTACCATCCTGGGCTTCCTCGTCGGGCAGCTGGAAGAACGTTTCTTGACGCTTAACCTGCCTGCGAAGGTGGGTGTGCTCGGGTTCGGGTTCTTCCTGTGCGACATGCTGTATTTCTTCCTCACGGGTCTCGAGAAGGAGGTAGTCACGAACCTGTTCTTCTCCAAGACGATTCCTGAGTGCTTGTACACCATGGTTGTGGGAGCGGTTGTTTTCCACTTGTCCATCGGGAAGCCGAAAAAGCATGTTTAGCATCCAGGACAACGATGGTGTCCAGACCAGAAACTGGAACGTGCTGGTTTTCATGATCGCCGTGATTATTTTGTTCACGGTTCTTTTGATTAGGCTTTATTCCCTGCAGTATACGCATTACGACGAGAATCTGCAGCGCTCCGAAAATAACCGCCTGCGCCGCATGGAACTTGTTGCCGAGCGCGGTTTCATATACGACCGCAACGGTGAGATTCTGGTGCGCAACAGGCCCTCTTACCAGATAGCCCTGCAGTCGATGCACTTGCCGCGCAAGAAGGATGCTCGTGATACCATTTTCAACAGGCTCCTGAATATCGTGGACAAGGACGGCGTGAGGCTTTTCGATTCGCTTTCGCTCGATACCGCTTTCCAGAGGACGAAGTGGATCAAGAACCGCCCCATCCGCATTCTGGAAGATGCTTCGCCTGAGCAGGTCTCGATTATCGAAGAGCATTCTTCGGAACTTCCGGGTGTCGTTACTTTGATTGAATCCAGGCGCGAGTACCCCTACGGTACGCTTGCCTCGCATGTTCTCGGCTATACGAGCGAAATTTCTGAAGAGCAGTTGAAGTTGCCCGCGTTCGCCGAATATTCCCAGGGTGACCGCGTCGGCCAGAAGGGCTTGGAACAGGGTTACGATACCGAGTTCCGCGGCACGAACGGCATGAAGCTTGTGGAAGTGAATGCGTCGGGCCGCGAGGTCGGGCAGGTGAAGGGCGTGGAAAGCCGCGCGCCTGTTCCGGGACTGCACCTGGTGTCGACGATAGACTTGAAATTGCAGAAGGCCGCGGAGGCTGCCATTCCCGACAGCGTGAAGGGCGCGCTTGTGGCGATTGACCCGAGGAACGGTGAAATCCTAGCCATGGTGAGTTCCCCGAGGCTGGACCCGAATATCTTTTCGCTGAAGAAGCGTGAACGCAACAGGGGATGGGCGCAGGTGGCGCTCGATTCCATGCGTCCGCTTACCAACCGCGCGATTTCGGGCCTGTATACGCCGGCATCCGTGTTCAAGCTCGCGACTGCGGGCGCTGGGCTAGAGAGCGGAATCCTTTCGGAATCGAAGTATTACCCGAAGCCGTGTACGGGCGGCTACCAGTATGGTGCGCGCTACCAGAAGTGCTGGGGCGTGCACGGCAACCTGAACGTGGTGCATGCGCTGCGCCTTTCGTGCGACGTGTTCTTTTACCAGGCGGGCCTCGAAATCGACATGATGCGTATAAACGAGTTCGCCCGCAGGTTCGGCTATGGCGAGGTTCCGCTGGGAGTCGACATTCCCGGCGAGAAGGGCGGCTGGCTGCCGGATTCCATCTCGTTCAACCAGAGGAACAAGCGCCTGGGATGGCGCTGGGCGCGCGGCCTCATTTTGAACCTCTCCATCGGGCAGGGCCAGCTGGTGACACCGCTCCAGCAGGCGACGTTCATCGGTTCGCTTGCGACCAACAAGGGCGTCTACAGGCCGCATTTCATGAAGGAGCTTCGCGACCGGCAGGGAAACGTCGTGCGCCGCTACGAGCCCGAGGTTATCCGCCCGGGGACGATGAAGCCCTCGACGCACAGGGTGCTCCTTGCCGCCATGGATTCCGTGGTGAACCATCCGGGTGGAACGGGTAAGCGCGGCGCGCTTCCGGGAATCCGCGTGGGCGCGAAGACCGGTTCGGGCGAATGGAAGAAGGGCGAAAAGACACACGCCTGGTATGCCGCGGTCGCTCCGCTGTACGACCCCGAAATCGCGGTCGCCGTGATTCTCGAGGCCGCGGGCGGTGGCGGCGCGAAGGCTGCTCCCATTGCGCGCAAGGTAATGATGGCTTATTTCGGGCTTGAAGAAGAGGAGGCGAACAAGCAATGAAACCTGGACGCTTTCTCCATAGGTCACTGAAGGTGGACTGGCTCTTTTTGGGCGTCACGTTTGCGCTCATGGTGTGCGGCGTGAGTCTCGTCTATTCGGCTACTGCGAATGCGGAAACGCCCTTGTACGAGTCCTTCTGGTTCAAGCAGATTATCTACTTCCTGGGCGGGTGCCTGCTCGCCGCGGGCATCGTGTTCCTGAAGATCGACTGGCTCAAGCGTATCTCGGCGCCTTTGTACATCGTATCGCTCGTGTTGCTGTGCATCGTGCTCTCGTCGGTGGGCGACGTGACGAAGGGTGCTGGACGCTGGATTGACCTCGGGTTCTTCAAGCTGCAGCCATCCGAGTTCGCGAAGATTGCCTACCTGCTCACGATTTCGTACTGGCTTTCGAACCATCCGGTGAGTCTGCACAAGATAAAGACTTTCGCAGTCCCGTTCCTGCTGTTCATTGTCCCGTTCGCGCTTGTCCTCAAGCAGCCCGACCTGAGTACCGCGCTCGTGTTTATCGCGGTCACGTATGTCGCGTTCTTTTTCGCGGGCCTCACGCTTACCGACATGTTCCTGCTCGCAAGTCCGGTGCTTTCGGTCTTGTTCTCGCATTCGCAGGCGCTCGTGTTCCAAGTGCTGTGGGGGCTCCTGATTTGCGCCGTGGTCTTTGCGCTTGTACGCCGCAAGTTGCCGAAGGTGCTGACCGTATTTTTCCTTGCCGCGAACATCCTTGCGGGTTATGCGAGCAGCATGGTGTGGAACATGCTCGAACCGCACCAGCAGAAGCGCGTGAACACGTTCCTCGACCCGATGAGCGACCCGCTGGGCGATGGCTACCAGGTGTTGCAGTCCCTGACGGCGATTGGTTCGGGCGGCCTTACGGGCAAGGGGTTCGGCCAGGGGACGCAGACGAACCTCGCGTTCTTGCCCGAAGAACATACCGACTTTATCTTCAGCGTGCTGGGCGAGCAGTTCGGGTTTGCCGGATGCTTCTTCATCCTGGTGCTCTACGCCCTCTTCTTGTGGCGCGCGAGCTCGACGTGCAAGATGTTTACCGATCCGTTCATAACGCTCATCACCATGGGCGCCTGCACGATATTCCTTTTCCACATCATCGTGAATATCGCCATGACGGTCGGGCTCATGCCCGTGACCGGGCTTCCGCTCCCGTTCCTTTCGTATGGCGGTTCGTTCGCCATGACCTGCATGGTGCTGGTCGGGGGCATCCTCTGCATGCGCTACCAGGGCAATCGCCAATAAAAAAGGTATAGATTCGGCTTATTTTCGACTCGAAACCGTATTATGTATAGGAGGACGGTTTCGATATGGAAATTATCCGTCGTTGTTCTAGTTTTCTTTTCGGCATGGAATGCCTGGGTTGCGGTAGCGTTTCGGAGCGGCTCGACCCGTGGCTGTGCCCCGCCTGCAGGGAGGAACTTTCGCGCGAATCGCTCGACTACTCGTTTCCGGGGCCCGACGCCATGTGCCTATTCCCGATGCGCCCTTTGACGCGCAGGCTCGTGCATGCGCTCAAGTACGGCGGGCTTTCGGGGATGGCGTCATACCTGGTGAAGCGCTCGTCAGCTGTCGGTTCGGGCGGGGTGGCGCAGTCCATGGCCCTGTTCGCCAAGCCCTTCTATTTTGTTCCGGTCCCGCTGCACAGTTCGCGCTACCGTGAACGCGGCTACAATCAGGCGCAGAGGATTGCGGCGGCGCTTTGCTCGTGTACCGGGGGCCGCATGTGCAACTGGCTTAAGCGCAGGGACTTCAGGGTGTCGCAGACCAAGCTATCGAGGGAGGAGCGCAAGTGGAACGTGGCGGGTGCCTTCGAGGCGAACTTGCCGCGCAAGCTGCCCGCGCGGGGGACGGTTTTCGTGGTGGACGACGTCTATACGACCGGCGCAACGACGTCTTCGTGCATTTCGGCCTTCGGGCGCGATTTTCCGCTCGATACGAAGGTTTGCACGCTCCTCTACGACGAACCCGTCACGGCGGTCATGGATTTCGTCGCGGATTGCAAAATAGAGTGGGATACCGCCTATGGCGGTTGAATTTGTAGTTCCGAATTCCCTTTTTTTAGTAAAAAGGGCTTCGAGATGCTCTCGAAACCCGTAATTCTAGTAACTATTGACTAGTAACTGCCGCTATACAAAACTTGGCAACTTGTTGCCTAGTTGCTGTTATCCACTATGTGGAGAAGCGGCCCAAGTAGCGGAGGAAGAGGGACTCGAACCCCCAAGCCTTACGGCGGCGGTTTTCAAGACCGCTGACTTACCAATTAGCCTATTCCTCCATGGAGTATGCCAACGATAAAAAACTGGAGGAGAATCGTCAATTGATTTGCCCCCCTGTGTATCACTTTTGAGAAACATTAATTATTTTTTACTACATGGTGACGATTTCCGAAAGCGAGGTGTTGGAGAACAAGCGGGTCCTTGACCTTCTGTTTTCGTACATGCCCAAAATCGCTGCGGAAAGGAAGATGGAGAACCTGCTCGTGCTCATGGCCGACATGGGCCGTTCTATCGTCATGGCCGACCGCTGTTCCCTGTGGCTTATAGACGAGGACCGCGGGGAATTGTGGACAAAGGTTGCGCACGGGGTGAACGAACTTCGCATTCCGATTGCGGCTGGCTTTGTGGGCTGGTCGGTGAAGAACGGGCTGCCGGTGCTTGTCGATGATGCCTACCTTGATCCGAGGTTCGATCGCAGGAGCGATGGAAAGACGCACTACCGCACGACGTCCGTGATGGCCGTTCCCTTGTTCGATTCCCAGGGCAAGGTGATGGGGGTCTTCCAGGCCATAAACAAGCAGGGCGAGCAGAAGGTGTTTTCGAGGCAGGATTTGGAGCGGCTTACGCTTACCGCAGTCTATTCCGCCAAGACGGTGGAATCCGCCCGCCTTACGTCGGAAGTCGAGGAATCCAAGGAAGAACTCGAAGCCACCCAGGAAGAACTGATTCACGTTTTGGGCGATATTTCCGAATCCAGGAGCCACGAGACGGGCGACCATATCCAGCGTGTTGCCGAAATTTCGTACAAACTTGCTCGTTATTACGGGGTCTCCGAGGAAGAGGCTGTCCGCATAAGGCTTGCCACCCCGATGCACGACCTGGGGAAGGTTGCCATTCCCGATGCCATCCTGAACAAGCCGGGCAGGCTTACCGAGGGCGAATTCGAGGTGATGAAGTCCCATGCCTTGAAGGGCGAGGAACTCCTCCTGAAATCCAAGCGCGATCTTTTGCGGTTCGCGGCCGTGGTTGCAGGGTCCCACCATGAGCGTTGGGACGGCTGCGGGTACCCGAGAGGCCTCGAGGGCGACGAAATCCCCCTGACGGGCCGTATTTGCGCCGTTGCGGACGTTCTGGATGCCCTGGCGAGCCCGAGATGCTACAAGGCCGCCTGGCCCGAAGAGAAAATCCGTGAGGAATTCATAAAGCAGCGCGGTACGCAGTTCCAGCCGGAACTGGTGGATGCGCTCGTGGAGCACTGGGACGACATTTTCGCATGCCTCCGCCAAGTGAGAGCCGAGGCCAATACCCCCAGATTCTGATAATTTTTTCGCAAATTTCGCCTGTTTTTAGGCCTTTTCTGCTCTTTTGTAAAAAAGAAAACCCTCGATTTTCATCGAGGGTCTTCGTGGTTCCGATTGGAGTTGAACCAACGACACGCGGATTTTCAGTCCACTGCTCTACCAACTGAGCTACAGAACCAATTTAGTAGACGCAAAGATAGAAGAAAAAGTGACGTTTGTCAAGGGTAAATAGAATATTACCGAAAAAATTTTGTTTTTTCTTCAAATTCTTCTAAATTTAAGGATGGATGTTTTGATTGGGTTCGGAAGAGACGCTTGCGTCTCGTTGTGGTTAACCTCTTTATAGGCTGTTATATGAGTCAAAAAAATCTTGTCCAGATCTTCGCTCTAGGATCGTTGCTTTTTGGATTGTTTGCTTGCGATAGTGGTACGGATGTATTGATTCCTAGTTCAGACTCTTTAGCCAGAACGAGTAGTGGTGGAGAAATTTCTAGCAGTGAAGAATCGGCTAAGCCAGGCTCTTCGAGTTCGTCCGACTCGTCTGCTTCTGTGATCCGTAGGATTGTGGGTCAGGATACTATTTACGATACGATTTATGTCTATCCGCCCGAAGATTCGACGCCTGAGTGGGTTGGTAAATCTGCGCTCGTGATAACCGAAATTTCGCCCGTGAACTTGACTTGGCTTGACGAAGACGGCGATGATCCGGCATGGGTTGAAATTTACAATGCCGGCAGTGAATCGGCGAACTTGAAGGACTATTCCCTCGTTGAATCCCTTGAAAAACCTCGCAAGTGGGTGTTCGGTGACGAGCTGATTGCGGCGAAGTCTTTCCGCATCGTATACTGTGACAAGAAGAACCGCGTCGAAGTCAGCGGAGATGCTGATTTCGAAAACAGGCATAATCGCCTCCATACGAACTGGAAACTTGAAAAGGAAGGCGGTTCAGTCTACCTGATTGACAGGGATTTCGGTATCCGCGACTCCGTGAGGTATCCCGCCATTACGGTTGGCAACATGAGCTGGGGTATTACCGACGGCGGCATCTGGAAGTTTTTCGAAAAGCCGACGCCCGAGGCTCCCAATACGAATTCTACGGCTTATGACGGCATGGCTCCGCACATCGATTTGAGCAACCTGGGCAACGCTTTCAGTAACGAGCCTGTGACTATCAATCCGCCGTCCGTGCCCTCCGGAGTCAAGCTCCGCTGCACGCAGGATGGTTCTGCGCCGACCAAGTCTTCGCCGGAATTTAATAGCCCGATTACCTTCAACGAGAGCACTCCGTTCCGTTGCTCCGCCTTCAAGGATGGCGCGCTCACGACGGAAGTGGCTACCAGGACGTTCTTTGTCAACCAGTCGGTCCGCATGCCGGTAGTGGCTATCAGCGTGGACCCGCAGTTCTTCCACAAGCACTATATTCAGCCGGAACCCGGCCATACGAATGCCGACAATCCGGATGCCGCGCCTTCTGGACTTTATGAAGATGTTGAATTCCCGGTACACGTGGAATACTTTGAAAAGGGTAGTTCTACGGCCAAGGCTACTTGGGAAATCGAAGCTGGCATTTCGATGATGGGTAACTACAGCCGTCTGGAACGCAAGAAGTCTGTCGCAATCGTGATGCGTGAAGAATACCAGGATGGCTGGCTGCATTACTCGCTGTTCGATACCCGCAAGAGCGAAAACGACAAGTACAAGGCGTTCAACCTCCGCAACAACGGAAACCGCTTTGTGAGTGACTATTTTGCTGATGCCCTGGGTGGCGCCATCCTCGAAGGAAGCGGCGTCGATTACCAGCGCAGCCGTCAGGTGGTGGTGTACTACAACGGCAAATACTTCGGTATTCACGACATGCGTGAACGCTTCAACAAGAACTACGTTGAATCGAACTATGGTATAGACGCTTCGACCGTGAATATGGTCAAGCACCTTACTGAAAAGGTTACGGCAAGCAACGGCACTACTGATGATTACATCGCCTTGCTGGATTACGCTGCCGCAAACGATTTCAGCGGAGAAAATAACGACAAGTACGAATACATCAAGACGATGATGGATGTCGGCAATTTCGCAGACTACATGGCTGCTGAAATATACATCCACAATGGTGACTGGCCGAACAACAATGTGCGTGCCTGGAGAACCCCGGATCAGACATGGAAGTTCATGGTTTATGACTTGGACCATGGCTTTGTCTGGGGTTGGAACGTAGATGGATTCGGAGAGGGCACGAACATGTTCAAGTGGGTCAAGCAGGGTGGACGTCCTGCTGGAAAGTGCCATACGGATAGCGACAAGGACTTCACCGGCGATAAGGCCCACTGCTTCCATGTGCTTTACAATCGCCTAATCAAGAACCCGGATTTCAAGCGCCTGTTCATCAACCATTCTGCGGTGATGCTGAAAAATTACCTGAATCGCGATGTGGTCGAGAAGGTGCGTGCCAAGATGGCTGGCTCCATTGATGAAGCAGAAGCCGAAAGAGACCTTAAGGAAAATGGTCAGAAGGATCGCGGCTACGGATCATTTACGGTCTCTAACTCGAACCTTACGGATTGGGCTGAAGCTCGTGACCGCGAGATTTTGGAACAGTACAGGAGCGAATTTGACCTCGGTGATATGGCTGAGGTGACTATCACCTCGAGCAAGGGCGCTGTGCTGATGGAAGGGATGAAGCTCCCGGGCAGCACGTCGACTTCTACCAACTACAAGGGCAAGTTCTTTAAGGATATCCAGATGGAACTGACCGCTGTACCTTCGGGTGGTTCCGTGTTCGACGGTTGGTCGGGTTGCGAACCCGTGGAAGGCAAGCCGGAAACCACCTGCCGTGTGACGATTAAGGACGGCGTGACGGTTACTGCGAAATTCAAGTAATAAACCGACTGGTTCGAAATTTTTGCGCGGGCTTTTAAGTCCGCGCTTTTCATACCGCTCGCTCGACGTTTCGGGTTTCAAGACCTCCGATTACTCGCTCGCTCTCGCCTACGACGGTTCGTTAATACGAACCGCCTTCGGCTCACAGATTGAAATTTCTAAATTTGTGCGCATGAAGAGTCCCGTGCGCAAGATGTTCGACGATATCGCCAACCGCTATGATTTCTTGAATCATGCGTTGAGTTGCTGCCAGGATATTTTTTGGCGCAGGAGCTGCTGCTGCGAACTGCGAAAGGTGCGCCCCGGCAGGCGACTGCTCGATTTGTGCGGCGGGACAGGCGATTTTGCTGCGACCTACGAGAAATTCAACGGCATGCAGGATGTCGCCATTCTAGGCGATTTTTCGTACGGCATGCTGAAGGGTGCCGCGGGCAAGAAGACGTCGGCCGTTCCCGTGCAGCTTGACGCGATGAAGATGCCGTTTGCGGACGGTTCTTTCGATGTGGTTCTGAACGGGTTCGGCATGCGCAATCTCCCCGATGCGGAAGGTGGCCTGCGGGAATCCGCGCGCGTGCTTTCCGATGGAGGCTACCTGCAGGTGCTCGAGTTCTTTTCGCCGCGGAACGCGTTCAACAAGTTTTTCTACAGGAGGCTTGCGCCCCTGTTTATCCCGGTGCTCGGCGCATTCTTTAGCAAGCGCGATGCTTATGAGTACCTCGTGAATTCGATCATACGTTTTTTGCCGGTGGCGGACTTTGTCGCGCTGGCGGAAAAGAACGGGTTTGAACTCGTGCATGTGAAACCCTGCTTTTTCGGGGTGGCGTACCGCGTGCTTTTGCGCCGCTCTGTTTCGGGTGAAAACACACCCGCGGGAGGTGCCGCATGAGCCGCTATATCCTCGGGGTGACGGGCGCGAGCGGTGCAATCTATGCGGCCCGCACGGCGATGCACCTCAAAAAGTTCGGGCACAATGTCTCGCTCATAGTGACTGCGCCGGGTCGCGAGGTCGTGGAATACGAAGGGCAGGATGCGCTTTTCGGCCTTGCCGACAAGCTCTACAAGGTGGATGATTTTTTTGCGGAATGCGCGAGTGGGTCTGCCGACTATGCGGGCATGGCGGTGGTGCCGTGTTCCATGGGGACGCTCGGGCGCATCGCTGCGGGAACTTCGGACAACCTGCTGGTGCGTTCTGCGGATGTTTGCCTCAAGGAGCGCCGCCCGCTGGTGATTGTCCCGCGAGAGATGCCGTACAACCTCATCCATATCGAGAACATGGAACGCGTGACCCGTGCGGGCGCGGTGGTAATTCCGGCGTCCCCGCAGTTCTATAGCAGGCCCGCGACTGTCGAGGACTTGGTCGATACCGTGGTCGCGAAGGTCCTGAAGCACCTGGGCGCTCTTCCGGAGGGTGCGGATATCGTGAAGCCGTGGGACGGAAGCTCTCCGGAACATGGGATACCTGCGGACTTTGTGCCGGAAAATACCGTCGGAAGGGTCATATGCTAAAAAAGATTCTTGAATTTGGCCACATGGTGCGCTTCAGCCACTCGCTTTTCGCGATGCCCTTTGCGCTCGGTTCCATGTGGGTGGCGGCTAACGGCTTCCGCGACATGACTGCGGTCGAGGCCCTGCGTATTGTCCTGCTTATCGTGGGCTGCATGGTTACCGCCCGCAACAGCGCAATGAGTTTCAACCGCATCGCCGATGCTGAAATCGACGCGAAGAACCCGCGTACAGCCGGACGCCACCTGCCCGCGGGGCGCCTGAGCAAAAAATCCGTAATCGCCTTCCTCGCCATAAACGGCGCGCTGTTCGTGCTGTTCGCCTGGCTCCTGCAGCCGCTCGCCGGCATGCTCGCCCTGCCCGTGTGGCTCTTGCTGCTTTCTTATTCCTACTGGAAGCGCTTCAGCTGGCTGTGCCACTGGTTTTTGGGCTTTGCCATCGGCATGAGCCCTCTCGGCGCCTGGATTGCGATTCGCGGCGAGTTTGCGGTGTTCCCGATATTCCTGCTCGTGATTCTCATGCTTTGGATGGGCGGTTTCGACATCATTTACGCCACGCAGGACGAAGAAATCGACCGCGCGATGGGACTCCATTCGGTGCCCGCGCGTTTTGGCCGCAAGCGCGCCTTGCAGATTGCCTTCTGGAGCCACGTCGCGATGCTCGCGCTCTGTGTCGCCTTCGGGTTCGTGTGGAACATGGGCATCCCCTGGTGGATTGTGACCGGGCTCATGACCGCCGCCGTGCTCTATATACATTTGTTCCGCAAGTCCGACGATCTCGACGCCATGAACCGCGACTTTTTCTTGGCGAATGTCGCCATAAGCGTGCTCGTGATGGCCGGACTCATCGTATGGATTTGCTTGGGAGGAGACGTCAATGTCCTTTATTAAAAAAACGAATGGCAAGTTTACGACCGAAGACAAGGTCAAGATGTTCCAGCAGATGGGTTCCGTGGGTGCTGTGCTTGCGCTCCTGTTCGTGATTCTCATCGAGACGGGCGTTGCGGGGCAATATGAGGGCCTCGCGGACATGGGCCTTACCGCGATGATTGTGGTGCTCGCTGTGTCGCTGGCCGGAAGCATGTACTTCAAGGGCAAGCTGAAATAAGGCTTGTTTGTTCCAAATCACACTTGCGTCGGCCGGACAAAAAAGTTGTGTACAAATCCTGAATAAGGATGTATCTTTAGAATACAAAGTTCTCCTCCTATGAAAAAGGGACGCCCCCGCAAGGGGGTTTCTCTTTTTTTGTATTGCGAAGAAAAAGATGAGTTTGTTTGTAAAAATTGAGTTTTCTCAGAAAAAAGGGTTTGGAGAATGTAGAAGTAACTAAACAACTTTCCTTGGGAAAGCCCTATATTTCCAGGTCCGCAGAGTACACTGTTTCCACAGTCCCGTCGTCGCATTCGAATAGCAGGCTTCCGTCGTCGCGCATGTCGGCGATGCGGCCTGTTTTCTTTTGTACGCCTGTGCCGCCGTCCCGGTTGTCGTCAGTGCAGTGGTTGTTCACGACGATGGTGCCGCGTGCGCCGATGAACTGGTCCATTTTGCGCCAGGCGGCCACCCACGGGGTTATCCCGAAGGCCCTGAATTGCCCGAGGGCGCGTTCCAGGTTTGCGATGAGCATCTGGAGCAATTTTTCGCGGTTTATCACGCGGCCCGCGATCTCTTTGAGCGTGGTGACGGGGCGCCCGATGCTTATGTAGTCGCTGGCGTCGCTGTTCACGTTTATTCCGACGCCCATGCTGATGGCGGGGGCGACCTGCCCGGCTGCGGATTTTATATAAACTAGTTCCGCAAGGATCCCGCAGAATTTGCTTTTGCCGCACAGAATGTCGTTGGGCCACTTGACGGCGACTTTCCCGATTTCGTTATTGCCGAGCCCCTGCGCGTTGGAACTGTCTTGCAGGTCGCGGAATGTTTCAGCGAAGGTGAGCGCCGCCACCTGCGTGATTTGCGGGGCGGATGCCAGCGGAATGCCCTCGAACGGGATGAGAATGTTGAAGTAGATGTTCTTGCCGGCGGGGGAGTTCCACGTGCGCTCGTGTCGCCCGCGGCCTGCGCTCTGGGAATCTGCGACGATGAGCGTGCCCGGAGGGATTTGCCCTGCGGTGGCGAGCGACTTCATGAGGCTGTGCGTGCTTTCGATGTTCTCGTAAAGGAACGCGGGCGCTTCGCCGAACCCGCACAGGTTCCAGTCTGTGAATTTGCGCTCTCGGGTAAACATGTGAGAATCACACTGGAGCGGGCTTTGCCGCCTTCCAGTCTACTTGTCTTCGTCTTCCTTTTCTTGCAGTTCCTTGAGCGCCTCTTCGGGGAATATGGCGAAGAAGTCGCGCTTGCGGTCTTCGAACAGTTGCAGCATGCGTTCCTGTTCGAACTGCTCGCGGTCGATGTTCTGCATGAAGAATTCGTCGCGAGCGAAGTCGCGCGTGGTCATCATCTTCTTGATGTCTTCGGACAGGTCGACGTTATCCCACAGGATGTAGTAGGACTGCACGTCGAGGCTCCCGAAAATGTCCACGTTGAGCATAATGGAATTGCTCTTGCTGGAATCGACGAGTTGGACTCTCGTTTCGCGTTTTTCGGGGCGGAAAATTTCGGCATCGCTTACGGGCTTGACGTCGTTCTGGTCGGCTGCGGGTACAACCGAAAAAAGGGCGCCTACGAGCACTCCGATAAGAGGGAGAATCTTGTGCATTCTCTTGAACATGTCTATAATATAGTTTCAAGAACAAAAAAAGAAAAGAGCCGCGCAAAAGTCTGTGAGGAAAATCCCTTTTTTGCGACTAAATTAGAACTTTATGGGGCTAGAGGCATCCACGGCTTAACTACGTCGATGGATTTGAGCAGGCCCTGCCTTTCGCGGCGTATGGCGGCTGCGGCAATCATGGCGCCGTTGTCGGTGCTGAGGCTCCTGTCCGGAACGCAGAAGCGGATGCCGTGCCGGGAGCAGTAATCCTGCAACCTTGTCCTGAGCCAGGCGTTCGCGCTCACGCCGCCGCCCATCACGAGGGTCTTCATGCGGGTTTTCTTGAGCGCATTGACGGTCTTTTCGACGAGGCTGTCGACGATGGCGTCTTCGAGGCTTGCGCAGATGTCGCCAATATTCTGCTGGATGAATTCCGGGTCGTGCGTCTCGGTGTAGCGCAGTACCGCAGTCTTGAGCCCGCTGAACGAGAATTCGCAACTTTCGCGGGTGTGCAGCGCCCTCGGGAATTCTACGAAGCTGCGGTTCTTTCCCTGCCCGAGCCTGCTGATGGTCGCACCCGCGGGGTACTTGAGGCCGAGCAGCTTGCCGCACTTGTCGAAAGCTTCGCCCGCGGCGTCGTCACGGGTGCGGCCGATGCTTGTGTACTTGAAGCCGGGTTCTTCCATCACGAGTTCCGTGTGCCCGCCAGAGACGGTGAGCGTGAGGAACGGGGGCTCGATGTCGGGATTGCTGAGCCATGCGGCGGCAAGGTGGCCTTCGAGGTGGTTGATGCCGTATGCCGGGATGTTTAGGTCGCGTGCAAGGCCGCGCGCAAAGCTTGCCCCTACGAGGAGCGGTCCCATGAGGCCCGGGCCGGTCGTGTAGGCGATGGCGTCGATATCCTTGAGCTCAATGCCTGCTTCCTTCACGGCGGCCTCCGCGATGGGGGCTATCTTCTGCAGGTGGGCGCGGGCGGCGATTTCGGGCACGACGCCTCCGTAGAGAGCGTGCTCGTCTATCTGGCTGTAAAGCGGGTTAGAAATGACCTTGAGCGGTTCATCTTGCAGTACGGCGCAGGCGGTTTCGTCACAACTCGATTCGATGCCGAGCCAGATCATTGCTACTTCTCCTCCGCGTCTTCGTCGAGTGAATCGACGACTGCCGGCTCGATTACCTTGTTCTCGAAAAGGGATACCTTGTCGGGCGACAGCTGTATTGCCTTGATGGACTTTTCACGGTTCACGTTCGGGGGCAAGGTGAGCTTGACGGTGGGGGCGAGGCTGTCCACGTCTTCGATCTGGAATCGGTTGAATTCCACGAAGAGCTCGAGATTTTCCTTGCTGATGGAATCGAGCGTGCGGTCGCCGCCGGTAATCTCGACCGATACTTTGTTCGGCTTCAGTTCGAATGTCTTCTTGTCGAACATGCCGATTAGCCGCACCGGGATGTCGGGGAAAGACTTCTTCGCAATTTTCTGGACCTTCACCGAAATGCTGATGATGGAATCCGCGGGCGTGACGTGCGCCGGGAACTGGCTGAAATCGAGCGGGACGGAGAACTTGGCGTTGTCCTTGAGCGAATCGTAAACGAGCGTGTCCGTCGGGATTTCGATGATGCGCGTAATGACGTTCCTTGCGCCGGAAACGGTGATGAAGTCGGGCTCCAGTTTCGGGACGTCCGTCTGCAGGTAGCCTGTGGCCGCGTCGAAGGTGACCATGGAATGTACGGGTACGTTCCTCTCGATTCGGGTGTCCAGGTCGAGGTCTACGAACAGGCGCTGGTTGTCGGGTTCAATGAACTTGATGTTCGGGAAACCGGGTGCCGAAAAATTCTGCGTGCCGATGAGTTTGCGGGTGGCTCCGAGTTCAGCGTCTTGCAGGTCGATGATGATGGCTGCCGTGGTCGTGTCACCGCCCTTGATTCTCGAGCGGAGTCGCATGAGGTCGAACGGTTCGCCTTCGAGGGTCACGCTCATGGTGCGCGGCGGCTTGGACGCGATGGCCAGCATTTCGGGAAGCCTCACGAGGCGGACGGGAACCTCAATGTCCATCTTGAAAGTGTTGAGCGAGACGACGTAGAGCCAGAGCGCAATCCCGAAGATGAATGCCGTAATCTTTAATGCGATATGTTTCATAGAAGCCCTAATGTGACCTCCTAAAATTTAGTTATATTCAGGTCGTGTTCGGACAACTTAGGTATCTAATTTCGGAATCTTTTCGTGGGTGGAAGCAGCACCGTACGGTCATTCTGCCCTCGCTTTTGACGATTTTCCTGTGTTCGCTCCTTCTTGCGTCGTCGCTGACCGTCCTCGGGGCGGTATTCCGCGTGCTTTCGGCGGAAGGGACGCTCTATACCGTCGAAGCGTTCTTGCCCGAAAATGTGGGCGCGGATTCCGTTGCCGTAATCAAGTCTCGTATGGAACATTTCAGGGGTATCGAAACGGTTGAGTTCGTGAGCGCCGATTCCGCGCTGGCCGATTTCCGCAGGCATTTTCCCGGTGAAATGCTCGACCTCGTGGACGATAATCCCATACCTCCGTTTTTCCGCATGACTCTCGTGAAGGAGAGCCGCAATCCGGCCGATCTCGAGGAGATTGTCTCCGCCATATCGCGCGAAGGATTTTTCGACGAGGTGCAAGCGCCCGTGGACTGGGCGACCCGCGTGTCGGAATGGAAATTCAGAATGGTTTTCTGGCCCGTATGCCTTAGCCTGCTCCTGCTGGTGACGCTTTCGCTTATCATCTGCAATTCGGTGCGGCTTTCGCTCTTGTCGCGCAGGCTCCTTGTCGAAAACATGAAGTATGCCGGCGGAAGTCCGTTCTTCATCGAGTTCCCCTTCGTGCTCGAAGGGATGATGCAGGGGCTTGTCGGGAGCGGCCTTGCCGTTGTGTTGCTCCTTGCCGTCGTGAAGTCCGTCGCGCAGGCGATTCCGCTGGTCGCTGCGAACATCGGGGGGCTTGGAAACCTGCTTTGCTTGGTCGTGCTGATGGTGACGCTCGTTTCCGCCTACTTCAGTTACCGCACCGTCCAGGACTTCTTGCTTGCAAAACGGAACGAACGGGATTAACCGATGCGCCTGATTGTCGCCTTGCTCTGCCTGTTTGTCGGTGTTTCGCTTGCCGCCCCCAAAAAAACGGATGCGCAAATCAAGGAGCAGAGGACCGCGCTCAAGAAACTGGAGTCGGATCTGGCGAAAAAGCGTGAGGAACTCGCTCAACTGGAAACCGAGGAGAAGGGCGTGCTCAATACGCTTTCGCTCTTGGACCAGAATCTGAACCAGACACGCATCTACATTACTGAACTTTCTAAGAACGAGACGCTCGTGCAGAACGCCGTGAAACAGCTTTCGCGCGATATCGATTCGCTCGACCAGAAAATCCTGGTGCGCAAGGAAGCGATGAAGAAGAGAGTGCGCAAACTGTACGTGAACGGCAGGTACAGCGATGCCGAAATCCTGTATCAGTTGCTTACCCGCGAAGGGAACCCGGAGCGCCAGGCGTACTGGGTGCACCACGTGCTCAACGAAGACCGCATACTGGTGGAAACGCTCACGTCGATGGTGCAGGAACGCGACGAGAAGAAGCGGGGCGAAGAGGAGCACCTTGCCGAGCTGAACCGCCTGCGCGAAAAGAAGTCACGCGAAGAAAAGGGACTGGTGAGCCAGGTGGGCAACCAGGAAAAGATGCTTCTTTCGCTCAAGCACGACAAGGCGATGCAGAAGCGGGCGCTGCAGGAATTCGAGCGCAACCAGAAGGTGATGCAGAAACTCATCGAAAAGCTTGAACAGAAGCGCAAGAAGGAACTCGAAGAGGCAAGGAAGGCGGAAGAGAAGCGCAAGGCCGAGGCCGCTCGCAAGAAAAAGCAGAAGCAGAAGGAACCGAAGGTCGTCGAGAAGCCGAAGAAGACTATCGAGGGCACGGTCAAGGGGCCGAAATGCATGCCGCTCGAAGGCCCGGTCATCAGCAATTACGGCCTGCAGGAACATCCGGTGCTGCATATTGCCACGAGGAACCTCGGCGTGGAAATCCGGGGTAAGCGCGGACAGTCCATACGTGCCGCGGCCGCGGGTACGGTCGCGATGGTCGCCGAAATCGATGGTCGCGGGCCGTCGGTGATTATCGAGCACGAGGGCGGGACGTACTCCGTATACGGGCACTTGCGTTCCATCCGTGTCCAGGAAGGAAAAGAAGTGCGTAATTGCGAAGAAATTGGCGAGGTGGGCGATATCGCGAGCTTAAATGGAATTAAATTGTACTTTCAAGTTAGCGAGGGCACCCAGACGGTGGACCCGCTTCAGTGGTTGAAAAGCAAATGATTAATTATCGGTTAAATGGTCCCGTGTCCCAGGAACGCCAGCGCATCCGCGTGATGGCGGCGCTCCGCGAGAACCGATTCCCGCAGGCCATCCTTATCGACGGCCCCGCTGGCATTGGCAAGAAGGCTCTCGCCATGGAAATCGCGAAGGCCCTGCAGTGTACCGACGGAACCGAGCGCCCCTGCGGGCACTGTTTCGGCTGCAAGATGGCCTCGGACCCGGGCGTGACCGACAATTGGGTGTTCCCGATGGAAGCGAAGGAAGTGCAGACGAGGAGCGCCGACAGCGTCTCTGCCGGCAGCACTGCGCGCACCATCCAGGATATCAAGCAGGAATACATCGAGCAGATTGTCGCTAACCCGTACCGCATCGATATTTTCAGCGCGGGCGGTGAGATTTCGGTGAACCTCATCCGCACGATGACGGGCTCGTTCGCCATGAAGGGCGACCGCGTACGCGTGGTCATCGTGGCCGAGGCCGACCGCATGAACGATTCCGCGGCGAACGCCTTCCTGAAGACGCTCGAGGAAGTTCCGCCCGATACCTACTTCATACTGACTGTTTCTTCCCGAGACCGCCTCTTGCAGACGATCCGTTCGCGTTGCCTCGCACTGCACCTGTTGCCCCTGAGCGATGCGGAAGTGCGCGAGGAGACCCTGCGCATGCTCGGGCCCGACGCCGACGAGGAAAGCGTTACCGGCGATGTCATCGGGCTTGCGGTCGGGTCGCCGGGAAAGGCGCTCTACTATGTGGAGCATGCGCGTGAACTGTGCGCGCTCGCTTCGGATTTTATCGTGAAAAGCCTCCGGAACGATTACAGCGAACTTTTCGAGGCGCTCGCGAAGGCCGGCCTCGACGAGGTGGCGGAGGCGAACGGATTTTTGGAAGTGCTCTCGTTCCTCGTTTCCGATATCATGCGCAGGGAATCGGGCGCACCGCTCCGCCTTCCGGACACGATGGCGCGCCTGGACATGGACGCCTTCCCGCGTATCGATGCGACCGCGCTTGAAATCGCTCTTGCGACTGTGCAGGAGACCATGTCGAGAATTGCGAGCCGCCGCACGGCACCCATGATGTGCCTGCAGTCGCTTGCGATAAAACTTTTCGAGGGCTCCAAGTAATGCTGGATACCGTCTCGTCAACTCTCGCGCGGGAACTGAAGATTCCCCATCTGGTGGCAAGGTTCCTTGTCTCCAGGGGCGTGTGCAACGTGGTTGCCGCGAGCCGCATTATGAACGAGGGTGGCGACGCGGAACTTTCGCCGTGGGGCATCAAGGGCATGGAAGATGCCGTGCGCTGGATTCTCGACGTGCGCGAAAAGAAAGAGAAGGTTTTCATCTTCGGTGACTACGACCTGGACGGGATGACCTCGGTGACGCTTTTGTCGCGGAGTTTCGCGAAGCTCGGAATCGAGACGGACTGGCGCCTGCCGAACCGTTTCGGCGATGGTTACGGGCTCTCGATTTCTGCGGTCGACGAGATGTACGAATCGGGCGCTCGCTACGTGGTGACCGTCGATACGGGCATCACCGCGAACGACGAGATTGCCCATGCGAAGGAACTGGGAATGCACGTGATGGTCATCGACCACCACCAGCCTTCGGGCGACGCGCTCCCTCCGTGCGACGTTCTTCTGGACCCGCACCAGGAAGGCGATTCCTACTCCAATCCTGAACTTTGTGGCGTGGGCGTTTCGTACAAGTTCATATGCGCACTGTACGAACGTCTCGGGATGCCTTCTCCGGCCGAAATGCTCGACCTGGTGGCGCTCGGCACGCTAGCCGACCTCGTGCAGATGACTCCCGAGAACAGGTTGTTCACCAAGAGGGGTCTCAAGTGCCTGCAAGAAAGCCGCCTGCCCGGAATCCAGGCGCTGTACGCCTCGCTCATGAAGCCCGGGAGCTGCGTGGGCGGAATCGACGTGATGTACAAGTTTGCCCCGCTCTTGAATGCGCCCGGCCGCATGGAAAAACCCGACCCCGCGCTCAAGCTGCTGCTCTGCCCGGATAATTCCAGCGCCCCGAAGCTGCTTACGGAACTCAAGGACTGGAATACGAAGCGCAAGCAGAAAGAAGCGGAAATTACCGAGATGGCGGTGAAGCGGGTCAAGGAAATTTATGGAGACGACATCCCGAAGGTGCTCGTGGTGGACGGGCACGGATGGCATGTGGGCGTAATCGGGATTGTTTCCGCGAAACTCGCGCAGGAATTTTCGCGCCCTGCCGCCGTCCTCTCCATAGTGGACGGCGTGGCGCATGCTAGCGCACGCGCCGTGCCAGGCTTCAACTGGCACAGGGCGCTCTACGAAAGCCGGGACCTGTTCGACCGCTGGGGCGGGCACGCGAACGCCGCCGGCTTCTCGCTCCCCGCAGAAAAAATCGACGAACTCCGCAGGCGCCTGGACGCCTCTGCTAGAGAGCAGGGCTATACCGGCGAAATGCCTGCGCAGTGCGAGGCCCGCGGTTACGACATCGTAGTCGCCTTGCGCGAACTCGTGGTCGAAGGCACGCGCACCCGCATATACAAGACCGTGCTCGACTATTTCGACCAGATGGAACCCTTCGGAGGCAACTTCCCGTATCCCGTGTTCAGGGCCGAGGATGTCACCGTCCACAAGGTCAAGGAACTCCGCGGCGGGCACCTCCAGATGGATATCTCGCAGGCGGGCAGCCCCGTGTTCTCGGCGATAGCGTTCGGGCTCGGCAAGTGCAAGGAACGCCTCAAGGAGACCCGCAGGGCATCTGTGGTGTTCGAACCCACGTGGAATTATTTCAACAACAAGAAGACCATGCAGCTCTGCATCAAGTCCATCGAGTAGATTTGCATGCGCAGCTTGTTGCCCTATCTTTTTTCTTTTATCGCGGTCGCCGTCACGGCGGCTTATATCATTTATGAGGGCTCCCGAGATTTTGGCCGGATAGCGCAACCGCCTCCCGAAGAACCCGTAGTCGAGGAAATCGAGCCCGAAGAAGAGCCGCGGCCCTTTCACGGTCGGGTCGAGTTGCCCGCGGTCGAGGACATCCTGGTGCTGTCGAACAGCGCGGAACGCGACATCGAAAAACTCGCCACTTATTTTGAAGCCAGGTCGGCCGGACTCCACTGGATAGCGCAGCCCTATTTTAAAAAGTACCGCCCTTCCGACGACGTGGTGGTGGGGCTCCGCCTTGCGATAGATTCGCTCGGCAATTTCGCTTGCAAGGAGATGGAGTTCACGAACGCCGAGGATGAATCCCTGGGCGAGTCGCTGAGGCGCCATATCGACGCCTATTGGCGCTACCGGAAGAGCGAATCGGGATATACGGAACTCTGGCTTCCCGTTCGCTTCAAATCAAAATGGGTGAAATAGGCCTGCGCAGTCCGCAGACCCGCATTGCCCTCCGGCTCATCCAGGAACCACCTATAAACGGTTCAATCCAGTCGTCATGCCGCAGCCCCGTCAGGGGCAAGGGCATCCACTAGGCCTTCAGAATCTTCAGCAGGTCTTGCGCGCGCTTCTCGATGAGCACGAACGCTTCGAACATGCGGGCTTCGCGCCACTTGGTGAGGTACTTGCGTTTCCAGTCGGCGGCGACGAGGGCCGGGTCTTCGGTCGTGTCCTCGTTCCTGTACCACACTTCCTTCGTGATTTCCTTGATCATGTCGCCCATTTCGGCGGCAGGCTGGAGGCTGCCCTTGCACAGTAGCAGGGCGCGCAGGTTGTCGAGCAGAATTTCATCGCTCGGATTGTCAGAATCGTCGCGGGCACAATCCCAGATTTCGCCACGGTGGCGTTCCGTCCAGCCCATGAGGTGCTTCTCGGTCCTTTCGAGTTCGCCTTTTGCGAGCTTTTCCTCTACCGCTTCGCGGGGGTAGTAGATGCTGTTCGGGTAAAATTCTATCATGGTTTGCCCCACTGGTTATAATGCCCGGGGCGGGACTTGAACCCGCACGAGGTTGCCCCCAAGGGATTTTAAGTCCCCAGTGTCTACCATTCCACCACCCGGGCAGGTGTGCTCGCCAAATATACAAAAAATAACGGCATGTGGGGTAGGGCTCGGGGTCTTATTTGCGTGGGGCGCTACCCCCGAGTGAAGACAAATTGCTAGATTGTGGGCATGAAACGTTTTGCAATTGCAGTAGCCCTATTCCTGTTTTCTGCCGGCTCCGCATTCGCCGGCGATACATATGATTACTTCAAGGAACAGCTGGCTTCCGTTCGCGACAGTTACGTGACCTGCGTGAACATGGCCATGGAAGACGCTACCAGCGGGGGCGACCCTGCCGGCTGGTTCTGGATGCGCTCCGAGGGCCTTGCTGCCACCTGGAAGGATCTGGACTTCGAACCGCCCGAATCCATCTTCAAAATCAAGGAAATTCCTTACGGGTTCCACCTTTCGGGCGGCCGCGGCAGCTACTGGATAGATGCCGACGTGGTCGTATGGACCAGGGATTCCGATATCCAGTACACCATCACGTACCGCAAGGACACGACCGCCGACGCGAAGCTGGTCGCGAAGGAAGTTTTCGTGAACGAGCAGTCGGACTACCCCGTGAAATGCTCGAAGGGCGCCGTGGCCTGCTACAACGGCAAGTCCACTTTCGGAAAACTGAAAAAGTAGGGACCAAACCTTCAAATTTCTTCAAAAACGCCAAATTTGACGGTTTAAAGCGAATTTCCTCACACGGGTAAATAAATTTTTACCCCTTTTGGCGATTTTATATATATTTTCGAAGAGAGCAGGGGCGTCGAATGACGCCTTTTGCGTGTTATGTGGTATTTAGAAAAACTGGGAAATTGCTAACTTGTTGTACATCAATGAGTTGTAGTTTTACAGGAGACAGTGTATGTTGAACGCGTGTTCGAAAAAAAGCGGTTTTACGTTGGTCGAGGCCCTCGTGGTGGTTGCCATCATGGGGATTCTCTCCGGTTTAGGGGTGGCGAGCCTCAGGGGCGCCGTGGCCAACAGCCGTATCAAGGATGCGGGTATCAATGTGACTGCATACATGGAACGCTCCGCGAACGAGGCGACCCGCCTGAACGAAAAATTGTGCGTGGTGGCCAGCGGTTCGACGATAAAGACGTACAAGGCCGAATGCTCAGCGTCCAAACTTGGGAACCCTATCGATCAGATGACGCTTGATGTAGGGAGCGAGTTTGTTACGGGCAAGGCCTGCCCCGACCTCACGGAGAAAAAGACGAATGCGTCGACCCAGATGACCCTGACCCCGAAGATAGGGGTGTCGCCCATTCCGCCTGGCTGCTTTATGGTGCGCTACGGTTCTACCGACAAGTATGCGGCTTCTATCAAGTCTTCGAAAAAGTTCGCGATGTATTACAAGCTGAATTACGATGGCGGTGCGGCCGGTTCCTGGTTTGAATTTTAGGTGGTGTTATGGAAAAGAACTTGAAAAACAAGAAAGGTTTTGGCATTGTGGAGGTACTTGTCTCCGCGGTGGTTCTCGGTCTTTTGTACATGGCGGTGCTCCACATGCAGACGGGCAACCGCGAGGCTCTGCTCCGTATACGAGGCCGCGATGGTGCCATCGAGGTCGCACAGCAGGTTCTCGATTCTCTTAACCGCATGGGGCTTGCCTCTATTCCCGACCCGACGAGTGCCGGTAGCGGCGATGAACATGTCAAGGACGGGAACTACGTATGGCCGTGGGATCCGATTCAACGTTCCTGGGACCGTGGCGACAAGGTTGGCGGGGGCAAGGCGACTATCAACTACACCCCGACGGTGACCGTATCGCCGACGACGGAATACACTGCGACCAATGTGTCGAATCTTGAATCGGTGAGCCATGTTTACGCCAAGCAGGTGAATGTGCAGGTTTCGTGGCAGTTCAAGGGTTCCACTCAGTCCATAAATATGTCGACGGTTATCCGGTAGGTAAACGACGCGAATCATTTTTGCAAAAGAGGAAAAGATGAAAAAGGCTAGTCACAGCCAGGCATTACTCCGCAAGGCGGGCTTCACGCTCGTCGAACTTTTGGTGTATGTTGCCATCGTGGGTATCGTGGTCATCGTGGCGGGCCAGGCGTTCAGCAATTCCACCAAGATGCGTGTGCGTACGCAGAGCATGCTCAAGGCTTCCGAGGTGGCTGGGAATGTCGCGTCCCTGTTCAAGACCGACGCTGCGCAGACTGGCGCGAAAAGTTCGATGGAATCGGGTAGCGATTTCGGTGGCGATGTGTTTAGTTCGGTGAACGACAGTGTCTATATGGATCCGAACAATGCGGACGAGGATAAGAGGGATTATTCTTCGTTCAGCGTGACTACGGTGGATAATTTCAGTGATTTGAAGATGCGTCGCATGCGCTATGACGACGATGGACATTATGTAGCTGTTGAAGAGGTCAATTGGTTTGTGGACGGCGGAACGCTCATGCGCAGTTGCCGTACGCTTGACGGTACGGAAGATGCGGATAACTGCAAGAGAGGTTCTGCTGCCGATGCTAAGAACCGTGCGGTTGAAATTGCGACGGGGCTCACCAAGTTTGTTGTAAGGCCTGCGCTGCCGGGTGTAACTTCCAATGATAATCCTGCTCAGATATTCCCTCCGTGCGATGCTTCAGGTTCCTGCGCCGATGAGTTCCGCTTGGTCTCGCGTATCGGCGATGCGGATTACGTTTCAACCACGATTACCCCTACAGACGACAACAAAATCGTAGAACTTTCCGGATTCGCAACCAATTACGATCAGAATACCAATACCGAGAATTCTTCTGGAAAAAAGCTGAATCAGGTCGTTGCTATGGAAAATGCGGACAATTCTGCGACAACCTGGAGAGAGAAATGCACGCAGATTACGCTCCAGCCGAAGACGGAATACGAACTTTCTTTTTCGCTTGCCGATGCGGGAACGTTTGAAAAAATGAGGTTGTTCGTCCCAGGCAGGGATCAGATGTCAGTTGGTTTCCGTTCGACCAAGGATGGTTCGAGGCCTAACGAACTGGACGATTTCTTCTTCTATCCACCTACGGACGAAAGCGCTTCGGGTTTGAGGGCAATGCGATTCAGTGTTCCCAAGAAACTGGCGAATTTATGTATTGCTTTCACGTTCGTGAGTTACTCGCCTTTGGCGGCAAATGGAAAGGTGACGATTACGGAATTGCGCCTGAAGAAGATAGAGTCTTCGAATTACAAGTTTACCGACAGCGCTTTGCCTCTCAAGGACAAGGCGAATGTGAAGGCGTTGATGCTTGACTTTAGTGTAACGCGAAATGGGGAGGAAGGCGTCGACTCCCTTATTATCCGCATTCCGAGCAATGGTCGGAATGGCTAGGAGGAAAGTATGGAATTCGAAATGAAGAATTCGATGTATAGAGCAAGGAAGGCGGGTGTCTCGCTTATCGCAGTTCTGCTCTTCATGCTTGTAGCGACTATCGCTGCAACGGCCACGTACAAGTGGCTTACCTCTGAGGGCCGTTCTTCGGGTACGCGCCTGCAAAAACAGGAAGCGTTCCAGAGTTCCATGGCTGGTATCGAGAACGTGCGCGCGTGGATGACCTTCAACGCTAACGATGTGGGCGCATTGATTAAACAATACAAGGATACCGGGAAAAAGATTAAGTTGAATGACAGGCTTGCACCATGGGCGCGTGCGAACCAGAACTACGATGTTTGGCTTGCAGGTGTGAATACGGGAACGTCGCATAATTTTAAGTTGAAAATTCTTTCTTCAGGAAAATCCAGGGGAAGCGCAGTTCATAACGAAATAGCGATTTTTAACGTAGATGGACTTTATCGGGTGAAGATTCCGGAAGTAGACGGCTCGTTAAACTACGATGAGGCTTTTGCCGGTGCGTCGGATGGTTTGACGAATACGGATACGATGCAGTCGGGTATTATTCACGGTGATTTTAAGGACCAGAACAACACGCCGACATTGATGCAGGATTTTATTATTTCGGGTAATGCGGCCTTTGGTGGCGAATTGCATGCTTATGGTGATTTGTACGTGAAGGGGAGCATTACGTCTACGAACGGCGGGTACGAATTTGGTAATGACTTGCCGGGTGCTGATACGAATGTTGTTTATATTGGTGGCGACGTAAATTGTGCTGATAACCAGTCTTTGAAGGTTTATGGTGATTTGCATGTCGACGGGAGAATTTTGGGAAAGTGCGCTATCGAAGTCAGCGGCAATTTGACGATTGGTGGTGCCATTGTAAGAGACAATCCGGGTACAAAGAAATTTACGATTGGAAAAAATCTTGTCTTTAAGAGGGATGCCGTATTCAACTGGGCTGGCAATAATGAGGTTAGCGAGAACTCATATGGAACGGGTGGCGCTTTTGGAACAGGTGTTGGTGGAAATACGTATTTGTCGAATATTGAAGGCAAGTTCGCGAAAGAAAAACGAAAAATAAATTTGGGCCAGAAGATATACCTTTATAACTCGTTCCCGTCGACAATTGAGGCGTGCCAGAACGCTTGCGATAATCAGGCTCACGATTTTAACTGCACTAATCGCTGCCTTTCTGCTGGCGGTGCTGATTACTGTGAAGGATTTTTCTCGAATTGCCATTACAATTCTGGAAAGCTGGGCAACAAAGAAGACCGATATTTTTCGTTTAAGGCTGGATCGAGTGGTATTGTTCAAAGCCAACGTATCAATGAATGGTCCAAGACGGATAATGTCCTGAAGAACGTTAGTGACAAGTATTGGGAACATATTTCCAAGATGAACGCTTATGGGAAGATTATCAAGGCAGATGGAACCATCCCTCAGGAACTCCTTTTGAAAAATGAAACTTCATGGAAAACCAAGGCTACTCAAAACAATACTTATTGCGGCATAGCCAAGAATTGGCTGTGGGATGATGCTTCTGTCCAAAAATTGAATGATTGCTATGCTAAGGCCAAGACGGAAGACAAACTGTACAATGGCTTCTTGCCGATAGAATGGCAATACAATAGAGACCAGGAACCGAAAACGAAGAAACTGGATGGAAGATTTGTCATATATGCGTCTACTCCAGTGGGAGATACCTATTTGCCGGCGACTGAGTCCAACGCTATTGTCATGTTCTATTTTGAAAAAGGCGCTAATGGCCAGTTGAAAGGGCGCCATAAGGAACATTTGGACTGGGTCTACAACTATTTCATTTATTCCGACGATGATATAAAGGAATTGAATGATTTCCATATCATGGGATCGGTTTTCTTGTCTGAAGGCAAGAAAATGAAAAAGTTCCAGGGCGAAAACAGACTTGACTTTAAAGAAGAGGTCGTCAGAGCATTGGTTACGGCAGGATTTATCATGGAAAATCCTGAGTTTACGCAACTTGCAACTGGCGGATCGGCTTCGTCTGGTTCGGACATTGCTGCGGCCGGAGGTCATGACGATTATTTCGTTGCGGCAGCGCCTCAGTTGAAAATCACGCTGGAAACCCAGTACGAAAATAATGAGCCGCTTCCGAAAGCGTCTGAAGAAGCGGAATTGAATCCGTCGTTCATTATTTTGCCCAGAGTCATCTATTTGCCGTCTGATCCTTATGGAAAACTGGAAAATTACATTAACTTGGTGAACTTGAACGGTTCTACCAAAACGAAGAATATGGCGAAGGTGGGTGGCTGTACCGGCATTCCCAAGATGACGCTTTTCTATGATCATGCAAATCCGTCTACGGCATCTAAATTGCCCTCGGGCTTGCATGAATGTAATTATTCCGATGATGGCCAGAGTATCCCGTTCTACATATTTGTGACTGGTGAAGAAATGGGAAATAAGCCAACGGTGAGTTTTGAAACCTCCGAGATAAATATGGGCGCAAATTCCACGGAATATGTGAAACTGAAATGTAAGGTTGGCTCTGGTGAACAATTTAAGGTCAAGGTCTGGAAACCGACTGATTTGCCGTCATCTTGGTTGATAGCGCCTGTCGCAACGCATGAAGGAGCCTGTGACGATGCTTCTTCTTCGTGCACGTTCACGATTAATGCCAATGAAACGGATTGCGGAACATTGAAGTCCTTGTTCCGTGTGACAACGGATGGGGCTGAGTATGGTACAGCGAATTTCGCCATAACAGAATGTGTCGGCTGTCGGATAGAAGCGCCGACTCAAGAGAACCTAACGATATCGAGTTCGTTTAGGGTGAACCGCCAGGGGTTAATGCAATATTGCGTCGGTCCGGGTGCGGGGACCAGTGAATGCGAAACGAACGGAACCTATTACCAGATGATGCAGGCTTCTTGGCCCGACTGCGAAGTTGAAGACGATAAGTCTTGGGTGGCTGCTGTCGGATTCAACAGCCCCATAACAAACAATTGCTCTGTTTACGATAACAATGAATCGTGGAATTGCGGAATATCTAGCGATCTGAAATTGACTGCGCTCCCAGCTGGGGTGCCGGCGGGCTGTGAGGCGGTTATTCCTCCCGAAGACAAGAACTATTTGCCCAAGGCGAGTTTGACTTCGGGTGAAGAAGCACCTCTTTATGCGCAGTTGAAGGCGAGGAAGGCGCGCATACACGTGAAGTTCGAAGGCGAGAATTTGCATGCGAAAACGCTTTATGCGACATCGACCAGGTTCCCGGCCGATCGCTCCTGTATGTATTCGGATGCCGGGTGCGATTTTGAACTGTTCACGGGCGATGATTTCCATCTGACGGTCAGCAATGGTGACAAGGCTGATTTCTCGTATTGGACCTGTGACCCGGCGACTAGCGTGAATTGCCCGCTGGATGCTTCCTCTTTTACGATTACGGGGCAGACATTCTCGATTGAACATGTGAGTGGCGATAACGAAATTGTCGCAAGGTTCGGCCAAAACGACAAGCATTGCTTCTTTGATGAGTTCCTGACATCCAGGGAATGTACCGGTGTCGGAGAAGATTGGAAGTACTGCTTCAATTACTGTTCTGATGCTGACGAATGCCGTGTTGGAAACGGAGCCTTGACGAATCAAGCGAAGTGGCTCGTTATGGGCAATGAAGCGCAGAAGAATAAATTGCAATATGAAGATGGGAAGATTTGGCTTGACCGTCTTTATAACCGAGACAAGAAACAGACGGAATACAGTGCCGTGAAAGTTTTGAGTACGGTGCAGGCCGGCCCGTACGGCACGATGCGAGCTCAGTTCCGGGTTCCGCAATTGGGTCGCGGGGATAATGATGCATCCGCGAATGTGAATAGGTCCGGATTCATACTGCGTTCAAACAACGATGCTTCGTCTTATTTGCTGTTGAGCATATTTGCGAACAGGGAAGGAAAACTGGCGGCTAAGGCGTGCGTCGGAAGCTCCTGCGTTTCGGAAAACTTGCTTAACACTACCGGAATAGGTGGACCGGGAATGGGTGGACCGATAGTGTCGATGGACCCCGTCTCCAGCATAGATATTGTCACGATGAGTGCGGAATTGAGGAAACAAGGGGCGAATGATATTTTGCTTGTTACGGTCGTGAAAGGACAGTTTGGTTCGTACGCGATGGCCAAGGCGACAATAATCCTTTCTGATATTGAAGGGTACGCGTCTCTTGAGGGACATGAATATGTCGGATTCAGCCTCGCCGATTCTGATTTCAAGTTGTACGATGTCGGATGGAAGAGTGAAACATACAACGCCGAATGTTGGGACACGTATCCGACTATCAAGTGTTCCTTCAGCGCTGCATATCTGGGCGGTATCGTGCCGCAGAATCAGAAGGTGAAACCGTGGATTGGACTTTCCAGCTGGTTCGATGAGAAGGGCTGTAATCCTGAATATTACTACAACGGAGAAGATGCTACTTGTATGGCTTCTTCGATGGCGGGTTACCAGAGGTGCATGACGGATTACAAGTTCAAGGAAGGCGGCATCCATGGAACGATAGAAAATGGTGTCGAAACCAAAATGGCCAAGGTGAAGATTGGGCAGTGCTACCAGACATCCTTGTCAATGACGGATTTGGGACTCTTGCGTGCCGAAGAGGCTCTTTGTGGCCAGTTCTGGGTTGGCGAGATAAGTGTCTGTAGGAAGAACGTTATGTTCTTTAACGACGGCTATGGAAGATCGCTTACTCCGTATAGTACGGGTAGCCTCTCGAGTGATGATATATTTGCTCTGGAAGCGAATCAGTTTGCCAATCTCAGGTCGGCGTCCATCAGTATTTCCATGGACAACCCGAATGGTGAGGAATTGGAAGTTTATCTTCGCAGCGAGAGCGGATATTACAATTCTTTGCCCAAGTTCAGTGCATCCGCTGTGACGAAGGCTCACCATTCTGCCTTGATTAGTGTCGAAGAACTGGCGACGAGTTCGGGATTTGACCCGGAGAAGGTGACTGCGGTTATCATAAGGAACCACGGCGGCTCCAATGTGACCATCAAGGAAGTGAAGAGCGTTTGCGACAACGTGACGAGTATCCAGTGTAAGGATGCTGTGTATTCGGGTGGCAAGTTCAAAGTGAATGTCGTCGTGAAGCATCACGAAGGCGTGGGCTCGTACGAGATTACCGCGACGGAAAATGGTTCGACAGTCACTGATTTGAAGAAAGAATATACATGTCAAGGAAACGGATTGTGGCCGGGACAGGGATGCCGTGTGCCTGATCTTACGGGAAGGATCGCTTTCGATACGGACCCGTATAATCCGTATGCAAACGGCTCTAGCGCAGAAAAAACGTATGTATTTACGGTGAATGCGTTGGATGCGGAAGGGAATCCGATTGAGAATGCGCCATGCACGACGCCGCAGTTGACGCTTCGTCCGATTCAGGGTGAATGCCGTTGGCGCGGTGACGCCAGTTCTGTTGAAGTTCGCCCGGGCACCGGTTTGCCGGACTTCCAATACAGGCTGAGCGATTGCGGCGGCGGGAACTGCAAGTGGGTTATTTCGCTTGACAATGCGTCCGATATTTATAGTGGAACAGGTACGACTCAAGGTGGTTTCTCCAGTCTTCCTACTGACAAGCGAAATGCGTTTAATACGGGTGCAAATTCGTTTACCGTAGGCAGCGTGCACAAGATTTATTTCAAGAACGCCGCCGGTGCTACGACGGAATTTGCGGAATGCTATAAGGAATTCACGGTGACGGGCGGTACGAGTTCCGGTACGGTGCAGTCTTCGTCTTCCGTGGGGCCGGCTTCTTCTGCGGTGACTTCGAGCAGTTCTTCTGCGGTTCCGGGAATGATTACGGTGACATGCCCCAGCCGTGTTGAAACGTATCCGGTGAAGAGAACTTCTTGGGGGATAACCACTTCCGGGGAAAGCACCTTGGGCAATAACGAGACTCTAGTTAGGGACCTTTATGTCGAAAATAGCCGCATTAGTTCCAAGAATTGCTCGAGGAATGATTGCCAGGCGATGGACGATGCGTATATCACACGGGCTCCTGGTACGTATACGTATTCTGTAAAGATTGGCTCGCAGGTAATGTGTAGTGGTACGCTTGTTGTGAACAATCCGATTGTTTGCTCTAGTGATCCGAACGATATTACGCTGGGTGAAAGCTTTACGGTGAAGGCCTCTTGGGCAAGCGGTGTTGCTGGAAATCCGGAAGCGTGCAAATTGACCGGAAACGGTGTTTCTGGTGGTGATTGCTACAATAATCCGAGTAAATAACGGTCACTCCGTCAAGCGCGGGAACGCTGAAATACAAGTATGAGGTGAAACTGAGTAACGATGGGAAGACTGCTGGACCTTACAAGTGCGAATGGAGCGTGAAGGTCGAAAGCAGCGCTTCCGGGGAAAATCCGTGTATTGAATTTGTTGGTGGAACGGGTGGTTATGACAAACATTGTTACAATAGTGGTCTTTTAGAAATGAAGCCAAACACCTGTTATACTTTAAATACAGCAAATGTTAGTGATACGCAATGGCCGAATAATAGGGCGTCTGATACTTGGTGGTGGAAAGAGACCCCATGTGTAAATTGATTTATCAATTTGATTAATTGTGGTATTTTTCTTCATGTAAAAAAGCAGAAGGCTCCTTCGGGAGCCTTTCCTTTTCTTCGCAAATCCGAAATATTGCGCCTCGCTTCGGCGAGGTTTCTTGTACAAAAAAAGCGGTCGTTCGCAATGAACGAACCGCCTTGAAATTTATTGATGTTGCGGAATTACTGAGCGGGTCTGGCTTTAATCGCGAGAATTTCAGATTCCGCAAGGCCTGTGAACTCAGCGATTTCGTCAATGGGCTTTCCCTTGGCCAGCATCTTTGCGGCTGTTTCGCGGGCCTTGCTGTTGGCTCCTTCCGCCAAGCCTTCGGCTTTGCCCTCTGCACGGGCGCGGACCTTCAGCGAGGCCAGATAGTCCAGTTCTTCTTCGGTCATCACCATGTTCTTTGCCTGTTCCTTTAAGAGCTTTTCCGATGCGGTTCCCACGAGGAGGCGCTTGATCGCTTTCGCGATAACACTGTCGTCAAAATCAGGGAGGTCATCGGACGAACCAGCGTTTTTGAGCAGGTAGAGCCAGCGGTCCTCGGTGGTCTTGATTTCTTCGCGCTTCTTGCTGAACTGCGTCAGGTCGTACAAAATATACTTAACCTTTTCAGAAAGCGTCAAGCCCTGCTCGTTGCGGATTGCCCAGGTGCCGCGGTATCCGGACTGTTTTTCCAAGTGGAAATCGCAAATCCAGATGGCGAAGGTGGGCGGAAATTCGTAACGAAGGTCGTAGCGCTGAGTGCGCTCTTCGTCGGTGAGTTCCCTCGCGGGTTCCTTGAAGAATTCCTGGTCCCATTCGTGCTTGCTCTGGAGCATGAACGCGCTGTGCTGCAAAAGGATGCGCTCGATGAAGCGACTGTGTTTTGCCTTTTGCATCTCGACGTTGATGCAAAAGCCGGTCGAAGTTGTTGCGCGAATGTCGAGCCTGAACGTCTTGACTTGCGGGAAAAGGATATTCACTTCCGTATTCTTGATGGTGACTGCGGTGATGCGGTTGTCGCCTTCGAGTTTGAACACACCGTTCAAGAAACTGATGAGCGCCTGTTCGTCGCTCAGGAACACCTTGAATGCGGCGTCGTAGAGAGGGTCGAGGTAGGTGCGCTTCTTGATTTCTTCGTAGGTCTGCTGGATCCAGATATCACGGGAAATCTGTGCGTAGTCGGGAACAAAGTCTTCCTGTTCCATAGGTATTCCTTTGCCGTGCTGATGCTTCCGGTACGTTGAGGGCACGCGAAAACACACGGCGGTTAAAGAGTTTTTTTTGTTGAAAATGCACTCGCGTTATAGCGGGTGGAACTCTACGTTCCTGCCCGGATCGTGTCAAGTCGAGAGTCGCGGTTTTAAGCTTGCTTAAAAACATGACCGAGACGCAGACACAGACGCCAGAGGCGTCCATCGAATACGCTGTCAGCAGGATTGATGTAATGCAATAACAATATATAAAAAATCACCGCACAGGCGCAAGTGCGGTGGACATTTAATTTTTGTGCTGAGTGCTCGGTTAGCGTGTGCGCTTAGCGAAAATTTCGAAGTCTTCGGGTGTGGTGAGTTTGTCGTTCGCGGCATTGCCCTTCACGATGTAGACGTTTTCGCCGAAGTGTTCGAGGACGCTTGCTTCGTCGGTGGGCGTAAAGTTCAATGGCTCGTCGGCGATGCGGGCGTATAGTTTTTTCAAGAGCGCGACGGAGGCGGCCTGCGGGGTCTGCGCGAGCCACACGGTGTTCCTGTCGATGGTGTTTTCGACCTTGCCGTCTTTTGCGATCTTGATGGTGTCCACTGCGGGTTTCGCCACGAGGCAGCTGCCTTTGGTTATAAGCGTTTCGCAAACGTTGCGGATAATCTCTTCGCTGATGAAGGGGCGGGCCACGTCATGGACCAGCGCGTATTCGGCGCCGCTCGTGAGTGCGTTGACGCCATTTTCGACGGACTGCCAGCGTTCGGCACCGCCTACGACGATTTTCAGCTTGGGGTGGGAGAAATCCTTTTCGAAATGATCCTTCCAGTCGGCGGGGACGGCCATCACGACTTCGGCGATTTCGTCCATCTTGAGGAAGGTCTCCAAACAGTAGCGGTAGACGGGTTTGCCGCCTAGAAGCATGAGCTGCTTGGGGATGTTTCCGCCCATGCGCTTGCCGAGTCCACCGGCGGGGAGGACTGCCGCGAAACGGCCTTTGAGGGCGTCCGGAGTGATTTTCGAGTTGGAAATATCGCCTGTCATGCAATAAAATGTAGAAAAAATGGATTTTTTTCGCTCCATCTCTTGACGAACCGCTTGTTTTTATCTAAATATGAAAATATGAATATGTGTTCATATATCGAAAAGACGAGGTAAGCCCATGCAGAACGTGAATCTGGATACCCTGTTCGAGCTTTCGGAATTCTTCCGCATCTTCGGCGATACGACGCGAATCCGCATTATCCAGCTCCTGATGGAGCACGACGTTTCGGTGAACGACATCGCCGACATGCTCGGGCTTGAACAGTCCGTGGTGAGCCACCAGCTGAGAATTCTGCGTACGGCGAACCTCGTGAAGCCGCGCCGCGAGGGGCGCAAGATGTTTTACGCCCTCGACGATGAACACATCGGTGAAATTTTTAACACGGGTCTGACTCACATTCTCCACAAGAAGAAGGGGAAATAAACATGGAATCGTTTGCGAATATCTTTGGCGAATTCGTTCATGAGTTCATCACGCTGTTTTCCGAGATGGCGCCGTTCCTGCTGCTCGGTTTTTTGCTTGCGGGAATTTTGCACGTGTGGGTGCCGAACCACCTGTACGTCCCGAAGATTTCTAAGTCCAATTTCATGTCGGTGCTGTGGGCTGCGCTTTTCGGCGTCCCGCTCCCGATTTGCAGTTGCGGCGTGATTCCCACGTCGATTGCGCTCCGCAAGGAAGGCGCGAGCAAGGGGGCGAGCGTAAGCTTCCTCATCTCGACTCCGGCGACGGGCGTGGATTCCATACTGGCGACGTACTCGCTGCTCGGCTTGCCTTTCGCGATACTGCGCCCGATTGCGGCTTTCGTGACGGCGCTTTTTGGCGGCGTGTTTACGAACATCGCTACGCGCGGGGAACGGGATGACGTTCGTGTGCAGAATGAGACCGTCGATTTCGACGATTGCGATACCGAGCATCACTGTGGTTGCGGGCATTGTGAAGAAGAGGAACACGAACATGAACATTGCGGCTGTGGCGATGACCATCATGAACATCATGATCATTGCGGGTGTGGTGATAAGCACTGCGGTTGCGAGTCGCGCGATGTTCGCCAGATGACCTTCGGACAGAAGGTGGCCGAGACGTTCCGCTACGGGCTCGTGAACATGGTGGGCGATGTGAGCAAGTGGCTCTGCATCGGTCTTGTGTTGGGCGCCTTGATTTCGGCGTTCGTCCCGAACGAACTGTTCCTCACGCTGCGCGATTACCCGCTGCTCTGCATGCTGGCCGTTCTCGTGCTGGCGATGCCGATGTACACTTGCGCGACGGGTTCCATCCCGCTGGCGCTCGCTCTCGTGGCGAAGGGAATTACACCCGGTGCGGCTCTCGTGCTGCTGATGGCCGGGCCCGCGACGAGCATCGCGAGCATGCTCGTGGTGGGGAAGGCTTTTGGCAAGCGCACGCTGGTTGCCTACCTGCTTTCCATTGCTGTTGGCGCTATCGGTTTCGGCCTGATTGTCGATACGTTCTTCATGGACACGTTCCTTTCGGCGATGTTGCCGCACGGTTCCGCCGAATGTCACGGTCATGGAGCGCTTGGCGTGTTCGATTACATCTGCGCGGGCTTGCTGGCGGCGTTCATGATCTATGCGAAGTTTGCGCACAAGGGTTGCGGCGGACACTGCGGCTGTGATCACGAAAGCTGCGGTTGCGGCCATGACCATGAACACGGAGATGCGTGCCATTGCCACGATGACCACAATCATGAAGGTCATGAACATTGCGGTCATGATGAGCCGGTGGAAAAAACTTATAGAGTTCTCGGCATGAGTTGCAGCCATTGCAAGGCTTGCGTCGAGAAGGCCGTTTTCAAGTTGGATGGCGTGGTTTTCGTCGAGGCCGACGTGAGCCGCAAGGAACTGTTCGTCAAGTGGCACGACGAAGACGACGTGAACGAGGCCGCCCTGAAAACAACTGTCGAAGAAGCCGGCTTCGAATTCGGCGGTGCGGTTTAATTCGTGCGGATTTTAAAGGCCGAATTTAACGCCTGTAAAAATTGCGGCGCAGTTTAACACACACAATAATTGCGGTTTAAACTTCGCCGATTCTCATGAGTTTGAGTAGCGGGATTCCCGCCTCGCGGCTATCGTTCAAGCTGATATCGAAATCGATGCTCCAGTCGTTGAATTCTTCTTCGTCCTGGAGCATTTGCTGTACATGCATCGTGTCGCCTTCGTAGGTGACGATGGTGTGGGCGAGCGCGCGGCCTTCCACGTCCATGCGGAACTTATGGTGCTCGGCGGTGTAGCTGGCCATGATTTCGGTGAGCGAATTTTCTGTCCAGGGTTTCCCTTCGCCATCCACGAGCATTTCGCCTTCGGCCAGGTCGTCGGCGAGGCTGTCGAGAACAGTAGCAAAATCCTGCTTGGCGAGGTTGCCCATGATCTGGAAAATGCGCTGGCGTACCATGCCGAGGAATCGCTTCTTGTCGTAGGTGATGTCGGCGGCGGCTTTGTCTGCACCGAAAGCCTTCTCTGCCTCGTCTTCCGTTGCACCCTCGTCTAGGCGCTTTTGGTAGTCTTCGGGGTGCGCCATTTTTTCCCATTCTTCCAGCAGGCTCGAGTCGACGCGGCGTATCATGTCGCCCAGGTAGTCCTGCATTTCGAGCAGTTCCTCGTTCTTGTAGCCGTCGGGTACGGTCTGCGAGAGCACCTTGTATACGTAGTTCAGGTGGCGCAGCAAAATCGCTTCCATGCGCTGCAGGTTGTACTGCTTCACGTACCCGCTGAAAGTGCTGAAGTTCTCGAACATCTCACGCACGATGCTCTTGGGTTCTACGTTCACGTCGACCCACGGGTGCACTTCCGCAAATGCATTGTACGTGTCGTAAATGAAGTCGCGCAGCGGCTTGGGGTACTCGACTTTTTCGAGTTCTTCCATGCGCTGGTTGTATTCCATGCTTTGCGCCTTGAGTTCGTTCAGGCGCGCTTCACGGGCCTTGCTCTGCTGGATGCGGAGAATGGCATCGGGGTTCTCGACGATGCATTCGCATAACGTGATTACGTCGAGTGCGTATTCCGGCGAATCCTTGTCGAGTTTCGGGAGCGTATCGAGCAGGTACAGCGAGAGCGGCTGGTTCATCGCGAAGTCGTCCTGCAAGTCCATGTTCACGCGCAGGTGGCTGTAACCTGGAGCGACTGCGGGGACGAATTCCACGATTTTCTTTTCCACCAGGCTGCGGAACAGCATGAAGGCGCGGTGCTGCAACTGCTTCTTGCTGGCGGCGCTCTCGTGGCAGTCCTTCAAAAGGTTCCGCATGGCGCGGCAGCCGTCGGTCTCGCGGCTCAATATATTCAGGAGCATCCCGTGGTCTACGCGGAAACTCGAAGTGAGCGGTTCGGGCTGGGCGTCAATCAGGCGCTTGTACGTGCTCTCGTCGAAGGGAACGTAGCCGTGCTCGGGCGGTTTGCGCTTCTGGAACTTCTTGCCGGTCTGGCGGCTTTTGGCCTCGAGTTTCAAGTTCTCGATAACATGCTCGGGCGCTTGCGCCACCACGTAGCCCACGTCGTCAAAACCTTTTCTTCCGGCGCGGCCTGCAATCTGGTGAAAGTCGCGTGCGGTAAGAATCGCCGTCTTGTCGCCGCTGTACTTGCAGAGCTGCGTGAAGAGCACCGTACGGATAGGGACGTTCACGCCTACGCCGAGCGTGTCGGTTCCGCAGATGACTTTCAGCAATCCCTTCTGTGCGAGCTTTTCGCAGAGGATGCGGTACTTGGGCAAAAGTCCCGCATGGTGCAGACCGATTCCCTGCTTGAGCCAGCGCTTGACATCCGGGCCGTAAGGGCTGCTGAAGCGAACTTCCTTGATGGCTTCGTTGATGGCCTGCTTTTCTTCTTTGCTGCACAGGTCGAGGCTCATAAAGTTTTGCGCATTGCTTGCGGCTGCTGCCTGCGTAAAATGCACCACGTATACGGGCGCCTTGCCTTCGTTCACTAACTTCTGCACTTCGGTCGAAATCTCGGAAGTGCTGTAGCTGAAGTCGAGCGGTACCGGCCTCTGCGTAGAGCGTACAGTTACGGTTTCGCGCCCAGTATGTTTTGTTAAGTCGCGTTCAAAGAAATCTGTTGCGCCGACGGTCGCGCTCATCAGCAAGAATCTCGATTGCGGGAGCGTGAGGAGCGGTACCTGCCAGGCGACGCCGCGTTCCTTGTCGGAGTAGTAATGGAACTCGTCCATCACTACGTCCATGATGTCGAGTTTTTCGCCCTCGTTGAGTGCCATGTTGGCAAGAATTTCTGCTGTGCAGCACAGGATGGGCGCATCGTGGTTCACGGTTGCATCGCCGGTCGAAAGCCCAACGTTTTCGGCGCCGAATTCCTTGCAGAGCGCCATCCATTTTTCGTTCACGAGCGCCTTGATGGGGCAGGTGTACACGCTCTTGCGCCCGTGCGCGATGCTGTCGAAGTGGAGCGCCAGGGCGACCATCGACTTGCCTGAACCCGTGGGGGTATTCAATATGACGTTCTTCCCGTCCAAAAGTTCGAGGATTGCCTCTTCTTGCGCGGGATAGAGCGTGGTCCCGCGGGACTCCGCCCATTGCATGAAAGCGTCGAGCAAGTCTTCGGATGAAACCTCTCCGTTTGTGGCTTGCGGAATAAAATCTTTCAGGGCTTTGCGGGCGTTTTCACTCATGTGCCTAAAGATAGTTTTTTTCCGGATGAGCCGAATTTGTTACATTTTATAGTCGAGGCCCCTAGAACAGGATACATTATGAAAGGAATCGTACTCGCCGGAGGCTCCGGCACGCGCCTGTACCCGCTGACCATGGTCACGAGTAAACAGCTCCTGCCCGTTTACGACAAGCCGATGATTTATTATCCGCTGTCGACGCTTATGCTGGCGGGTATCCGTGACATCCTGATTATTTCTACTCCGACGGACTTGCCGAATTTCGAGCGCCTCCTCGGTGACGGTTCCGCGATGGGCCTCAATCTGAGTTACAAAGTGCAGCCCAGTCCCGACGGACTTGCGCAGGCGTTTATCCTGGGCGAGGAATTCATCGGTAACGATTGCTGCGCGATGGTGCTCGGCGACAACATTTTTTACGGGAACGGCTTCAGCCCGCTTTTGAAGGCCGCGGTAAAGAACGCCGAAGAAAACGGACGCGCGAGCGTGTTCGGCTACTACGTGGAAGACCCGGAACGATTCGGTGTCGTTGAATTCGACGACAAGGGCAAGGTGATCTCGGTCGAAGAAAAGCCGAAGGAACCCAAGAGCAACTACGCCATCACGGGCCTTTACTTCTATGACAACCGCGTCTCGGGATTCGCAAAGGCCCAGAAGCCCAGCGCCCGCGGCGAACTCGAAATTACGGACCTCAACAAGACGTACCTCGATATGGGTGAGTTGGATGTGAAGCTCCTCGGTCGTGGATTCGCATGGCTCGATACCGGCACGATGGACAGTCTCATCGAAGCGGGTGAGTTCGTGAAGATGGTGGAAAACCGCCAGGGTATCCAGATTTCTGCCGTCGAGGAAATCGCCTACATCAACGGCTGGATTTCCAAGGAAAAATTGCTGGAATCTGCCGCCAAGTACGGCAAATCCCCCTATGGTCAGCACCTGCGCAAGGTTGCGGAAGGAAAGATAAGGTATTAATTTATGAAACGTTCTATCGTCATTACCGGCGGTGCGGGCTTTATCGGGAGCCACGTGGTTCGCCTGTTCGTGAACAAGTATCCGGACTACAAGATCATCAACCTCGACAAGCTCACTTACGCGGGCAACCTCGCGAACCTCAAGGACATCGAGGGCAAATCGAATTACAAGTTCGTGAAGATGGACATCTGCGATTTCGACGCGTTCTACAAGCTCATGCAGGACGAGCATGTCGACGGCATTATCCACCTCGCGGCCGAAAGCCATGTGGACCGTTCCATCAAGGACCCGTTCACCTTCGCGAAGACGAACGTCATGGGCACCCTGAGCCTCCTGCAGGCCGCGAAACTCTATTGGGAAAGCCTCCCCGAAAAGTACGAAGGCAAGCGCTTCTACCACATCTCTACCGATGAAGTCTACGGTGCCTTGAAGATGAACCACCCGGAAGGAATCACGCCTCCGTTCACGACGACTGCTTCGAGCTCCGAACATCACTTGGCTTACGGTGACGACTTCTTCTACGAGACGACGAAGTACACGCCGCATTCTCCGTATTCCGCGTCCAAGGCCGGCTCCGACCACTTTGTGCGTGCGTTCCACGATACCTACGGCATGCCGACCATCGTGACGAACTGCTCTAACAACTACGGTCCGTACCAGTTCCCCGAAAAGCTCATCCCGCTCTTCATCAACAACATCCGTCACAAGAAGCCGCTGCCGGTTTACGGCAAGGGCGAGAACGTGCGTGACTGGCTCTTCGTGGAAGACCACGCCCGCGCCATCGACGTGATTTTCCATAACGGGAAGATTGCCGAGACGTACAATATCGGCGGCTTCAACGAATGGAAGAATATCGATATCATCAAGGTCGTGATTAAAACTGTTGACAGGCTGCTTGGCCGTGCGGAAGGCGAAGACATGAACCTCATCACCTACGTGACGGACCGCCTGGGCCACGACGCCCGCTATGCGATTGATTCCACCAAGCTCCAGAAGGAACTCGGCTGGGAACCGTCCCTGCAGTTCGAAGAAGGCATCGAGAAGACGGTGCGCTGGTACCTCGACAACCAGGAATGGCTCGACAACATCACGAGCGGCGACTACGAGAAGTATTACGAAAAAATGTACGGAGAAAAAGTTACTAGTTACTAGTTCTTAGTTACTAGCATCTTTAGTTGAACTTTCTAGTAACAAGTAACTTCTAACTAGGAACTCAAAAATGTCTAAATTCAACTTCATTAAATCCTCCATCGAGGGCGTGACGATTGTAGAGCCGACGGTCTTCGGCGACCATCGTGGTTATTTCATGGAAACCTACAACAAGGCGGAATTCGATGCCGCCGGTCTCGACATGGTCTTCGTGCAGGATAACGAATCCAAGAGCAAGAAGGGCGTGCTCCGCGGGCTGCATTTCCAGAAGAAGAACCCGCAGGGCAAACTCGTCCGCGTGATTGAAGGTGAAGTTTTCGACGTGGCGGTGGACCTGCGCAAAGGTAGCCCGACGTTCGGCAAGTGGGAAGGCGTGACGCTTTCTTCCGAAAACAAAAAGCAGTTCTACATTCCCGAAGGTTTTGCCCACGGGTTCGTGGTCCTCAGCGAAACCGCAACTTTTGTTTACAAGTGCACCCGCCTGTACGACCCGAAGGACGAAGGTGGCCTGATGTGGAACGACCCCGCCATCGGTATCGAATGGCCGGTCGGGAACGGCTTTGAACCGCTCCTTTCCGAAAAGGACACGAAGAACCCCGCCCTCAAGGACTTGGGCTTCGCGTTCGAACTGTAGCGCCTTCTCTCCATAGGGATAACTCGCTGTCTGTGGCCCACCGGCGGACGGTCAATTTTCTATTTTATGTAGTAATGAAGAACATACTTGTTGTTTGTACAGGTAATATCTGTCGTAGTCCTACGGGAGAGTACCTGTTGAAAAAGGAATTGGGTGAAGGCTTTAAGGTGATGAGCGCCGGGCTTGGTGCGCTTGTCGATCATCCTGCGCACGAAATTAGTCAGAAGATTGCTATGCAGCATGGCGTTGACATGAGCGCCCATCGCGCTCGCCAGATAAATCTGGATATCCTCAAGTGGGCCGATTTGGTTCTGGTAATGGAAAACGGCCATAAGGTGGAACTTCAGCGCCGTTATCCGGATATGGGCGAAAAGATTCACCGCTACGGCGAGGCGCAGCAGGTGGATATCCCTGACCCGTACCGCCGTCCCGAAAACGCTTTCGTGCTTGCATGGAATTTTATTTCGAAACTGACTCCTTATTGGGTGGAGAAGATTAAAAAGAGCGAGGACAAATAATGAAGAGGCTTAATTGTTTATTGGCGGGAATTTCCCTTGCACTTGTCGGGTGTGCTTTAGGGCCCCAAATGCAAATGGATGTCCCAGGAGATGGTGCCGATTACAACGGAATCAAGGTCTTCGTTCATTCCATCGACAAGGGTGAATTCTCTGTGGCTGCTGCTTCGGATTCGTCTGCCAATCCTGATGGCGGTGATTTGGCCGAGTTGGTTGTCGATTCTCTTCCGAGCCTGGAATACCGCATCGGTCCTCTGGACATGGTCCAGGTGGTGGTGTGGGAACACCCGGAACTTACGTCCCCGATGGGCCAGTACCAGCCGGCAGGCCAGCGCGTGACGACAGACGGAACGCTGTTTTACCCGTATGCTGGAGAAATCAAGGCTGCGGGTCTCACTGCCCAAGAACTCCGTGCCGAAATCACGAAGCGTCTTTCCGACAAGATTTTGAACGATCCGCAGGTCGATGTGCGCGTGACGGGCTACAATAGCCTTAAGGCTTTTGTTTCCGGTGCGGTGAACAAGCCGGGATTTGTCCCCTTTAACGAAATGCCGATGACGATTCCGAACGCTATTGCTGCCGTGGGTGGTTTTGCCGAAGAAGCGGACCCGTCTGCCATGCAGTTGCGCCGTGGCGAGAAGGTCTACGACATCAACTACCTGGAAGCCTTTAGGACGAACCTCCCGCTTGACCGCATCTTGCTCAAACCCGATGACCAGATTTTCATTCCGACGCTCTCTGAAACGCAGAAGGAAAACCGCGTGTTTGTGATGGGCGAAGTCGCAAGGACGGGCGCCGTGAACGTGAACCAGGGTAAACTTTCTTTGGCGGAAGCCCTTGCCACTGCGGGTGGCCTGCAGGCGACCAACGCTTCTTCTAGGGCTATTTATGTTATCCGCAATACTTCGGAAGCACAGATTGACGTGTTCCACCTGAATGCGAAAAACGCTATGGCTTTGGCGATGGCCGAACAAGGGCGTGTACGATGGTATCGGAGCAGCGCGCAACATAGAACTTATAATGAACGGCAAGTAGGGCCGAAAATAATAGAGGTTTAGTGTTATGATTAATCTGATTCTTTGCGGTGGCTCCGGAACACGCCTTTGGCCTGTGAGCCGTTCTCTGATGCCCAAACAGTTTGCGCCGCTCTTTGACGGGCAGTCCCTTTTCCGCAAGACGGTCGTCACGAACTCCGCCGTGTGCGAATCGCAGTTCATTGTCTCTAACGCCGACCAGTTCTTCCTCGCGAAGGACCAGCTCGAGGCGGAAGGCCACAAGGGTAGCAAGTTCCTTCTGGAACCCGTGGGCCGTAACACCGCTCCCGCGATTGCGCTTGCTTGCCTTACCATGAAGCCCGATACCATCGTGCTCGTTTCTCCTTCGGACCACGTAATCCGCAAGAAGGACGAATACAAGAAGGTCCTCCTCCGTGCGCAGGAACTTGCCGAGGCCGGCAACCTGGTGACTTTCGGTATCACACCGACTAGCCCCGAAACCGGTTATGGCTACATCGAGGCTGACGGCGAGAACGTGAAGCGCTTTGTCGAGAAGCCCGACCTTGCAACTGCCGAGAAGTACCTGGTGGCAGGCAACTTCTACTGGAATAGCGGTATCTTCTGCTTCAAGGCCAAGACCTTCCTCGAAGAACTCAAGAAGTATTCCCCTGACATTCTCACCGCATCGAAGGCCGCTCTCGAAAAGGCTCCCGTTGAAGCCGGCGAACCCATCCGCATCGACCGCGACGACATGCTCGCTATCCCGAGCAACTCCATTGACTACGCCGTGATGGAAAAGTCCAAGAAGGTGAAGGTCGTGCCGAGCGACATCGGCTGGAGCGACCTGGGCAGTTTTGATAGTTTGTACGGGGAATACCCGCACGACGAAAACGGCAACAACGTGAACGCACGCCATATTGCGGTTGGTTCCAAGAACTCCCTCGTGCTGGGCAGCCAGCGCGCCATTGCGACTATCGACCTCGACAAGATGCTTATCGTCGATACTCCGGACGCCCTCCTTGTGGCCCCGCTCAGCAGCAGCCAGAAGGTGAAGAAAGTCGTGGAAGAACTCAAGGCCCGCGGCTCCGACCTCATCAACGTGCCGCAGACGGTGAGCCGCCCGTGGGGTACGTACTCCGTGCTGGAATCCTCCGAACGCTACAAGATGAAGCGCATCGTGGTGAAGCCGGGCAAGCGCCTCAGCCTGCAGAAGCACCTGCACCGTTCCGAACACTGGGTCGTGGTGAGCGGTACCGCTACCTGCACTGTCGGCGACAAGGTGTTCTACGTGCGCCCGAACGAATCGACCTACATCCCGGTGGGTGAAGTCCACCGCCTGCAGAACGAAGGCAAGCTCCCGCTGGTCATCGTGGAAGTGCAGGTGGGCGAATACACCGGCGAAGACGACATCATCCGCGTGGAAGACGACTTCCACCGCTGCAAGTGACGTTCGGTACGAACGTCATACCGCAGCCTTGCGATAAACGTCGCACCGCAGCCCCGAAGGGGCAAGAGTGCCCATTAGACGTCATACCGCAGCCTTGCGCAGCAAGGCAAG
>CACXXH010000012.1 GCA_902771595.1 Fibrobacter succinogenes | reverse complement strand
TGCAGTGGTGTATTCGACGTGAGAAGTGTTGATCGTGATACCACGAGCCTTTTCTTCAGGAGCGTTGTCGATTTCGTCGAAACGCTTGGCGCTGGCGAGACCGCGGGCAGCGAGAGTCGTGCAGATTGCAGCGGTCAGAGTGGTTTTACCGTGGTCAACGTGGCCGATGGTGCCGATGTTGCAGTGCGGCTTGCTTCTGTCAAAATGTTCTTTTGCCATTTTATCCTCTTCTTCAGCAGAAGGTTTATCGCTTCAAGTCAAAAAGTCTCAAGGACTTCCGTTATCCCGGAAAGCATAGGAAGCGGTACTCTCCGAAATTGAGCCACAAATTTAGCAAATGACAGTTTTTTTTCAAGCGTTTTTTTTCTTTTTTTACCGAAAAAGGCGAAAAACGGCAAGTTATCCACATTTTGGAGCCGCTTTTTCCGGGATTTTCGCCGCACCCCCGGCACCGCCCATCGAAATGCCCTTTTTTGCGAAATTTCAAGGTTTCAATATTTTTGAGAATAGGATAAATCCAACTTATCAACAATTAATCAACCTGTGTGAAGTAAAGCCGAACCAAGTTCCTCCGCCTCCGGCTCTCTTTTGTAATTTTATTTTTACATTCGAAAATTTTACATTAGTTTACATTCAGGGGCCCCGCGATGTGACCGGGAACATAAAAGGAACGCATAATCGAGTTTTGCCGTTTTTTTACATGGAATTTCGACATCATTAAAGTATCTTTGTGTCGGTAAAGTGTTGGGGGAAAGAGAGAAAGGAAGATATATGAAGAAAAATTTTTTTAAGTCTCTGCTCATCGCAGGAGCACTACTTTTTGCCTGGAACTGTACCGAGGAACCTGCCGGTCCCGGCACTCCGGACTATATCGTCACAGCTCCCGCATGGCTTTTCTCGTTCGATACCGACTACATCATTTATCTGGACGGTACCGTAACCGACGCTGATGGTAACATTATCGGCAGCATCGTCTTCTATGAGGGATCGTACGTCGGCGTGCTCAGGAACCTCAACGGCGAAGTCATCATCGATGGCCTCGACTTGAATACACTCCCCACCCTTTCTCCCAATAAGCAAGTTTACGCCATCGTCGGCAGCGTATGGCTGTTCAACGACGGTACAACCGAATACCTCATCTACCCCACCGCAGATGGCCAGTACAGCGTCGTCACCGACGTGGAAGGCCGCCAAATCGGCATATTCGACTTCACGACAGGCCAGATTCTCGCAGCGGACGGTTCCGGCAATGTCCTCGCCGTGGTGAGCGACATCGGTAGCCTCCCGGTCCTCCAGCCGGGCGACAAGTTCACCAAGGAACCCGTATCGAGCTCCAGCGAGCCCGTATCCTCGAGCAACATCCTCATCGTTTCTTCCAGCAGCATCGCGGCATCTTCCAGCAGCGTGAAGAGCTCCAGCAGTGTACAGAGCTCCAGCAGTGCGAAGTCCTCCAGCAGCGTACAGAGCAGCTCCTCCAAGCCCACAGGCGGATGCCCGACCATCAAGACGAAGGGCGGCTCCAAGGGTAGCGGCTGGGCAACCCGTTACTGGGACTGCTGCAAGCCTCACTGCTCCTGGCCGGAACACGCACACGGCAATTACGCCAAGCAGTGCACCAACAAGGGCAAGAGCGAAAGCACCGACTGGGGTGGCGGAAGCGTCTGCAGCGGCGGCGGCCTCATGACCTGTACGAGCCAGATTCCGTTCACGGTTGACGGCTGCGACGATTACGGCTTCGCATTCGCTGCCGTGCCCGCAAGCAACGGCGGTGACTGCGGCAAGTGTTTCCAGTTGACTTTCACAGGCGAAGGCCACTACAACTCCACCAACGCAAACACCAAGGCCATCAAGGGCAAGAAGCTCATCATCATGACCACGAACATCGGTGGCGACGTTCAGCAAGGACAGTTCGACATCATGATTCCGGGTGGTGGCGTTGGCCAGTTCAACGGTTGCAGCAGCATGGGCTGGGGCGATCAGGGTGAACAGTACGGCGGTCTGCTTTCCAAGTGCGAAGTGGAATCGAACTACCAGGCAAGCGCAATGCAGAGATGCCTCCAGAAGAAGTGCGAAAGCGTGTTCAGCAATGACGCCGAAGCCAAGAAGGGATGCTTGTTCCTCGCCGAATGGATGCACGCAGCAGGCAACCCCGAGCACAACTACGAAGAAGTGGAATGCCCGGATGTGCTGAAGCAGAGATACTAATACAGAACATTCAGTGAATTTGAAAAGCCTCGGCATCTCGCCGAGGTTTTTTTAACCGTTTGCAAAAGACCGTTTGCAAAAGACCGCTCGCGCTTCGCTCTAGCATTAAATTACTCCGGCAGGCGCTCACTCTCACTGCAAAGGCCCGTTAAGACGGGCCTTTTCCGTTCACAGAGACCGTTCGTTCGACGTCCCTGGCGCAGAACATCCGGTCGCTCACTCTCGCATCCGCCAAAAGGCGGCACGCCCGCGGGGCTTTAAATTCGGGCGACTTCGTAAACGTAGAATAATGCCGAATACGGCAACAGAAAGCGCCACCAGGGCCGTACGCAAGGCATAATCGAAAATCTTGTTCCAGTTCATCATAATGTACCTCTCTTTTTCATTAGAAAGATACATTTTATTTATGACAAAAAATGTCAGTTGAAAAATAAACGCCATTGCTACTTTCGTAGCTGCGATATGACGCAATGGATGCCCTTGTTGCTCCGCAACTGCGGCATGACGACGCGGCGGAGACGCTCGCCACCCACAACGGTGGCGGCGGAATTAAAACTGTTCCAGGAGCTTGATGCGTTCCGGAGTGTCGGGGTGCGTGCAGAACAAGATATTCGCCTTCGCGACCAGGCCCGTAAGGCCCATCTCGTTGTCGTATTCCTCGTCAGGGTGAATCACGTAGAGCTGCGCTATGTCGTCGCGCTGCACGGAGGCAAGCCCCGGATCGTTGGAAATCTTCCTCAGGGCCGATGCCAGTGCCAGCGGATCACCGCAAAGCTCGGCGCCGCCCGCATCGGCGACATACTCGCGCTTGCGAGAAATGGCGAGGCGCGTGAGTGAACTGAAGAAATACCCGATGGTCGCCCACACGAGCAATACAATCAAGACGAGGACGATACCCGCGCCCGCGCTATCGTTCTTGCGGCGCCCGCGATACCGCGGAGTCTGCCACATGCTGCTCAGTACACGGCTCAACACGCTCATGAGCATCGAGAAAATGCCCACGAAAACGATGCAGACCACCATCAGGCGCGTATCGCGGTTCTTGATGTGCGTGAGTTCGTGCCCCACCACGGCAGAAAGTTCCGCATCGTCCAGCTTGTCAATGATTCCCGTGGTAAGCGTGATGGTATAGGAATTGATATCTATCCCGCTCGCGAAAGCGTTGAGGCTCGAATCCTCCACGATGTTTATCTTGGGCATCTCGATTCCGCCCGCGATGCAGAGGTTCTCGACGATGTTGTAGACGCGCACGTTTTCCTTGCGCTCAAGCGGGCGCGCATGCGTGGCGTGGCGTATAATCGCGGTGTTCGTGAAATAAGCGATGACAAACCAGATGGCCGTTACCGCAAGCGTAAACGGCATCGCATCCAGGAAATACCGCCAGATGACATCCCAATGGAACGTGGTCGCCTGGAGGCCGGCTTCGCACACGCCGTCCCAGCAGAAATAGCCGAGCCAGTCGAGCAGCATAATAGTCCCGAGGACCATCCCCAAAAGGATGACCGGGAACATAAGGAGCAGAATAACCGTATTGCGGTTATTCCGCCAAATCTGGGTCTGAATGCCGACGTACTTCATAAGGATGTGTAATGTGAAATGTGAGGTGTGTAATTATTCATTTCACATTCCACACTCCACATTTTTCATTCCTAAAAACGTACCTCGGGAGCCTTGTTCAGCGCTTCGCGGCCCTCGGTAGGCTCGTACATGGGCGCGCGCCTGAAGCCGAACATGCCAGCCACGATATTGCTCGGGAACACCTCGCAAGCGTTGTTGAACTCGCGGGTAGTGGAGTTGAAGAACCTACGGGCGGCGGAGAGCTTATTCTCGATATCGGCAAGCTCGTTCTGCAGCTGCAAGAAGCTCTGGTCGGCCTTGAGTTCAGGGTAAGCTTCCAAGGACACGCGGAGCCCGGCGAGCGCACCGGAAAGGGCCTTGTCGGCGGCGACCTTCTCATCGACCGTACTGGCGTTCATGGCGGCGGCACGGGCGGCAGTCACCTTTTCAAGAGTTTCCTTTTCGTGCGTGGCATAGCCCTTGACCGTATTCACCAGCTGCGGAACCAAGTCAAAGCGCTGCTTGAGCTGCACATCGATATTCGCGAAAGCGTTCTCGCGGTTGTTGCGAAGTTTCACGAGACCGTTGTACATGGAGATGAGCATCACGACGATGATGACAACTACGATGGCGACGATAATTCCGATAGTCATAAGGACTCCTTTGCTAACCGTTTTAAGAAAAAAGTATATAATTTTCGCCTCAGAATAATATATCTTGTAAAAAAATCGGAGGTTTTACCATGCGCAAAGATCTCGGAGTCAAGGCATTCCTTTACCCGCAACCCACGCTTGTCATCGCAACCTACAACGAAGACGGCACGCCCAACGCGATGGTCGCCGCATGGGGTTCCGTAAGCGATACGAACCAAGTGGCAATCTACGTGGCGGCATCGCACAAGACCATGCCGAACATCAAGGCGCGCAAGGCATTTACCGTGAGCATGGCGACCGCGAAGCACATCAAGGCAATCGACTACCTCGGCGTCACCTCCGGCAACAAGGTCCCCGACAAGTTCGCAAAATCCGGGTTCACCGCCATCAAGAGCGCGCACGTGGACGCCCCGCTCATCGCGGAACTCCCGCTTACGCTCGAATGCAAAATGGTGAGCTACGACGAGGAATCCGAACTCTTGATCGGCGAAGTCGTGAACGTGACCGCCGACGAATCCGCACTGGATGCAAGCGGCAAACTTTCCGTGGAAAAACTCGAGCCGGTGTGTTACGATTCCGCGGGCCACGGCTACTACGTGATGGAACGCCGCGTCGGCAACGCCTTCAGCGACGGAAAAGAAATTAAATAAACCCGTGTTTGGTAAAGGAGACGTCATGAAATTTGCAAACAAGATTCTCATGGGAACGGCCTTCATGGCCGCAACGATGTTCGCCGCCTGTGCCGACAGCAATTCCAGCGGCGTTTCGACCGACTTGAGCGCAGGAAATACGCCTGAATCGAGCAGCGTTATTGAGCCGGAATCCAGCGAAACACTTCCGCTGTCCAGCGCCCCCCTCCCGACCGAATCGAGTTCCTCGACGACCGCACCGACCGACACCGTGTGGAACAAGGCATATCTCACGTGGTACATCTCGTGGCCGGATCCCGGCAGCGAGGAATGCATCGAGTACAACGGCTGCGAATGGGCGGGCTACTTTGCAGGCCTGAGCGACCAGCAGACCGAGGAATGGGTCAGCGAGCACAACATCATCTCCATCCACGAGAAGGACTGGGGAAAGTACAAGCTCAAAACCTTCAGGCTGCGCCAGAACGGAAAATCCATAGACGCCGTCGTCTACGACAAGTGCTCCGACAACGACTGCGAAGGATGCTGCACCAGGAACGCGGGCAATCTCGGATTCCTCATCGACGTCGAAAGCTACACATGCGAACGCCTCACCGGCTCCAAGGAAGGCTGCGACGGCGTGGTCGAATGGACCTGCCTCGACTGCGAATAAGGCTGAAATCACCGGCATAAGATGAAAGTCCAAGTCCTCATAGACAACATTGCGGGCACGTGCTGCTCGCGCAAGCTCTTTGGCGAGTGGGGGCTCTCCGTGTACGTAGAATACGAAGGGCACAAGGTGCTGCTCGACACGGGAGCCTCGCACCTGTTCGCCAAAAACGCAAACGTGATGGGCATAGACCTCACGCAGGTCGACATCGGCGTGCTCAGCCACGCGCATTACGACCACGCGAACGGCATGGCGAAATTCTTCAAGGCGAATTCCAGCGCGCCATTCTACCTGCGCAAGGGAGCTGCCGAAAACTGCTACCACACGGGGAAGCTGCTCGGGCGGTTCACATACCATTACTACATCGGCATTCACAAGGGATGGCTCGAACGGTTCGCTGACCGCATCCGCTTCGTGGAAGGCATCGCCGAAATTGCGCCGGGCATAACGCTCGTGCCGCATTCCACCCCGGGGCTGGAACGCATCGGCGAGATGGCGCACCTGAGCGTCAAGGAAAACGGCAAGTACCGCTACGACAACTTCGACCACGAACAGAGCCTGGTGTTCGATACCCCGCAGGGGCTGTTCATCATGAACAGTTGCAGCCATGCGGGCGCGGACAACATCGTGAAAGAAATCGAGGCCGCCTTCCCCGGCAAAAAGATTTACGCGATTCTCGGCGGGTTCCACCTTTTCCGTTACCCGGACGCACGCGTACGCGCCTTTGCCGAAAGGCTACGTGAACTCGACGTGCAGAAAATCTACACCGGGCATTGCACCGGCGACCGCGCCTATGGAATATTGCGGGAAGTCCTCGGCGAGCGCGCCGAGCAGATGCACACCGGAATGACGATTAATCTCTAAAGACGAGACCCAAGTTTTTTATTCCAGTCTCAATTTTTTCGAGAAGCGAGTAGAGCAAGGCCGCAGGACCGAAGCTGAACAAATCGTACAGCGAGGCTCCGAGTACGCCGCTATACGAAGTTTCTCGGAAAAATTACTTTGCCTTGCGGGCGGCTTTGACTTCCTGCACCGCCGCTTTCAAAGCTTCTTTCTTGGCCTGTTCCTCTTCCGGCGTCGGCTTCGTGTCTTCGAGCAGGCGATCAGCCCATTCGTCCCAGAAGCGGCAGCGTTCGCCTTCGAGCTTCATCTTCGCGAACTTCACCGGCTCGGTTTCCACGGCGAGCGTTACGACCGATTCCTTGTAGGCCTGCGGAAGGCCCGCCACGTGCGCCATGCGCTGTTTGAGTTCGGCGACAGTCGCATCCAAGATATCCACGTCGAAACGGCGTTCGATGTAACAGCGGGCAATGAACCCGAGAGCCATGAAGTAATCGCCCTGGTTCCCTTCGGCGAGGTAGTTCTTCGCGCGGAGTTCCTTGAGGGCAAGCACCGCCTCTTCGTACGGAGGCAGGCGCGGAGCGGCCCCCTGCTTCGCAAACTTCTTGTGCAAGAACCAACCGAGGAACACGAGCAACAGCACGCCCAAAACAATCAGCACGATGTAGAGCCACTGCGGCAGGCGCGGGTCATCCAGCGGGTCTTCCACTTCCAAAATGTCCGTCTCTTCGCCTGTGGTGCGCATCGAAACCTTCACCGCCACCGGGTCGGTATTCGTCTTCACCGTATCGCTACCCACAACGGCACTCACCTGCTGCGGAGCAATCAAAAAGTCGCCGCTCACGAACGTATTGAGCGTCGCAAGCCACACGAACTTCGCGGTACCCTTGGGCATGCCCTCGGTCACCTTCTCGTTCTTCATCTCCTTGACCTCGAAACTCCCGAGGTTGCCCACGAAACTCGGCAAATCCACGATGGCGTTTTCCGGGGCAGTCACCTGGATTTCGTAATTGAACATGTCGCCCACGAAAACCTGGGCGTTATCCACGTTCGCCTTGACAGACACGTCAACACGTCAAAAGCGAGCGCAGGAATGGCAAGAAGTGCTAAAAATGCAAAAAAACGCGAAAAACGGTACATAAAAACCTCTTCGGCAAGAATATACAAAAATCAAAGCGCGGAGATTTCGCGCAATTACCGATTACCGACAAAGCGGCTCCGGGCACCGGGCCGGACACGCGCCCCGTTCAGCCTGTAGTAGCGTTTTTCTCCGTCCACCGATTTGGGCTGGGACCCATGCGAACCAGAACCTGGCTGGTCATAACTGCGCGGGGCATAATTGCGCGGCCAAGGCAATTTAATAGACATCGACTGCGTAGTATCGCGGGTCAGCCACTTTTCGAGCGAATCGAGCCCGGCGTTCCCGAGGACCGACAAATCGTAGGCGATAACCTTCGAGGCACGCGACGCACGGGCAATATCAATCTGGGTCACGATCCTCTTGCCACTCGCAAGCGCATGCGTATCGTCGGTGCGGAACAGTTCCACGTCTACCCAGAAATCGACATCGTAAAACTTGCAAACAGACTCGATAGCGAGTTCGTAAAGGCCCACCGTCGCCGTATCGGCATGAGCCTCGAAATTAGAGGTCGAAGCATGGGCTCGGCCCATAGAAGTCGAACCAATGCCATCCTGCACCGCCAAGACATCGGGCTTGAATCCCTCTTTAAAGAGCGACTCGAAAAAGGGCTGCAACTGCCCAGCCGAATCCAGATTTTGGTTGTAGAACGGAGCCACCATCACCTTCCAGCCCTTCGCCTGGGCCGCCTTCGTGACCGGTATCAAGAAACGCCCTGCGAGCGTCATGCTCCGGAGGCCGTCCCAGTAGCGACGCGCAATCTCTTGCGGAATGTACACGCCCTCGATTACCGGCTCGTTCCCGTAAAGCGCATAGAGTTCGTCGAGCACCTGCAGGTTACGCGCCGCAAGCGTATCGAGCTGATCGCCCGTAGGCGGCGTGTACCAGTTTTCGCCATCGTAGTAGAGCCCCAGCCAGAGCTTGTTCCCCGCCAGCTTCGCCGCATTTATGCTCTTCGGGAAAAGCTGGTTGTTCTTGTACTCCGTGTTCTGCAAAAAGTCCAGTTCGGAAGGGTAATACAGGTGAGTCTTCTCGACCGCCGCGTACTGCAGCACCACCTGCTCCATGCCCAAATTGTGCAGGCGCTGGTGCATATGGTTTATGGAATCCGCAGACTGGTATGCGGTCGTCCAACCCGCATCGAAAACGCCGTCCAGGCTCGCCGCTCCCGCACAAAGCGGGAAAACGCCCAGCAAAAAAGCGAACACTCCCAAAGCCGCGAAAGACGACTTGCCCCCAAAATGGAAAGATTTGCGTTGAACAGACATACCATAAATATAACCCCAAAAGGCTAATAAATGTATATTGGAAGGAAAAGGATCAAGCATGAAACCCGTAAGATTGGCAATATCGTTATTCGTCATTGAGCTTTTCATTATCTTCTGGATTTGGCTCAGGTACGATGACAGCTTCAACCCGAAGGCATTCGTCGCCATCGCATGCATTTCCGCCGTTGTCTTTATCGCCATTGCCTCTGTAATCGTCATTTTCTCCCCCAAAAGATACGTCTCGCAAGACCCGATTTTTAAGGAGATGTTCAAGCCCGAAGACTTTTTGCCTAAAGAGCCTGCGCAAGATAAAGACGCGACTAATGATGACGCAAAAGCCCGCCTTTACAAAAGGATGATGGAACGCCGAAACAAAACCTAAACGAAATCCATTCTTTTTCATCCAAATCCTCATCTCCACAAGAAAATGAGGATAATTCGGTATTCTTTTCAATAGGATAAATTGTGCAATCAGATGCTAAACGGATTCTTTCCATTATGGGCCTCTCTATAAGAACGGGCACGAGCAGCCATTTCGTCAATCTGGTCGAAGGAAACCTTCAATCTGAGATGACGCGGGTTCCTTTCGCGCTCTTCGGCAGCACGAATAAACGACTCTGCCGTAGAGCCTGTGAGAACCGGGATGTTTCTTATTTTAAGAGCCATAATACCTCCACAATTTAATTTTTTTTAATGAACCAGTCAATACCAGTAATTTTCCTTATGTCCCTATATTTGCAAGAACCATGCCAAATAAAAAACGCCGTTTCCATGCAGAAAACGGCACATGCAAAAGACAGGAGGGGGTGATTAATCGCTTAAATCACTGATTTATTGAGTCTAATCACGAAGTATATAAAGACTACTCTCCTTTTCCGTAAAAAACTATAGATTTTACGCTTGGGGTACCCATGAAAAATATATTGCGTACCACATTGAGCACGGCACTTTGCCTCACAGCAACAGCATTCGCACAGCCCGCATCTGGACGCAACGGCGGGACCGCACTGGGATGACTCCGGCAGGAACAGCGCCGGCCAAAATGTTCCGCATCAACGGCAGTCGCCTCGGCGACAAAAAGGCGAATTACGAAGTGAAGGCCGGGAGATAGGGACTCATTCTGATACGAGAACATTGTAGACTTTACTTTTTCGCATTGAGATCTTTCCTTATTTCCTGAAAGACCTGTTTAGCCGGTTTTACACGCCCTGCCTGTACGTCCTCTTCTGACATCTGTAGCAACCTCAATAACGCGAAAGCATCCTGGTTTTTCTGTTTCGGGTCCGACAAGACCCATTCAAATGTTGACTTAGTCTTTTTCAATTAGTTCTCCTTGTTATCCATTGCCCTGCGCAAGTCTTCTTCCGAGGGCAACACCTTGCGAACATCTTCTGCGGATTTGTAGGTAGCGACCCCCATCGGGCTATCGTAACCTTGTATGAGGAACTCCACAAAAGTCTTATCCGCTTCCTTGCAAAGAATAATGCCAATACTCGGATTTTCAAAAGGCTTCTTGACCTCAGTATCAAGAATGCGTAAATACGCACTCAGCTGGCCGAGATATGCCGGCTTAAATTTACCTTTCGTCAATGTCAGCCTCGTCGCGTACACCCAGTTCCTCGACATTGATGAAATCAAGCAAGTACTCGTCCTTGAACATGCCGATTGCCTGCAAGGCATTCCTTGTATTCTGCATCGTGGTCGTAAAATTATTGGGAAGATTGCCCTGATGGTGGAACAGGTCTGACTTGAGCATTTCGCGGAGCCTGTATTTGTCCCAATGATTTTGAACTGCTTCGCGAATATAAAAGCAGCGTTCTTCCAAGGTTTTCGCCTTATTCATTATTTCAATATGATGAGTAAATCCGAGACTCACAAATTCATCCATTCCCAAATCGGCAGCCCATGGCTGCCGATTTTGCGCCAACAGTAAGGTATAGTCAACGTCCTCCAAATTGGTTGACAAAGTGGGAAAACTGCTATTTTGAGCTAATTTCGGCAATTCGCCCGCCAATGGCGGTCGAATTAAAAAGCCCCATTCTTCGTAAAATTGGCGCATTTTCTTAATACTTGTGCCAGAAAAGCCCCTCAACCCCGGCAATTCCTTCTGCAACTGTTCGCTGATGCGATCAATGGCCCCAGTACCCCAAAACCCTTTCCTGGAATGTTCCGATATATATCGGCCAATCCCGAAATAGAGTGACAGTTGCTCCTTGTTTACTCCCTTCGCCGCCCTATATTGGCTTTGAAGGATGGCATTTTTTATGGTCTTGACGGCTTGGCGAACATCTACGGGTGATTTTTCAGTCATTTTGATATCCCTTTTTGTAAAACGTGGTGCAAACAACACGCAAAAAAAATGCGCTTTGTCAGTTGTCGCAGATTTTGCGACAACTAAGGCGTATATTGAGCCTTTGCTCTTTATTTCATTGGGATGCTCTAGCGGTGCTGTTGGCGGGGGTCTTCCCCGGCGTTACCTGGCGCCCCTGGGGGCGCACCCGAGCAGGTCATGTTCCTGCCAGCTATCCAACAGCATCAACAAGAAGGTTGATGAGCCCCGTCGCGGATGCACGTACGGGCCCTAAGGCCTATGCCGCAGTCACGGGGATTTTCGAATTACTTTTTTAATATAAATAAACAGGTTGGCGATGTCAATCCCCTTATTAATCATAGTAAAAAAGGGGGAAGTCTCCCCCTGGCTCGCACTCCGTTGCTCACCACCCCCTCGCCTAAGGGCTCTGCCCTTAAGAACCCGAAAGCATTTTGGTGAAGTCACAAAATGTGACTTCACGGGCACCATCCGCTTAATTATATCTATATTCAATTTAGTACTCCCCTATATCCCAGGAGTCCCGTAACATGATAACAATCCTTGTCATCCTCGCTGCGATTGTCTTTTGCATGTGGTTCTTTCAGAACCAGATTGTCGGGCATATCGTCGAGAACCAATCGCACTAGCAGCAAATATACGTACCTTCATTCCCCATTATCACCATCAAGCTTGGCATCGCGCCAAAAAAATACATATAAACATTTAATTCACAACTAGTCCCGACAAACAAACAACATATAAACACAGTTACAAACAAAAAACATCAAATTTTGCGTTATCATTTGACAAAGACAGAAAAAAAATACTATCTTTATACTATAAAGAGAACGCAATGTCACTTGCGTTCCCTTTATAAGGTCCGACGGGTTCTTGCCCATACTGGACGTGGTAGTTCAACAGCCACCATGCCAAATATAGCTTGAACTCCTTCCAAAAGCAACCGACGTTGTGACCGTTCGCACAGCGTTTCACCAATTCGAAGGAGAATGCATGATGAATAATCCGCAAATTCTGAAGAAAATGAAGGGGTATATATTCACAAGATACCGTCGCGTAAGAAATTCCAATAGAATTTTAGACGCATGGGATTATGGATATAAGGCCTGGAAAATACCTGTTTTCTAGCCATCCCCATGATTTCAAGGTCGATCTGGCTATGCCGGATCGGCCTCTTACTGAACAAACGAGCATACAACAAAATATAGGGAAACTTCATGATTATTAGAGCAACATTCAAAAATATCTTATCATTCTATGAAGAAACCTCTATCAGTTTTATCGCAAGCAAAAGTTCCTCCAACGAAAACCAAGTACTTCGCGCACAAAAAAGAGATGACTTCTCTATTTTAAAATCAGGAATCATTTACGGTGCAACTGCTTCCGGTAAATCAAACATAATCAAGGCCATTGGAATTTTAAAAAAAATAGTTCTTGGTAGCTGGCCAAGAAACCTAATTGAACCATTCAAGTTGCAAGACGACACTTCCATTCCCTCCAAAATCGAACTTGATTTCAAATACGATCAGAAATATTATAATTATGGTATTATATTCAATAATATTCAGGGCATTATTGAAGAATGGCTATACGAAATCAATCTAAGAACAAAAAAAAAGATTTTTACACGGGAAAAAAACGCGCCCACTCCATTCAGCTTTGGCGCTCTTAAATTAGATTCCGAAAATCAAGAATTTTTAAAATTTTTAGGGCAAGGAACACCTGATAAAAAAAGTTTTTTATTTGAATATCATGATCGAAACGGAAAAAAGGTAGACGCTATTTCCAACGCTTATTTATGGTTTAGGGACATACTGACTATCGTTTTTCCAGACTCAAAATACCAAGGTTTTTCATTTAAATTTGACGAAGATATTCTATTCAAAGAAGAGTTTAAACGTTATCTAGAATATTTCAATACCGGCATCGTTGATATAAGCCGTGAAAAAACGAAAGAAGAAAATGTAGATATTCCTAAAGAAATCATATATAGCATTATAGAAGTCTTAAATCCAGGAAAAAAATCATTTCTCAGTACTCCCGAAGGTGATTGGTATATTTTCGAATGTCCCTCCAGGGGAAAGGTAGACATTTTCAAACAAAAAACCATTCATGAAGACAAAAATAGGAATAAACATACATTTGATATGAGGGAAGAATCAGACGGATCATTGAAATTACTTGATTTCATTCCCATGCTTATCAATTTAGAAAAAGGAAACTCAGTCTTCTTAATTGATGAAATTGACAGAAGTCTTCATCCTCAGCTTTCTTATAAAATTCTCAGCACCTTCTTTTCAAATCTATCAAAAGCAAAGGATTCTCAATTAATAGCATCCACTCACGAACGCAATCTTTTAGACTTAAAATTTATTCGTCAAGATGAGATTTGGTTTGTAGAAAAAAGTCCAGATGGAGCATCGCACTTAACATCTTTAACAGAATATAAAGCAAGAGAAGATATAAAAAAATTATACTTAATTGGAAAATATGGGAAAATCCCATCCTTTGTTACTCCAGATAAATCAAACTGGTATGATGATGTGATTTTGAAAATTTAAAATTCCGATAAAAAACAGCATTCCGAAATGACGGAAACCGCCTAAACAGAATATAGGAATTCACTTTAACAACTCAAATCATTTTAGAGCGTTAAGATTGCATGGGATTCTCCGGCTCATTCGCGCAAGCCTCACAATAACCATTTTTACTAAATTAGACAACCAACAATTTAAACGAAAGAACTGAGACATTCTGTAGTAGTGTCATCCTTCAAAGACACTTCCTTCAATGCAAAAAAAATATCACTTAGTGTCTTCATCTGAAAGCATATGTTCAAATGTTTTCGTAGACAACGTTTCTTTTGCCGCATCTAAACTTTCTGATTCTAACAAATCAATAGGATCTGTCAATTTAAACTTACGTACCAGATCATCGTCATATCCAGATGCCTTATTTCCTTTAGCAGGAAACGCAAAATTTAAAGATTTTTTAGTCCAGCTATTGACATAGCATTTTTTTGTTGAATAATAGCGAATTCCATCAAGACTTGTTGATTCCTTTATGTAGCGCATCAAAAGTTGCGGCAAAACATATTCATCCTTTGTTTCCGAAATTTTAACAATAGAGCACGCAAGCATTAAGGGATAAAGCGTGAGCCAACCTTTAAGAAAATTAATTTTATCCTTTTCTTTCACATCAGCGTGACAGAAAGAATAAATTTCTTTCCACCTATATCCAAAATTAAGAACCGTCAACGACTCTTCATCATTTAATTTAAACTGAGATGCATAAAAATCATTTTTATTCGTCGAATTCATTTCAGCCAAGCAAACATCTAACGAACAACCTAAATAAAGACTTGGAAAATCCTCCCCACTGTATCTATAATTAAGATGATTGTTTTTATTTACGTCAAATGGCGGATGAAATAAATAACCCTTTTTTTTCAAACTCTTTCTCTTGTCCGCCAATTTATACAAATATTTTACAGCATCATCTTTAGGTGTTTGTGGTAAAGTTTCAAACGAAACAATGTCCGACAGGTGTAATTCTAGAAAAGACTTTAATATGTCATACCCCGTTTCCTTATCTGAATTCTGGAAACATTCTAACAGAACATTTTGAATAGCATCACACGAATCTAGGATATTTTGAGTCAGTGCTGCATATTCAGCATAAGTTGTTTGCATAGATATCAGCCGCAAATGTAAAGCTACTTTTTTGCGAAAATTGTCTACATTTGTGCGTATTTTCGCAAATAATTCACAAATAAATTCACAATAACTTTTGCCAGATAAATTTTCCTTAGGATGCATTAGAGCATCGTCTGCATTAACAACATTCTCAAATGAGTGGATCAACGGATATTTAGGAATCCTTCCTTTCATTTTTTCGCACAATTCAACAGCTTCATTAACTTCATCTTCGGTCATTGACATAAAAACTCCAAAAACAAATGGTTAAGTTGGAATAATACACGCTAATTTTACATTTATTTTGTAAAAAAGACAAATAAATTCTGCTTTTATGCATAAATTATCATTCAAGATTCATTTCCAGGCTCACGTCTAAACAATTACTGTATTTATGTCAATTGGCCCAATTTATGCCAAACTGACTCAAAACCAACCCCAAATAGACCTAAATTTGGCTGAAAAAGACCAAATTTCATCGTTTTACGCTCCATCTTTTTGTTTATATTTTCCCCTAAACCCCTCCTTATAGGTTCAAAATGGCCGACAACAAGAAAGAGATTGAACGGGCGGAGCTGCACCGCACCATCTGGAACATCGCAAATGATCTTCGTGGCTCAGTTGATGGTTGGGATTTCAAGCAGTACGTGCTGGGAATGCTCTTTTACCGCTACATTTCCGAAAATCTGACGAATTACATCAATCAGTACCAGTGGGAAGCCGGCGAAAAGGACTTTGACTACGCCGACATCTCCGACAAAGAAGCGAAGCAGATCAAGGACGACATGGTCAGCGAGAAGGGGTTCTTCATGCTTCCGAGTCAGCTTTTCTGCAACGTTCTGAAAAAGGCAGCCGAAGATGAAAACTTGAACATGACCTTGGAAAGCGTTTTCAAGTATGTTGAAAATTCAGCCAAGGGAACCTCTTCGGAAGATGATTTCTCCGGCCTTTTTGACGATTTTGATGTTAACAGCAATAAGTTGGGTAAGACTGTCGCCCAGAAATGCGATAAACTCGTTAAGTTGATGAGTGGTGTTGCACAAATGAATTTGGGCAACTACCAAGACAACACCATCGATGCTTTCGGTGACGCTTACGAATTTTTAATGGGCATGTACGCCAGCAACGCAGGCAAGTCGGGTGGCGAATACTTTACGCCGCAAGAAGTTTCTGAACTACTTGTGAGAATCGCTGTTCATGGCAAAAAGAACATCAAAAAGATTTATGACCCGGCAAGTGGCTCAGGCTCTTTGCTGCTCAAGGCTCGCAAAATTCTCGGACCAAACGGAGTGCGACAAGGGTTCTTCGGCCAAGAAATCAATATTACGACTTACAACCTTTGCCGAATTAACATGTTCTTGCATGATGTAGGCTACGACAAGTTTGATATCGCACTTGGCGACACGCTTACGGATCCGAAACATTGGGATGACGAGCCCTTTGAAGCGATTGTTTCCAATCCGCCATATTCCATCAAGTGGGCTGGCGATAGCGATGCGACTTTGATTAACGACCCGCGTTATGCGCCCGCAGGTGTTCTTGCGCCGAAATCGAAAGCGGACCTTGCATTTGTAATGCATATTCTCAAATGGCTTTCTACCGATGGTACCGCCGCAGTGGTGTGTTTCCCGGGCATTATGTATCGCGGTGGAGCAGAACAGAAGATCCGCCAGTATTTGGTAGACAACAATTTTGTTGATTGCGTTATCCAGTTGCCTGACAATCTGTTCTTTGGGACAAGCATTGCAACATGCATTATGGTTCTGAAGAAGAACAAGGCTGACAATAAGATTTTGTTCCTTGACGCAAGCGCCGAATGCATCAAGGTCACAAATTCCAACAAGTTGACAGACGACAATATCCAAAATATCGAAAACAACTGGGCGGAGCGCAAAAACAAGAAGCACATTGCTAAGCTGGTAGCTATTGACGATGTGGCAGAACAGGACTATAACCTTTCTGTTTCTACCTATGTGGAGCAGAAGGATACTCGCGAAAAGGTGGACATCGTTCAGCTAAACAAGGAAATCGCGGAGATTGTCAAACACGAAGATGAATTACGCAAGGCAATCAACAAGATTATCGCCGATTTGGAGAAATAGAAAATGGCAAAAAAATACATATACATTTTCACAAATCCATCTTTCCCCAAATATGTAAAAATAGGCGAAGCTGAAGATCCTCAAAAAAGACTAGCTACAGCGAACGCTTCAACATGGACTCCTAAAGCTTTTCGCATATATGGAACGTACCAAACAGACACAAATAATTCGGACAAGATGCTTCATGATCTCATTGACACATGCACCGATAAACTCCATGTATCAGATAAGATAAATGGTCATTTGCGGAAAAGAGAGTTTTATGAGATGTCTCCCGAACAGGCATGGAATATCTTCAAAAAAATCGCAGAAATTACTAATACAACAAAAAAATTATGGAAAAATGAAAGTTGGACAACTGATGAAATACTGGAAGACATAGACACAGAAAATGAAGAACATAACGATGTAATTAATTCGACCAAGCGTTTTAATTTTAAAAAATATGGTATTCCGGTCGGAACATTCATAAAGTTCAAGTACGACAGCTCTATTCAGGCAAAAATTTTATCCGACTCTAATGTTGAATATAAAGGCGAGAGTCTATCACTAAGCAGGCTTGCTGAAAAATTGATGGTAGAACGAACTGGAAAAAAATGGAAGGGTTACCAAGGGCCAGCTTATTTCACTTATAATGGAATTGTTTTAAAAGATATTAAAGGCAAGATTAGTTCAAAAAAATGCAATAGCATTGCCGTTGAAAGCAAAAAAGGGACGCCCGAAAATAAAAAGCGATTCGATTTTCAAAAAATAGGGATTCCAGTCGGAAGTATTCTAAAATTTAAATATGATGAATCCGTTCAGGTCAAAACTCTATCAAATTCTAATGTTGAATATAAGGGTAAAGAAATCTCATTAAGTAAACTTGCAAAGCAATTGATGTCTAATCGAACCGGGAAAGAATGGAAAACCTGCCAAGGACCAGCCTACTTTACTTATAAAGGAGTTCTGGCGACTGATGTTAAAAACAAATTCATCAATAAACGTGAAAAAAGTAAAGCAGGTGCAAAATGAACAAGATTGATGAGATGATTAAGAAGTTATGCCCGAATGGGGTTGAGTATAAGCCTTTGATTTCCTTTACAAAGGTTTTGCGTGGGCGCAGATTAACAAAAAACCAATTGTCTTTAAACGCCCCATTTCCAGTATTTCACGGAGGATTAGAGCCATTAGGTTTTTATTCTGAAGCGAATCGTCCTGCAAATTCCGTAATGATTATAAATGTCGGCGCATCCGCAGGAACAGTTGGCTTTTGCGATAAAGCGTTCTGGTCCTCAGACGGATGTTTTACTCTTGAATCTTCAGAAAACAACAGTCGCTATCTGTACTACGCAATTCTTTGCCAAGAAGGTTTTCTAAAGTCTCGCGTTCGAAAAGCAGGAATTCCTACACTAGATTCATGCGTTGTTGAAAAACTAATCATTCCTGTTCCTCCTTTAGAAATTCAAGAAGAAATTGTACATATACTAGATAAGTTTACGGAGCTAACAGCGGAGCTAACAGCGGAGCTAACAGCGGAGCTAACAGCTCGCAAGAAGCAGTATGAATTCTACCGCGATCAATTGCTGTCCTTCGGAAAAGTTAGCCCCCTCCTAACATCTGGATTAAACGACGAAAATGTAAGATGGATACCATTGGGAGACATCGCAACTATTATGCGAGGAGGAAACTTTCAGAAAAAAGACTTCAATGAAACAGGCGTTCCTTGTATTCATTACGGACAAATTTATACCAAATACGGTTTGCACGCAGATAAAACATTTACCTTCATTAGCGAAACAGTTGCTGTAAAACAGAAATTTGCAGACCCCAATGATATCGTGATGGCTGTTACCAGTGAAAATGTTGAAGATGTTTGCAAATGCGTTGCATGGGTTGGCAATGAGAAAGTTGCCATCAGCGGACATTCCGCAATAATACACCACAATCAAAACGCGAAATATCTATCCTATTATTTCCACACATCAATGTTTTTTGGGCAGAAAAGAAAACTTGCTCATGGAACCAAGGTTATCGAAGTCACCCCAGACTCGCTAGCAAAAATCATAGTTCCAATCCCCTCGCTTGCCGAACAGGAACGCATTGTCGCCATTCTCGATCGCTTTGACACGCTTGTCAACGACATTTCTCAGGGAATCCCCGCCGAAATCGAGGCCAGAAAGAAGCAATACGAGTTTTATAGGGACAAACTCCTGTCATTCAAGAAAGCCGGATAAACGAGTTAAGCCCACAAAATAGGCTTAACAAGATAATCACTGTGGCTTTTTTAGAATTATTATTGTATATTTATAAAGACTGAAAATTGCCGTCAAGGCTACAACCCCAATCAAGGAATTCATTTTTATGAAAAAAATTTCTGAAATGTCCCCGGATGAGTTGAACAAAGCCTTGAACAATGTTTTAAAAGGTTTTGATTCCTCGCCTATTCCTCAAGAATCTGCAATAGATTCACAAGGAAATTTCAAAAAATTCTCGCTTTACGAGGATTTTGACATTGGTTATGCTGTAAATGCGACAACACATTAGGCGGAGGATACATGCCCAATTGGAACGAAGTTTTAACTGAAATCCAGAACTGCGGGCGAACCAACGCCCTCGATTTTGTCCGACGCCACCATCTAAAAGAATTCTCCGATTACCGCGGACGAAATACTATTGCCTACTACTCTGGATGGCTACAGAAAAGCGGAAATGCAAAATCTAGCATCAACGACGATGACAAAAATGGATTGATGGCAACAATTCACAAGATGGATCGCAAACTTGGATTAGATCTAATTTTGCATACCCCTGGTGGTGATATCGCTGCAACAGAATCAATTATAGACTACCTGCAGCGTATGTTTGATGGAAACATTCATGCTTTCATTCCGCAGTTGGCGATGTCAGCAGGGACCATGATTGCTTGTTCGACCAAATGTATTTTCATGGGAAAAGAATCTAGCATAGGTCCGATTGACCCTCAATTTGGAGGCATCCCATGCCACTCCATTTTAAAGGAGTTTGAAGACGCTATTACCGCGATAAAAAAAGACCCTGCATCACTCCCTGCATGGCAAAGCATTTTAAGCAAGTATCATCCTACTCTTTTAGGCGAATGCAAAAAAGCCATAGACTTGTCTAGCGAAATTGTTTTAAAACAACTAGAAAGCGTCATGTTTGCCGGAGACAAGAACAGCAAGAAAAAAGCAAAGAACGTCATCAACAAACTAAACGAACACGAAAGTACAAAAATTCATGCAAGACATTTATCTATAGATGACGCAAAACAATGTGGGTTAAAAATTTGTGATTTAGAGAAGGATTCTAAACTTCAGGATTTACTACTAACCGTTCATCATTGTTATATGCACACCTTTGCTAATTCAGCGGCTGTCAAAATAGTCGAAAATCAAAATGGAATCGCCGTCGTTACGATGAGTGGCGTACAGCCATAATATTTTAATGTACAATACCGTAGCCCAAACCAGTGAATCCACAGTCGTTGCCGAATACCGACCGATTCGTTCAAAGTCCAATGCCTATCAAAGCGAGGCCGACCTTGAACGTGAATTCATCAAGCAGTTGCAGGCACAAGGTTACGAGTATTTAAAAATAAAATCCGATGCAGATTTAATCGCAAACCTTCGCACTAAAATTGAAACCCTGAACCATTACAAGTTTAGTGACGAAGAATGGAAGCGATTCTATAACCAGGAACTCGCCAATAGTAACCAAACAATTAAAGAAAAAACCGCTACCATTCAAGAAGACCACGTAAAGACATTCAAGGATGATCACGGGCATTCCAAGAACATCACCCTTATCGACAAAAAGAATGTTCACAACAATAGTCTTCAAGTCATCAACCAATATGTCATTGGCGAAGAACAAGGAGCCAAGCACGATAACCGCTACGATGTGACAATTCTCGTGAACGGGTTCCCACTAGTTCACATAGAACTCAAAAGGCGTGGAATTTCCATCAAGGAAGCGTTCAATCAGATTAACCGTTATCAGAGAGACAGTTTCTGGGCAGGAACTGGGCTTTTCCAGTACATCCAAATATTTGTTATTTCCAACGGAACCGAAACCAAATATTACTCAAACACAACTCGCGATGGGCACTTGAAAGAAATTGCCGGCAGAAAAGGCAAAGTGAAAACGAGTAATAGTTTCGAGTTCACAAGCTACTGGTCTGACGGAAACAACAAAAACATCCGCGACCTTGTTGATTTCACGGCGACATTCTTCGCGAAGCACACCCTTTTGAACGTCCTCACCAAATATTGCATCTTCACCGAAAAAAGAATGCTTATGGTGATGCGCCCTTATCAAATTACTGCAGCCGAGCGCATTCTAGAACGACTCCAAGTCGCAAACACATACAAGAAGATGGGCTCGGTCGATGCGGGCGGTTATATCTGGCACACAACAGGTTCCGGCAAGACACTTACAAGTTTCAAGACAGCCCTTCTCGCCAAGGACTTGCCCTTCATTGACAAAGTCCTTTTCGTCGTTGACAGGCAAGATCTGGACTACCAGACGATGCGCGAATATGACAAGTTCCAGAAGGGCGCTGCAAACGGAAACAAGTCCACTGCAGTGCTTACTCGGCAACTTGAAAATCGAAACGAGAAGGGCGGTTTCCAAGAATACAAGATTATTGTCACGACGATCCAAAAACTCGGATGCTTTATTAAGCAAAACAAGACGCATGAAATCTATAACAAACATGTCGTCCTGATTTTTGACGAATGCCATAGAAGCCATTTTGGCGAACTGCATCAACGCATCACAAAGACATTCAAGAATTACCACATTTTCGGCTTTACGGGCACACCTATTTTCCCGCAAAATTCCGGAAGTGGGAAATCTCCGCTTTTAAGAACGACGCAGCAAGCCTTCGGTGACAAGCTCCACCACTATACAATCGTTAACGCCATCAACGATGGCAACGTTTTGCCCTTCCGCATTGACTACATCAATACAATTAAGGCTAAGAAAGGTCGCGCCGACAAGCAGGTTTCTGCAATTGAAACCGAAAAGACCCTGCTTGATGAAAAGCGAATTAGCGAAGTCGTCAAATACGTACTGGATCACTTTGACCAGAAGACCAAACGCAACGAAACTTATGCTTTGGAAGGCAAACGTCAAAACGGATTTAATTCCATCTTTGCAACAGCTTCGATTCCTGCTGCAAAACTCTATTATAATGAGTTCAAGAAACAAATCGCAGAGCGTAAAGCAGGCGAACCCGGCGCAGGGCTTACCATAGCAACCATCTTCAGCTATGCACCAAACGAAGAAGATACAGGTCTTTTAGCGGAAGAAGATTTTGACACAATGGAACTTGACCAGAGTTCCCGCGATTTCCTGGAATCTGCAATCTTTGATTACGACAAGACTTTCAAGACCAATTTTAGCGGAAAGAACAAGAACGCTAAGGTTGTCGCAAAGAAAGATGATGCGAGAAAGGGCGGAGACAAATTCGACAACTATTACAAAGATTTGTCGGAAAAGATGAAGACGAGGCAAGTCGACTTGCTTATCGTCGTAAACATGTTCCTTACCGGCTTTGATGCGACTACGCTTAACACGTTATGGGTTGATAAGAACCTTCGTCAACATGGTCTTTTGCAAGCCTATTCTCGCACAAACCGCATTCTCAATTCCGTCAAGACATTTGGAAACATCATTTGCTTCCGTTCCCTGCAAAAAGAGACAGACGATGCCATCGCTCTATTCGGCGATAAAGATGCTGGCGGCGTAGTTCTCTTGAAAACATTCAAGGACTATTACGAAGGCTATACCGAAAAGGGCAAGCATGTAAAGGGCTATCTCGAAATCGTCGCCGAACTTGAAAGCAAGTTCCCACTAGAACTCTTTGCAAGCGGAGAAATTCTCGGCGAAAAGAGGGAAAAAGAATTCATCCAACTGTACGGTGCACTGCTCCGTCTCAGGAACATTCTTAGTTGCTTTGACGAATTTAAAGACGACGAATTCTCTGCAAGGGCATTGCAAGATTACCAAGGCGAATACTTACGGCTCTACGAAAAATACACCAAGGAAAAAGGCGAGAAAGAAAGCATCAAGGACGATGTTGAATTCGAAATCGAGCTTATCAAACAGGTGGATATCACCATTGATTACATCTTGGAACTCGTCGCAAAGTACCATAAGGGCAATTGCAAAGACAAGACAATTCTTGGTGAAATCAACAAGGCCGTCAACGGATCTATTGAACTCTGTAGCAAGAAAGAACTTATCGAAGCATTTATCGCTCGCGTCAATACCAAAACCAATGTGGATAAGGATTGGCGAGTTTTTGTTCGCGAACAACGCGACGCTGACCTCGATAAGCTCATTCAAGAAAACAAACTAAACGACGAAAAGACCCGTCAGTTCCTTGCCGATGCGTTCCATGACGGCACCATGAGCGATATCGGAACAGGTCTCCCCGCCCTAATGCCAAAAAAGAGCCTTTTCGCAAAGAAAACCGAAACTGCTGAAAATCGCAGTGAATTAAAGAACCGCATTTTCGCCTTGCTCAAGGGATTCTTTGACAAATACTTCGGAATCTGCGGCTTTGAAGACGAGGCAAAAACGTCGAAGTCAGAGAATATTGTTGACCTCAGTGACAGCGATATAATTCTGCACGAAGCAGAAGAAGTAGAGAACTTATCGAAGTATAAGAGCGTGGCTGAGAATAGAAAGAAATATTCGCCGAAGAAATAAACAATAAGAGGGTGGGTTACGGATGAACGATTTTCAACAACTTTTAAACAAAGGCGATGAGGCATATAAAAAGGATGACTACGGCAAAGCCGCCATCTACTATGAAGATGCCTTTAAACTCGTCACCATTGAAAATAAAAACAAATTTAAGCCCATCCTTCCAATGATAGGACGATGCTATAGGCAAATAAGAAGTCCTGAGAGTGTTATTGATTTGGCTACAGAAGTAAAGAAAAAATTTGGGAAGAATTTTATTTCCCCTGTTTTCTTGACCACTATCGCTGCTGCTTACATAGATTTGAACGAATTTTCAAAAGCCCGCAAATGTATTGACGAGGCTATCAAACTGGGAAACGGAAAAATATCTGGACCACTACAAGCTGTTATAGACAGGCTTGAAAAGCAATAAAATCATCAGCACCCATTTCTCTATTGATAAAATATAGCATATATGCTATATTTTCGTTATGAAAAAGGATCAAGTCATAGAATTCATGGATTCACTTGAGAAGAATGACGAAAACCTGGCATCGCTTGTGAAAATGTACGAAGCCCTGTCTTCATTCTTGACAGATTTCGATTTTCTCAAAGACACCTTGGACTTGACTCAAAAGGATGTCGCCAACAAGATGGAGACAACGCAAAGCGCCATCTCCCGCATCGCATCGCTGAAAACGAATCCCTCCTACAAGCAACTACAAAAAATGGCCGAAGCTGTTGGCGGGAACCTGTTCATCACGCCGATGAAAGATATGACCGTTCAGGTCCCGTACGATTTGCAGGAAACGGTACGTAAGTTGGCCGCACGCGAAGGCTTGTCAACGAATGAATATCTGGACGAACTATTGCGCAAAGCAATACACGCACGAAGCCGAAAAATGCCCCAAAAACGTCAGAATCGCCATTTGTCATAATCTGTCACTCGCCGTATGTATATTTACATTGGCGAGGCGCTATGTTGACGACGTTCCTTATTGTTCTCGGGATTTTGGCCCTTCTGGGCGCGGGCGATGCGGGTGACGCATGCGCCATCACGCTGCTATTGAAAATTGTGCCGTTCTTGATAATCGTAGGGATTGTAGCCTCGCTCGCATTCTGCGGAGGGTAAGAAAGGTCGCAACATCCTCAAGCCCCACCAAATGCAGCGAACCGATGTACGCCCAATTACGTCCGCGGCGCGGACGCAATTAACCTAGTTGCAAATTACGAACGCAATGCGTTCGTAATTAGACTCGTAGCAAAATGCGAATACAATGTGTTCGCAATTGAGTGTCCTCATAGATATCGTAAGGTATGTAAAATTTCCTTTCGTACCTTGCCAACTTTCCGGATATTAGGTACATTAATGCCCGACGCGTTTCTCCGTCTTTAATGGAGAAATGCGTCTTTTTTTTATCTGACTTTCAGATTTAAGGGGACGCCTCTAACATCAACCGGTCGCAAATTGCGACCACTTGGAGGCTATATGGCAAAGTCCGAAGACCTTATCAAGAACTTGATTTCGCTCCCCCATGAATATGAATGGCTGGATATCAAGGGCAATTGGTTCTCGAAAGAAGAAATAGGCGAGTATATTTCCGCCATCTCCAATGGGGCGGCCCTGTGCGGGCGTGAATACGGCTACGTCGTTTGGGGCGTAGACGATATTTCGCATGAAATCACCGGTACAACCGTAAACTTTGACAAGGACATTGATCATGAGCCTTACAAGCACTACTTGGCCCGCAACCTGAAACCGAGCGTCGCGTTCGAAGTCGAGGAGGTTCTGGTTGATGGCAAGCGAGCTGTTCTGTTGACGGTCCCTGCAGCCAAATCCGTCCCGACAAAATTCTCGTCCCAGGCTTTTATACGGATTGGCTCCAGCAAAGAGAAACTGTCGAAGTTCCCTGAATGGGAGATTCGTCTTTTAAATGTTCTTTCAAATGGCATTCCGACCATTGTCAATGCGGCGGCACCTGATTATGCGCAGGAACTGACGTTCGAAAAACTGTTCATGTATTACGGGGCAAAGGGAATCGAACTCCGAAAGGATACTTTCAAGAAATCCCTCAAGCTTTTGACTGCCGATGGTCGCTACAACATTATGGCGTTGCTTCTTTCGGATGTCAACGACATTCCGATTCGCGTTTCTGTTTTCAGCGGCCGAAGCAAGGCCGACACCCTATTTTCGGTTAAGGAATACGGCAATTCCTGCATTCTGTACGCGATGGACAAGATTCTGGAATATGGGGACGCTATCAATATTATCCAGGCTGACGAACGTGGTCGCATTTCCGAGAGAAAGGACATTCCGCTTTTCGATTATGAGGCCTTTCACGAAGCTATTTTGAACGCGTTCATTCACAACAAATGGCTGGGCCTGAATGCCCCCATGATAAGCGTTTTTACGGATCGCATCGAGATTATTTCGCATGGCGGATTAGCGCTTGAACAGGATGTAGACGGCTTTTTCAACGGGATAAGTATCCCGGTCAATGAGGTCCTTGCTTCCATATTCCTTCAGCTTCGCCTTAGCGAACGGTCGGGGCGCGGCGTGCCCAAAATTGTCGGGGCGTATGGCCGGGAATCCATCCGAATTGAACGAAATTTTATCGTGGTGACGATACCCTTTAACAGGATTAATGTTACGCCTTTTGAGCTGAACGAAGGTAAGGATGCCGTAATGGCTACAGAAAAGGCTACAGTAAAGGCTACAGTAAAGGCTACAGTAAAACTTACGAAGGCTCAAAAACGGATTCTTGAAAAAATACAGGATAACCCATATGTAACACAGAATGAACTGGCAGATTTTCTAGGATTACATCGTGTTTCTATTGCCGAAAACACTTCAAAACTTCAAAAAATAGGCATTTTGAAACGTATCGGCAGCGATAAAGCTGGCTATTGGGAAATAAACGATGAACAGAATCCTAATTAACCAAAAAGAGGAAAATATGTGATTATTTTCTATCTTTGCCAGCGGATTTAATTCGCAGGGAACATCGTGAATATCGCACTGATTATCTATCTCGTTGTCCTGGTGTTGATCGCTGTGCGCAGTGCGCGGCGCGTGAAGGACATTCCCGACTTTTTCGTAGCGCGCAAGGGTGCGTCGGCAAAGGCGGTCGCAGGGAGTCTCGTGGCCACGATTCTCGGCGGGTCGGCCGTCATCGGGGCAGTCGATTCCGGAACGAGGCTCGGCGGGGCCGCGAGCTGGTTCATGCTCACGGGTGCGCTAGGGCTCCTGGCGCTCATTCCGTTTGCTTCGCGGGCATACAGTCACGGTAAATACGCGTTGCCCGACCTGGTGGAAAATCTTTACGGCAAGGGTCCGCGGCTCGTCGCATCCATCGTGATTCCCATCGCCTGGACGGGCATCGTGGCGGCACAGATTATCGCTGCGGCGAAACTCCTGATGACTTTCACGCCGATGAGCTACACGGCGGCGGCAATCACGGCGGCGGCGGTATTCACGGGATACACGCTTGCGGGCGGGCAGTTCTCCATTCTGCGCACGGACTTTTTCCAGGCGTGCCTAATCATCGTCGGTTTGCTGGTGCTCGCGGGCTTCGCTTTGTTCGCTGACGCCTCGCAGGTTACCGACATCACGCAAACTGCGGGCACACTCGCCACGGCAGGCGCATCGGATGCCGCAAGCGCGGTTAACATACCGCCGTTCCCGTTCCATGCGAACTTCACGCCGTTCGACTTGTTCCTGCTGATTCTCACCTACGGCACCACGTACACTGCGGGGCCCGACATTTTCAGCCGCATGTTCTGCGCGAAGGATGTCGCGACGGCAAAGAAGGCCATCGCTGCGGCGGCCTGCACGCTCATCCCGGTGGCGTTCGTCATCGGGTTCCTCGCGGTCTATGGTGCGGGTCTCGGCGAAGTGCAGGGCGCACGCATCACAGCAATCGCGAATGCGGTGTTCCCGCCCGCGCTTATCCCGCTGTTTGCGCTTGCGCTTTTGAGCGTGGTGCTCTCGAGCGCCGATACCACGCTGCTCAGCAGCTCGGTCATCATCTGCGGACTCTTCCGCATAGGCGCCGACCCGAAGGGGGCACGTGACCCGCAAACCACTGCAGGAGCGGCAAACAAATCTCTCCTCAAGGCCCGCGCCATCATCCTCCTGAACGGCATCGTGGCGCTCCTCATCGCGCTGGTGTTCACGGATATCATCGGGACGCTGCTGCTCGCGCTCGCCGTCTATGCGGGTGCCTTCACGGTGCCCATCCTGTGGGGGCTCCTGGGGCTCAAGGCAAAACCGAAGTTCGTCGCGGCGGCAATCATCGCAGGCGGCGCGCTCGCACTCGCAGGCAAGTTCTGCCCCGCGCTGCCGGGAGCTCTCGGCGCGCATACGGGCGATTTTCTGATGGTTGCGGCGTTTATCGTGAATGCGATTATCCTCGCAATCGGCCGCGAAAAGAAGACCAATTAGAGCCGGCGCATTTTATATCCGCGCGGCATTCCCATCCCAGCGCAGTTTATAAAACAGAGCGCACATTCCAACCCGCGCAACCTTCGCGCGTCCCCCTCTACTTATTCAGCAATCTCTTCTTGCGCAGCACCGCGGTCGGGTGCTCCCTGTAAACGAGCGCGAACAGCGGCGTATGCGGATATTCGCAGCGCGCAAGTTCCTGCAGGGCGTTCTTCGCAATCTTCTTGTCGGTCTTCTTTAACGCGTAACCGTCGGCCTCGTATTCCTGGGTCCAGCAGTAAAAATGGAAGAACACGCGGAACGGTATCGCGGCCAAATGCAGCCACAAAACGGCCTCCACAAAATTCGCCTGCCAGCGGACCATCAACGCGGCCAAAAACCAGATGGCCACAAGCGCGATGGCGACCTTCACCAAGTTCCGCAGAATGGAATGGTGCAGCATCTTGTGCCCTTCCTCGTGCATCGCCACGAAGTTGCCGACCTGCGGCTGCTCGCGGTTTTCCGGAAGCGGCACGATATCGTTTACCAGCGGAATCAGGCGCATCACCGTAAACGCGTTTACGCGGGCCTGCACGGCGCGGCACTCGCGCACCTCGAGCACAAGGCGCAACACGAATTCCAGGCAAAGCAAAATAACGAGGAGCATGCGGAAAAACTACCCGATGTTCTTGAGCACGTTCGAAAGGCGCTTCACCGATTCCTCGAAGCGGGCCTTTTCCCACTCCAAGAATGCGGTATCCACCGGATGCGCGCTGTCGTAGTCGTCGAATATTTCACGGCCGCGTTCGATATCCTTGTCGAGCCCGTGGAACACGTTCTCGAACCAGTTCTTCTCGAGAATGCGGTAGCGCTTCACCAGTTCGTCGAGCGTATCGGGCAAGGCGATTACGCGGGCCACGTCGCGGTTCAAATCCCCGGTCAAAAGCTTGCGCAACTCGCGCGGGGTCTGCTTCAACAGCGTCTCGTCGCTTTCCACAAGCGCAATCAGCAATTCGAGCACGTAGCGTTCCAAGTACTCACTGTAAGCATGCAGCGCATCCTGGCGCACGCGTTCGCGCATAAAATTCTCGCCCAGGCCGTCGACATGTTCCTTCGTGTACAAGTCGCGCACCTGCGTCACCTGCAGGCGGTTGTAGGCGTCGAACACCTGGCGCACCGTCTCTGGGTGGAACATGCCGAAGAACGAAGCGGACACGCAGCCCTTGCCGCGCTGGGAATACTTGAAGAAGTTGCGGTCGAGCGCATAGGCGTTGCGCGTGTAGTTCCAGCCGGGCACAATCTCGTTGAGGCGCGCGGGCACGCCCATCAACTGCGGGTCACCCGGGCGTATGAGCGAGAACGGGAACTTGAGCCTCTGCGGCAACGTCGTCACCCCGCTCGCGACGAGCGTGTAGGGGGACTCGCGGTAGTTCGCCGGGAACTTGATGTTCACGCCGAGCCCGAAGAACATCCCCTGCCCGGGCATGATTTCCTGGTCGGGCATGCGTCCCGTATGGTTGCTCCCGACATTCGCGCCGTAGCCGATATTGCCGCAGCCATCGGGCCAGAGCGCCGCGATCAAAAGCGAATGGTGGTGCATCTGTACGAGCGGGCCCACGTACGAACTGTTGACCTCGCCTTCCTCGATATGGCAGCACGGCGCCAGAATAGAAGACTTGACAATCGCCTTGCAGCCCACCTTCACGCGGCTCATGAGCACGCTGCCCTGCACCTCGGCGCCGGTATGCACCTTCACGCCCATCTGCACGTCGGAATTCTCGATGATGACGGAATCGTAAATGTGCGTCGATTCCTCGAGCGAACTCAAGATGACCGTATTGCGAATCTTGGACGCGCCCTCGATTCGCGCATGCGAACCAATCCAGCTGTTGCGGACAATGTTCGTATTGCTCACCACGGCTCCCTTGCCCACCACGCCGAACGGCAGCGCCGTCTCTTCGCGGAACAGCTTCAGCTGCTCGTCGAACGCGGCCTCGACGTCGGGTTCGCCCTTGTGGAAAAGCTGCACGTCCACGAGGTCAGCGGTGATGTCCGGGAACACGCGCACCTTGCGCGCACCCATCTCGTTGCCCACCGCGATAGAGGAACCGATCATGTAATTAATCTTGCCGCTGCTCACCAGCGAACCCACGTTCTGCACCACCGCGCTGTTGCGCACCAGCACGTTGCAGAGCATGCCCACCTTGTACACGAGCGCGTTCTCGACAATGCTGTTGTACACGAGGCTATCGTAAATTCCCGTCGGGAACGAGACATCGCCCGGCAAAAGGAGCGTGCCGTAAAAAGCGGGCAGGCGGACGTCGCCCATGAAAACGGAATTGCGTATACGGCCGGGAGCGAAATTCGCGTCGACCTGGACGCGGCTCCAGTCTTCACAACGGTTGCCGTCCTTCTCGAGCGCAGAGATTTCTTCTGCAGAAAGGGAACGGAACTTTCCGCCGTTGGCCTTCGCCGCCTTCAATCCTTCGGAGAGCGACGACAAAACACTGTTCTTCAGCACTTTTTTCAATTTGAGCAAACGTTGCATATTCAAAAAATAGACTAATTTTACGTATGCGATGAAGCAAGAACTCTTCAAATTGATTAGAAAGCACCACTTTAATATTTCCATATACACGTCGGAAATATTCGAAAGGCGCTGCCAAGAAGAAATTATCCGCAGCGACGAGGATAAAAGTTCCTTCGTCTATATAGAATTCGACTTTTCGTCCATACGCAAAATCCTCCCGACCGAAGAAGAGAGCTCGCTATTCTGGGAGGTATTCCTCTCGGCGCTGAACAAGAACAACCGCGGAAGCGACATCCTCGGGTTCCTCGAGAACGACACCGGGCTCGGCATGCTCCTGCTCGATTCCAAAATCGAAGGCTGGATCCGCGTGAGGGGCAGAATCCTCCAGAAGGCCGACAGCCTTGGGCTCCCGTCCGCAGTCAGCGTGCTCGCGAACACCGTGAGGCCCATCGTCTACCCCACCTGCATCGCCGACGCGCAAGACCTGAACGCCATTTCCGCCGTATCGCAGGAACTCGCCAACGCGGTTTCCGCCACCTCCGCAACGTAAGATGAAAGTCCTCGTCATAGGCTCCGTCTACCCCAGGTTCCACGAAGACGCAGAAGTCCCGTGGTTAAGGGCATCCGTCGCTCACCTCAAAAAAGCGGGCATCGGCATCCAGATACTCGCACCCGCCTACAAAGGCCTCAAGAGCCACGAAATCGACGGCGTGAAAGTGAACCGCTTCCGCTACGCGCCCGCGAGTTTAGAAATCCTCACGCACGAAGAAGGCGCCCCCTCCAAGATGGCAAGCAAGCCCTGGCTGCAACTCCTCGCCATCCCCTACATCATCAGCGGGTTCTTCAGGTGCCTCTCCATCTGCCGCAGGTGGAAGCCCGACGTGATTCACGCCCACTGGCCCTTCCCGCACGCCTACATCGCACTCGGCGCCGCCAAGCTGTTCCGAATCCCCCTGGTGCTCAATTTCCACGGGGCCGAACTCCTGCTCATCCGCAAAAAGAAATGGGTGAAGCCGTTCCTCAAATTCGCCATCGGCCAGGCGCAGGCGGTATTCGCGAACTCGAGCTTTACCGCGGGCAAAATCAAGGCGCTCCGCAACGTGGACGTGGAATGGAGCCCGTACGGCACGACACTGGAAGGGGGAAGCCTCCCCCTCGCTCCTGCCGCAGACGCGGCATCCGCTACCCCTTCTAGCGGGCGGACAGCACTTAGCGATTCATCGCTTAGTGCGCATGGTCCCCGGATGGTGGAGGGCACCCCGCAACGCCCCGTTCCGCACAAAGTAACAGGCAAGTTCAAGATTCTTTTCGTGGGCCGCCACATCGAGCGCAAGGGCATCTGCTACCTCATCGAGGCCGCGAAGTACCTGCCCCGCGACAAGTTCGAAATCCGCATCGTGGGCGTAGGCGACCTGACGGAAAAACTGAAGGAACAGGCTGCGCAAGTGGATGCCCTTGCCCCTGCGGGGCTGCGGCATGACGAGGGCGAAGCAACCCGCGTGGAGCTGCGGCATGACGAGGGCGAAGCAACCCGCGTGGAGCTGCGGCATGACGAAGGCAACGCCGAAATCATTTTCACCGGCAAGCTTTCGCCGGAAGCGCTCGCCAACGAATACAAGACCGCGAACGTGTTCACGCTTCCCGCCATCGTCGACAGCAAGGGCGATACCGAAGGCCTCGGCGTCGTGCTCATCGAGGCGATGGAACTCGGGCTCCCCGTGGTGGCCAGCGACGTCGGCGGCATCCCCGACGTAGTCGTGGACGGCGAAAGCGGCATCCTCGTGCCGGAAAAAGACCCGCAGGCCCTCGCAAACGCGTACAAGCGGCTCGAAAGCGACCCCGCGCTCGTACAGCAGCTGCTCGAAGGCAGCCGCAGGCGCATCGCCGAATGTTTCACCTGGGACGGTATCGTCGCACGGCAAATCGAAACCTACAACAGGGTTGCCGGAACGGCGAAAAAAACATAGATTGTCAAGAAAAGCAAAAAAAGAAGGAGACATAATGCTGAAAAAGATTTTCCCGAAAATAGCGATTGTATCGGCTCTCGCAATCCTCGGCGCCTGTAGCGGCGCAGATGGCGTGGACGGCGTAGACGGCAAGGACGCCGCCGAAGTCAACGTCGACTCGCTCGCCGACGTGCTCCGAGACGAAATCACCGGCACCCTCTGGGACAGCCTCTATGCCAAACCCTACGTCGACACGGTCTACAAAGTCCTCTTCAACAACGCATTCGCCGACGCCTGGATGGATTCCGTCCGCGACGCGCTCCTCGACAGCCTCAAGCTCGCCGACTACGACTCGCTCTATGAAAAACTTTACGACAGCGTCTACACCGACATCTATTCGCGAGACGTGATCCACACTCTCGCCGGCTGGATCGCTTCTATCAAGCCAGAAATCAACGGCGCCTTCGCGAACCTCTACCCGCTCATGTACGGGGACCTCTCCAGCGGACAGGACAACGAAGCGGGCATACCTATCGGCGTGGGCCTGCGCCAAACATGCGACCGCAGCACCTCAACTGCCTGCCGCTGGAAAAAAGTGATGGTCAAGTCCTGGATCGAGGGATTCACCGATACGGCTACCGTCACGGGTTCCCTCAATCCCGACTCCAAAATCGTGCTCACACCCACCTACAAGTTCGACAACGACGCCCTCCTCGCAATTACGACCCCGACGAAGGCGAACATCCAGGTCGAAGCCTACGCGCTCGAAAACGACCACGAAATCCTCTTCTACTCCACCTCCGAACAGGTGACCATACACCCCATGCAAGTGAACGGCGGTGAAGTCGCCAGTGTCAAGAATCGCGAGTGGTACTCGGCCGTATGGGTAACCCCGAACATGGATTCCATCCCGCATATCCTCGACGAGGTGGCCGCGCTCCTCCCGGGAAACACGCTCAAGGTCTATCAGCAGTATTCCGAAGACGAAACGATGACGCAGAGTTCCTCGCGCGTGGTGAAGGCCGTTTTCGAAGTGCTGCAGAAGCGCAAAATCCACTACATCGAAAATAACGGCGCGGGCAGCATCGGGCAGAAGGTAAACTACCCCATCGAAGTGCTCCGCAGCAAGCAGGCCGTATGCAACGAGTTCTCGTACCTCGTGGCATCCGTCCTCGAAGCCATCGGGTTCCAAGTGTATATCGTACGCACCTCGAACCACATGTTCATCGGCTGGGCCGGCGAAAAGGGTAGCACGTCGCTCGGATTCCTCGAGACGACCATGCTCGCTCACGAAAACGCGACATTCGAAAATGCCTACGAATCGGCGTCCAACGAATTCGTGAAGCAGCAAGAAGAGGGCAACTTCGAGAACGGCAGTTCCGTCGTCTTCTTCCTGCAAGCCGCACGCGAATACGGAATCACGCCCAACAACATCCCGTAACCATAGCCCGGTACGCGCGATAACTTTCTATCTTATGGTGTCATGAACAAAGCCGCCATAATTGTCGCCGTATCCATGCTCCTGAGCCGCGTTCTCGGAATTTTCCGTGAAATGCTGCTCGCACACGCAGCGGGCGTCTCTCTCGAAAAGAACGCGCTCGACCTCGCCTTCATGGTTCCGGACATCCTGAACCATGTGGTGAGTACCGGATTCCTCTCCATCATCTTCATCCCGATTTTCACGGGCTACAAGGTGGCAGGCGACGAGAAGGGCGGCTGGAAATTCTTCAGCAACGTCCTGAACACCTTCGGCATCGCGCTCCTGATTCTCGTGGTTCCCGCATTCATCTGGATGCAGGAACTCTTGCAGTTGCTTACCGTAGACGGCGCCACGCCGGAACTTATCGAGCGCGCCACGTACTATGGCCGCATTATCTTGCCGGGCCAGGTGTTCATCTTCGTGGGGAGCATCCTGGTGGCCGTGCAGCACACCCGCAAGCAGTTCCTGATTCCCTCGCTCACGGGCCTCATCTACAACGTGGCCATCGTGCTCGGCGGCATCGCGGGTATCGCGCTCGGCAAGTACACCGGCACGGATTACGGCCTCGAAGGTTTCGCCTGGGGCGTGCCGGTGGGCGCCTTCGTCGGCTTCTTCGCGCTCCAGATTCTCGGCGCCCGGCGTGGCGGCGTGCACTACGAGCTTATCGTGCAGCCCACCCATCCCGATATCGTGCGCTACTTCAAGATGATGCTCCCGATGTCGCTCGGCGTGGGCTCCATGTTCGGGCTCGAATTCATCATCAGGAGCTTCGGCGCGAACTTCGGCACCGGCGGCATTTCGAGCCTCAACTACGCCTACCGAGTGATGTACACGCTGGTGGCGGTCTTCGGGTTCTCCGTAAGCGTCACGAGCTACCCCGACATGGCGCGCCTCGTCAAGGAAGGCGACTTCCCGCAGCTCAACCGCAAAATCTGGAAGAGCCTCTCGCGCATGTTCTGCATATTGATTCCCGCAGTGGTCGCCGTGTGGGCCCTGAGCTTCCCGGCGGTGCGCATATTGTTCGAGCGCGGCGCATTCCAGCGCGAAACCACCGAAGCCATTTCCGAAATCCTCCGCTGGTACCTGCCCGTAAGCCTCGGGCTCTGCCTGCAGGCGGTTCTCGTGCGCAGCTTCTACGCCTGCGAGCGCATGTGGGTGCCCACCCTCCTCAACACCGGCATCTTCGCCGCGACCATCCCCGCCTACATCTTGCTCGGCGCCCCCGAAGTGGGACTCGGCATCAAGAGCGTGCCCATCGTAGGCGCTACGGGCGCCATACTGCAGGTGCTCTCCATGATATTCATGTGGGCCAAGAAGAACGGCACCGACGGCATGAAGGACGCGCTCCTCAACATGGGCCGCGCGCTCGTCGCCTTCGGCATCATGATATTCGCCGCCATCGGCCTCGACCGCGTCTCCGGCGAGTTCGTCCGCAACACGAGCCTTGTACTGCTCGTCATCTACGCCTGCGCCGCCGGCATCGCGCTATTCACGCTCACGCTCATCATCCAGCGCTACCTCGGCAGCAAAGACGCGAAGGACATCCTGAACGAACTCCTCGGCAAAGTGCTCCGCAAGCTTCACCTGGCCAGGTAAGGCCCTAATCCATATCGAACATCTTGGGCGGAAGAACCCTTCTTCTTTCCGCTTCCATGATATCCATCACTATCTTGGTCGTATTTCCATCGGCAAGAATAGTGTTTATTTCAACCTTCTTGAGTGTACCGGGAAGCGTACACGAATTGTCGCAGTATTCAAACGAACTTTCGGTATTCGCCCCGTTAAATTGCGATGTCATTTTTACGACGCGCTTCTTTGCCGCGGAATAGTATAGAATCGGTTTAGTTTCGTCCTTAGGAACAATCTTCCAAAGATTTCCTTCCTTGACCGGATTTTTATAATCGGCAGGAGTACCCATGTTTTTATTTATGTCAGCCGGATTTTGCTGTTTTACATTTTGAGACGGAAGCGTCTTTCCCGATTTCAAATCAATGACCTTTATTCTATTTCCGTTCTGAATGGTCTTCATCCTGAAAGCACGGGAATAAATTGTCATCATAGACTTATCATTGCCTGCATTAATCACGGACATGTCGACAGACTGCGGTTTTTGATTAGGGAGCGTGATTGTAGTCCGAATTTGCATTTCGCATGTATCCGGGAATGCCGATTTCGCCTGATTGTCAAATACAGTCTTCAAATCCAAGGCGAACGACTGCGTTGCCACCAGCAAAATTCCAAGACCCACAAATCTAACCATTCTTTTCATAATGCTTACCTTGCTTTAATCCTTTACCCACGTCTTTTTTGCAGGCGTACCAAAGTTAATTCCATATGTCAATATCCAGCCGTTATTCCCAGAATCCTCGATTTCATCCTCCATCTCAGCACAAGAGCCTCCTATCAGATTATTATCATTATCGAGAACTATTATTCCCTTGTCTTCGACAAAGCTATGAGCTGCATTTGGGACGAAAGACGGATCATCGTCTGAATACCAGTTATCCCAACCAATGGTATTCAACCCAAAATGCGGACCAGCACCAGCAAACGGCGATCCATTCTCCTGAATCACGACATCCGGGAATTTCCATTCAACATATCCAGTATTATTACTTTCCGAATGAACTGATAGTGCAGAACCATCTTGCGGGAAAAACGCTGATGTCCGACACATTGAAGGTGCTTCTCCGCGGAAATAATATCGTACAGAGAATCCATTAATCACTTCGCCGGATATATTCTCAATACGAATACGAGGGCGCAACATCGCCATGTTGGCAAAATCTTCATAACGCACAAACGTCTTGACTTTGGCAGATTGCATCGGCGTTATTCCGTCATCATCCGTCACATTCCATGCAATATCCTGCGCAGGGACATCTTCCGTGGCCAGGGCCAAGCCTGCAATATCGACTCCGGCAGGTACAGACAACTCGAAGTTCTGCAATCCCGAGCCAATATCAAGAGCCACATTGGGCACCATATAAGCCTTCCATACAGAAGCCAAGGGTATCGTCCCTTTCTGTTTTGATGAGCCTCCGAACTCTACTTCGGCTCCATTCAATTTTGCGGAACGGGCATAAAGTACAAGGTTGTATTTTCCAGCATGAGCAACATCCACCGACATGTTCAGTGTAGCGCCTTCACGGCTCGAACGGTAGAAATTATTGCCGACAACCGAGCAGGTAAACTGGCGGTCAAACCCGCTTACAACATTCATGTCATTCACATTAACGATTATCAACTGAGCTTCTTCGCCCTCGTCCGAAACCGGCTTCGACAACTCCATCACTTGTTCGTCGCTCAAGGCAGACAGATAAAAACGGACATCCGCAATATGACCGACAAAATTTTCCATGGTCGAACTTTCACCTATCGAGAATATTCCATTGAATTCGCGGTTCGCAGTAATACCCGATACTTTTGTCGCCACCAAATTTCCATCTACATAGAAATTAACATTGTCAGCATCTACAGAGACAACAACATGGCTCCACGCCTTTTCTTGAGGCAGCACATTCTCTGCGACCCAACCACGGCCCTGTTCTACTAGACGCAAATCGCGATTCCTGACTTGGATTTCCATATCAAGGTCAGCACCAGAAAAGCCCATAACGCGACGCCATTCACTGTCTTGAGGATAGCCGAAGTTCACACGAGCTTCAAATGCATACGAATTGGAAGTTCCAATATAGACATTCCCGTTGCCAACCGCCCTATCCCTGTCCCGATAGAAATACAGGCCGACATCGTTAAGCCAGGGTTTGTACATTGCCAGGTTCAAATCATGGTGTGTTCCCAGTATTTCGCGAGAAATCCATCCGAAGCCTTCCCTTGCCGGGTACCACAATGCCAGAGATTGCGGATAAGGATAAAGGGGCCGAGATACGTAGCTTGTCTCGACATAGTTATGGCCATAATCTTCCGTCCGCATGGTAATCGCAAAATTACACCCAACGCAATTTGCCAGTTGCTTACGGCTTACGCGGATATTGGCCGAGACCATACCGTTCGAATCGGGCTGCGCCAAGACAGCCTTAAGCGGGGTAGTGCCCAACATCGGTCGGATTTCCACCTTGGCGACTCCCGATTCGGAATCTTCAACCTTCGCAGAGACCACAAAAATCCTATTCAGGACATCCGTAGAATCCGAAACGTTCCAGAGAGAAATTTCCGGACGGGCAGAATCAGTATACACCTTCGGGCCCGCCATCTGCATCTCGTTTCCTAATACAGACATTCCCAAATAACGTGATTCATACACGCCATTGCCAATCTTTCCAACGACAGACGTTCCAATCTTCCTGGAACCATCATAAATAATGGTATCCGGAATTTCAGAATGTATCTCTGTCACCAGTTTATTGTTCAAGTATAGCGAGAGGGTCCCATTCCCAGGCTGGTTACAAGTCGCTCCATACGCCATGTAGCCGTTATCAAGGCCAAGCCATACGGAATCAGACGGAACAGAACACGCAAATTCAGTAGGGACCGTCAATGCGCGGGCTACATCAGGAGCCAGGGGCAATTCAGCGGAATCATTCCTAGCAACGACAAATACATAGTTCGTATCTATCACCGTTCCGCGTCTCGGAAGCTGCACATGGGCGATTCCGTCGGCATCCAGGGTGTACGGCAACGGCTTTACCGGAGTCACATCGCCACTGTCTTTCCACAAAGAATCATTATCCACATATAAATCAAATTTTGTCAAGCCGTTTACTCGGATATCCCGTTCCGGCGTAGTGGCAACGGCAGGCAAGATTTCCAGCTTAAAATCAAAGTTTTCGACCAGTCTTGAATCTATCGCGGCGAAAATCGAGAACGTCCTTGTCACGCCAGAAATCAAGATGTATTCCCAGAGACTATCTGCACCTGGATAACAATCGGGATTATTCCATGTTTCGCATTTCGCCATATCGAATCCATTGGCGACCGCGGCATTTCCATCCGCATCCAGATAACCGTACAAGACATTGTCCAACGGGACAAACCTCTTATTCTTAATGTCGACCTTGTACAATTTCAGTGTACTCGGCGTAACCTTCATATCTTGCATTTCGGACTTGGATATCTTTATTTGAACGCGTGGCAAAGCATCTGGATTTTTGAACTCCTTTGACGGCAGAACTTCCATGATTGGCCCCGTTATGGGCAAATCGTTGTACACGCTGAAATCGTATTTACCAGCATCAATGGTGCGAACCGTGAAGTCATCGCTGGTGTCAAGCGAGCCCGCGGGGAAAGTAACAGAAAGTTCCCCGAACAGGGACGAAACCGTACCCAGATTGGTATTCTTTACATGTTTTCCAATCACCAAATTATAACGGCTGCAATAACCACCTTGACCAGTCGAATCACCACCCCACGTCAAAAGGAACTGGGTATTCCCCTGAAGCATATTCACATTGAACCAAGCAAGTCTGTAATCGCCCGCTGTTTGGATTTCAATCAGTTCATCGCCAATCGGATAGTACACCGAATCATTCAGATACAGAAGGCGGTATTTGCCAGGCCCCAAATTCGCACGCAATTCCACCAACTCCAAGGGCTGCTTTTCGCTGATTTCATTTTTGTATTGGATATTCAGGCTCGACGAGTTGCCCGCATTCCCGACCGCATATAGATGGGAATGTTCAGAATCGTCCAAATGCATCAACTTCGGCGAAACGATTTCGACATCCTTAATCCACCTGTTTCGCGTCCATTCCTCTGAAGTCGCCTCGCCAAAATACAGACTGAGATCGGACAACGCCGTACTCGTCATGCCGTCCTGGTACCGATACAGGCGATTCAGCTTCAGTTCCTTAGTTTTGGAACGTTCCGGCAATTGGAATAAAGGATCCAAGGAACGACGATAGCGGACAGACTGCGTCCAATTGGCAGCATCTATATAGAGCTTATCTTTTATGAAATACGTCTGCACAGTCGGGGAACCAGCGACCTTAAGGTATGTTGTATCTGTCGCCTCAATACCGCCACTTAGCGGGACCGGCAAAGAAACGTCGACGCTAAACTGTTTTGAACTCGCGTCATAGGAATCGGGATCCAGGAACACGTCCGTAGACAAGCGCCTGACATAAGAGCCGCCTGTCGCAAACTTGGCTGAATCAAGATGCAACAGATTCAACGAATCCGGATCAAACGGGGAATTTGAGATTTTGTATAGATTTTCCGAAGACGGGCTTGAATTGGAAAGATTCTTGAAATAGCTCGCAGTATCTCCTCTCAAGGTAAACAGGTTCAGCCACGCACTATCGCTATAGTCATTATAGTAATGATGTATTCTGGAACCAAGGAGGTAATATTTCCCGTTTTCCTGATTTTTCGGCTTTGCACCTTTAGCGGGATAATTCACGGTTTTAGCGCTATCTCCACATTCTGCAGCGACCGCTCCGTAAGTCTTGTTCATACCAACATAGAAATCTATCTCGCCGGCATCCATGAAATCGGTTTCCAGGACGCTTCCGTCATTCGTGATGCTTCGCGGATAACCCGCCTGCGGAGCGAACATGTGGGCAACAAAATGGCGACTTTGGTAAAGGGTATCGCTGGGATCGTTATAGAACTTCAATGTAAAGCGCGATCTTTGAGTATAACCCGCAAACTCGTCCGCAAAAAGGAATGGATTAGATTCGTCATAAAGCTCATCGGCACTAAAGAATGGCAAATGCTGCGTCTCAAATGGAGTCAAATGCCCATAGGCCGGATAAAGCTGCCAATGCGAACCATCAAATAAATTTTTCGCCCTAGAGACGCCCGCTTTTTTATTCGCAAGCATATGGAAATATCCATCGGATGTTCCATAAAGAGCGGAGTTTTCTGAATCAAAGTGAAGCGTACGATTGACAAGGTTGTCACAATCGACGTCAGCATTCCAGTAAACCGGAGGAATCGACAGAACAATGTCGAATTTCAGTTTCCTGTAGCGTTCGTTATCACACTCCTCCGGTTTTATCTTTTCGTTGTTATCATAAAAATTATTGTTGGAATTTCCGACAAGTTCCACTATAAAGGGGTTACCACCCGGTCCGCAAGATTCCAAATTTTTCGGGAACAAAGGTATGTACCCACCCAAGCCGGGAGGCGGGATAACAACTTCATCAACACCCGCTTTAGAGAAGTCCCATAAGATATTTTCCCTTAAATCTTCCTTCATTTTCAGGAAGACCGCAGTATCAAGCTTCAAACCGTTATTATTCTGCTTCCACTGCACCCAATCCTTCCAAGTAATAACAAACATGTGGAATCCTGTTTGTTTATCGATATCTTCCAAATCCAGCATCCCCAAATAGCCGAATGTTCCCGCCGCGTCATAATCGATGCTTATAGTATCCTGCAAGTGATGCGCATTGAAATTGAAATCCTGGGCATTGACAAGCGACTCATTTTTAGTACCAGTCGGTTTTTCCCAAACATCTGTACACGATTGAATCCATCTATCTATCCAGTAAACGGCAACCAGTTTCAGGCTTTCCCTTTGCCTCTTGATGCCGAGGCTAAAACGTTCCGGCGTAAAGCGCAACGGATGCTGCTTTCCGCCAAACTCGGTAACCAGTTCGGCATTGCGGACATTCTCGGGGAGGTACTTGCCTTTCAGTTCCGCCTCCACAAAAAAATCTGCAATAGGTTCATACCTGTTTATTTTGCGCCCCGAGCTCGAATCAATCACAGCCTCGGAAACATATATACTTACAGAATCCGTATGCGATCTGTCTCCCGGAGTCACATCGACCATCGTCCCGCCGGGAACTACCGGCAGGCTTGCACGAGCCTCCACCCTTTGAGTTGTATCAGAAACGCCATCCGGTAGCGCGGTAATCACAACGGTATATTTACCAGGGTCAACTGAAATTTTATTCTTGTCGTCCATGCCATTCCAGATTACCGAATGGGCGCGCACACCCGAATGCGCCTTGACAAGTTCGTCCTTTAGCAGAGTCGCGACATGAGCGTCCGAGGAATCCCTAATTTCAATGGTCACGCGCGCATCCTTATTCAAGATGCCATACGGTATTTTTACGGAATGCCGTATCTCCGTAGAACCTATCTTGTCTATCAACGGGAATGCAGGAAGCAGGGTATCCAGAACAACCTGCAACGAGCCCGTACTCACGCGCAAGTTCTTCGTTTGCACATCCGCAAATGCATTTTCTCCGTCAACGCTAGTCACCTCGGCATAAACCTTCACCGTTCCTTCCGCCGGGAGAGACTTTGAATCCATGTAACCATCCCAGGTGAACGACAAACCGAATTCATTCGGATGTACGCTCCACCCCATCTGCAGCACATTTACGTCATCCGCACCAACAGTTTGCCCCATAATAGGCAGGCCAGCCTTTTCGCTAGAACCAAAATACACCGGAATATTATGCCCAGCCAAGGGATCAATATGGTTTCCGGCTACCCTGAATGCGCCTTTCGCATCCATCACGACATGCCCCGAATCTCCCGAAAGGATCATGACACTATCGGTAAACGGAGGCGGGACCATCATCGGATAGTCGTTCAGGTATTCACTGGCCATCTCAAAGGAATTATGATTCTGCGCTTCAACGCGGCATCCCTTGTCGAGGTTTACACTAACCCCTCCCTGCAATGCCGAACACGTTTTGCCGAAAGCAGAACCAAGGAAGAACACCCGCAATTCAGAAGAATCAGGCAAGCCCGACCACCTCAAATGATACTGGCTGTCATCCTGGTAGAACCACACTCCCGCAGGGGGCTTCGTTGTATCGTAGACCAGGCCAGCAGTCAAATCGTATGGCGCACCGTAATACGGATTCGCCCATGCACGCTCAACCGACTTATCAAAAATACCGACACCGTTCGTATCTTCCGCATAGACGCGCAACATGTACGTCCCCGAGGCGTTCCCTGTCAAACGGAGCGACATATCTACAGATTCCGTCCCGACAACCATGGATGCTTTTGACATATTAAACGCCACGGTAGGCCTTAGGCTATCGGCAACAATTCTACCCAGGGTCACGCGAACGGAATCCGTACGCCAAGGGCAGTTATCACACGGCTTGACACCCAGTTCTATAACATACCGCTTGTCATAAATGGAATCGCGATAGAAATACCCCAGCACGCCCTCGTTGCTCTGCGCAATTTTCGATATATTTGCATTATCCTTCGAACGATTGGAATGAACCGTCTCAATCCTTCTTGTCCGCCATACATTCGAATTCTCTTCCCTATACCTCAGGCGGTAAACGGCAGTATTCTCGGCATCGCCAAAATCAGGCGGGGCAATACCCACAATCGGGATAACCGGCATCTGCAAATAATCACTTTCTGTCGGGAACACGATATTCGGATAACGTTTGCCGACATAGAACAGGCTTGTCGATACGCCAACATTCCCGGCCATGTCGATGCAGGCCACTTCAAGGTAGCGCTTTCCGTCATTATTCCCTATCAAATTCTTGTCGACATTAAACGTACGCGTCCCAGAATGCAGCGCGGAACTGGAGATTGCACGCCACGTATTTTCAGCCTGACCGCCAAGCACTCTGTAGCTGCACCTCATCCCGGTACGGTTGGCGGTGACATCCCCGCTTTCGGACACAGTGACAGAAACTTCGAACGCCTTGTTCGACGACTTATCATACACCGGAAGCGTGCTCACGACATTTTCCACCCGCGGAGCAGTGCGGTCAACACGCAGCTTCTTCGACACCTCAATCGGAGACGATATGTTCTTGGCTTCATCGCGGGCGACGGCAAATATGCGATACTCTCCGTCTTCCAGCAAGAGCCCCGCCTCTTCGGCCCACGTTCCCGAGGCCGTATCCCCGCCCATCCATAAAGAATCCATCGCGCGTACAACCGCATTGCTGTCGGGAACATGCCTGAAGTTCCAACTGACAAGGACTGGCGTGCCACTGCGGCCATTCAGTTCTTCGCGGACAGTATACGATATGTTCAAGAGGCTATCCTTGGAAACATAAGCGTACTGGTTCCCCGAACGCGCAAGCTTCGGCAAGGAGGCGTACTTGGAATTTTTTCCCGGCTCTGCCGGCAATGCGCGGAGTTCAATCCTGGGCAAGGTCGGCGCCACCCTGTCCACGCGGAATTCCACAGAATCGCGCCCCACGTTCAGTTTATGGTGGAGAATGACATTGTCCCAATCCGCCTCGCTTGCAGTCTTGCCGACAATCTTTTCGGAAAGGTTGTTCACAGCGACATAGGCCGCCATGTTCGGCAGGGCGTAATCTATCGCAGTTGCCTTTACACGGTAAAGGCCATCCCTCAGGGATTTCTTGTCGACACCCGCCCAATCTACGGCAAAATCATTCGAAGCGACGTCGTAAAGGTAGGGCAAATCCGCAACCTTGTTAAAGACGCCCCCGTTTTTCCGTTCCAGCGTCCAGTGCATGGCACGAATATCGGCCGAGCCGCGCATCCCTGTACCCGCAGAGGAGTCGTCGTTTACTTTTACGCGGACCAAAAATACGGAACTGTCCGGATTTACGCAATAGCTATCCGTCCGCAAGGAGAATTTCGGGGCCGTCGTATCCACTACAAAAGGCACCAGATTCATATCGCTGCTATCGAGCGAGCCGTTGTTGTCGCTTGTCGCATTGAAAACCCAAAAGAACGAACCTTCAGCCGGCTTGTTCACCGCCTGGCCCGAGGCAAAATGCTTGCTCTCCGTCGTTGACGACATGGCCATCGCACGCCTCGAGGCGACAGAACCCGTTGAACGGCAATCGGCATCCAGGCAACGGAAAATGGAATCCTTCGCACTCACGATGCTAAAACCGTGATAATCCAGGGAACTTGCCGTTCCAGAGAACCCGTCTATCTTGTTCACGACAATATCACGCAAAGGCCAACTGGGTTCAAAAAGATTCCTGGCCGACTTATATAGATAGCTGAAGCGCTGCGTATTCGAAAGCCCTATCTTGTTTATGAGAGATATGGTGACTGTATTCTGGTTCCCCTTCTGTATAGCGGAATGGTCATCGCCAAAATAATCCCTTGCATTAAAGTCGAACCGCCCATTTTTCAGCACGGGATGCGGCACTGTCATCAGCGGCTCTGTCGGCCATGCCTCCCCGACTCTCCTCTTGTATACCTTGCAGGCATTGTTTTCCGTAGGGTCAATCTCTATATTGCATTCCCAGACGAGTTCCCGCTGGAAATTGAAGTTCATATAGATTTCGCGCAGGCGGTGCGGCATCAGGTCGTCTACGACAAACGAATACTTTTCAATATAATTTTGAACTACGATATTATCGGGAACTACATACCGCTCCACATGGCGGATAGGGACTGATTTTTCTGCAAGATCGCCGTTCGGCTTAAGCCCGTCCACCATCTCCCAGCGGTCTACCTTCACGCCCATCTTGGACCAGTCTGATTCCGACTTGAAAAGGAGCGGAGTCAAGGCAGAAAGGTTCTGTTCCTGCTGGAAAGAATTCAAAGTGTCTTTACGACTGAACAAGCCGATGGCACACGTCTTACCGGATTTCGAACCAATATAATAGCAATTGCGGTTCAAAGTCGACTTTTCGATAGAATCCGGACTCAATGAGGAAAGCGTTCCCAATGTACGGATATCGTTCAACGCAAGGTTTACGAACGGGCGCTCGTAGAGAAAATCTTCCATAAGGTAGGGGGTGTACGAGGACGTGTCCGACACCCTCGGGGAGAAAGAATTTCTTTCGGCTAGCAATGTATCGAGGCTTTCTTTATATAACGGAATGGTGTGGGAAATTGTCAGGTCTTTAACTCCAGCCGATAATACAGTTTCAAAATGATTGAGTAAAGGAACCGCTCCTTCCAACGCCATGGCTATTTTCAATACTTTAGCTGCTTCTGGAAAAAGGAAATCAAGGGTTTGATCCACGGCAATAATTCCGTTTGTCAAAACATCAAGAGTTGTGGCGAATACATCTAACGTTTCGCTCGCATTGGGTGCAGCATTAAAATACGCTCTCTTAATATCCACGTTTTCATCATTCAGAACATGAACTTTCCACCCTTCGCTTGAAGCCGCAGGCACAATGTTGCTGCCTGTTGTCAAAACAGGGATGCCAGCAAGACCCATTACAGCAGAGGTAGCCACATTGACATATCTTGCAGAAAAATCTGCCGTTCCGTTAAGCTGTCTTTCAACATTTAAAATAATAAATTTATAATTGTCATCCACAAGGGTATGAAAATTTTGCACAAAGCCATAATCAATATTGTTCGGATCGGTAAATGTCATGCCGTGTTGACTAGCCAAAATTCTGAACATTGGGAGAGAGTCTGCAACATAACTCAATCTGTTGAGAGAATCGATGGTTTGATACCCTCTTTGATTCGGATCAACATAATGCACAAGTGAATCATTCTTGTAATATTTCTCAGGAGCAGCAAGCGTCGCCACAATATCTCCAATTTCATCTATGGCTAAATGGCCGACGATTTTAATAATTCCTGTAACAACGGAAACAACATCCATGCTGAGGATTAAAGGCAAAAAACTACTTGTCGTAAGAATATTGGGGATCGATGACATAATGTTATTTTTCACACCACCCCAAAAATCCTCCGTTACATCTTTTGCGAGCTGCATATTCAACGCCCCTGTACCTCTGTGAGGACTATCAAGCGTGATAATCTTATCTACATCGCCGTTGTAGAAATCGCCCTGCACGTACTCACGAGAGACAATACCGCCCATGGAGTGGCCGATAAGGATGTAACGCGAAGCAAGTTGGCGATAGCGGTCGGGGTCTTTGCGAATGATTTCGAGAGCGGCTTGGCCATATTTGTTTTCACTAGGCTTAAGAGGATTAAGAAATTTCGCTTTTACCTCCTGTGCTTCTTCCATCAATGCACGACGATGCTTATATATAGTGTTTGGTTTAGACCATGTTCTGTCTCCAAGTTCAAATGCGTTATTATGAGAACTATTCGCTGGATTGGAGAAAGAACGCCACTGGTAGACATAGGAATATTTGGGGTGCGCATTGACCGAATCCATTTCAGGTTCTTCAAATACCGTCGTCGTAAGCCAGCGCAACAAACGATGATCATCATCAGGCTTTTCATAATAGCGACCTAAGGCTGCGCCACTATCTAAAGGCTCAGTCGCATAATACGCTTCTGCAATTCTTTCTTCCTGAGTTCGATTTTTCCATCCTGTTTCCTCACCATAGGCACCATGCAACAAAAGTACATTATAATTTTCAACAGATTCCATTGGCCTGGGAGTTGACCAACAACCGATGGCAAAAGCCATCACAAAAACAAATGAATTTTTCATATTCGCCTAATACGTTATTAAAGACCCACCTACATTTCGAAACATTAGACCTGTCAAATCTGCGCTTGAGAAAATTTCTATACGACCATTTTTATAACGTCCTATGTTTCCACCCAAATTTAACACACTTCCAGCAAATCCAATCTTTGTGTATTTATTCCATTTATAAGAATCTCCATACACAAGAGAGTCTAGATATTCGTTATCTTTCAACAAATAGAGATTCACAGGTTCTTTCCATAAAGCCAAACAATACACATCATCCCCCCAAGCCCGTATATCGTTACATGTCTTAATCCATTCCAAATCTTTGTCCAGGCGCTTGTAGGTCAGCGTTCTCGCAACCGTATCCAGCACAGCATACTGGCAACTATCGCTTTCAGCCGTCAGAGACTCCTCCCCGCGCGCAATAAACTTTCCGTCAAGCCACTGCTTTACTGAAACGACTCTAAATTCATCGGAACAATTTTCCCTTGACGTTTTCAGCTTGATTTGATGCTGGGTTTCTCCCACCTTCCACAGTCTGATAGAATTCGGCATATCGCCACCCCAAACAATGGAATCCGTCATCTGTCCACGGAAAGCATTTGTCATGTTATATTCATCAAGGGTATCGCACCATCTGGGTCCATCCTCCTGAACCCGATAGTTGTAAACACATAAACGTTCATGTCCAGACTCAATGACATCCCAATAAGGTTCAAAGAGTCCCTCATGAGACTCTGTACGTTGCTGATGACTCCCTATCATAACCAGAGAATCATCAACAAAGCCGACAACTTGCGCTCCCAAAAAGCCCTCATTCCAGCTAACCCGATCCCTAGTACACCCCCACATGCATACGCATGCGAACACAGCCATCGCGACAGCAAGCAGTTTTTCAGACTTGAGCAGGTTCATCTTCATAAGAGGTTCTCCTATGTTCAAACTCTTCCAATATAAATTTACATAAAATTTCATACAACAT
>CACXXH010000011.1 GCA_902771595.1 Fibrobacter succinogenes | reverse complement strand
CCGGTCTTCTTCAGCCATTCGAGGAATTCGTCGGTATCGACCATCCAGTCGTGGTTGTCGAGGATTTCCTTCCAGTGGTCGTCATCGGCACGGAGACCACCCGGGTAACGGATGATGCCGTGGTTGATGCGCTTCACGAAGTCGCGGGTCTGAACCTTGAACTTCGGATTGTCAAGCATGTCGCCATCCCAGAGGGCAGCGTTGATACCGAAGAGGCCGCCCGAGATGTTCGGGTTGATCACTTCGCTGGTACCCTTCACGTCGACCTTCACGACAGCCGGACGAGCGGCAGCCTTGACTTCGCGCTGGTTGGTGAGCTTGATGTTGTCGATTTCGAAGGAGCCGTTAGAACCTTCTCCACCCGGTTTGAAGTCGATGGACACGACGTTCTTCAGGTCGAACACGCCGTTTTCCTTCGCGTTAGGCGGCTGGTAGTACGGGAACTTGCTGAAGGTGCGGAACGGAACAATCACAGTGGTACGGCCGCGAGGCACACCGGTGTTGGACACGAAGAGCTCGTTGCCGGCGTCACCGACCTGGACCGTGATGGACTGCCATGCACGTTCAGAGTAGACGTCGAACATAATGCCCCAGTGGTTGGTCCAGTCGCGGAGCTTGGCGTCGTGAGCGGCGGTGTTCTTGGTGAAGTCAAGAACGAAGTCCACCCAGTCAGACATTTCGAAGTGCTTGATAAAGAGAGAGTTGCCATCGAGCTTGGAGCTCTTGTACGGCATTTCGATTTCGGCCTTGGACTTCGGACCGAAAGACGGTTCCCACTTGTCCTTGGCGAACTTGCCTTCGAAGTCGGAGATGACCAGGTCCGGAGCCTTGGACTTCCAGTTGTCCCACTTGATATCCGGGTCAACCCAGTCGATGGTTTCGGTGAAGGTAATCTGGTCGACGAAGATGGTCACAGGAGCCGGCTTGCCCGGTTCGCCCTGGTTTTCACCCTTGCCCACGGAGAAGCGGATTTCCTGAATCTTGTTCCACTGCACGTCCTTGGCGACTTCGGCCTGCTTGTTAGCATCCCAAGCCTTACCCTTGTCGACGAACTTCTTCAGAGGAATCTTCACGAGCTTCCAATCCGTGCCGACCTTGGCGCCAGCAATCCAGTCGTTCAGGCTGACCTTGGTCTGGCTCTTGATGTCGTTGCCCTGGTTGTCGAGGATACCGACGTACACCTTTTCGCCGCCGAGCTTACCCTTGATCCAGAAGTAGAGACCGCCCTTGTTGCGGACCTTGGAAAGGTCGATGTACTTGCCTTCACCGAGCGAGTAGGTCACGCCGGACCAGTCGTTGTTGTCGATGTAGAGGGCGAGCACGTTCTTGTTGCCCGGGGTCTTGGACTGAGCTTCGCGCTGGGCGGAAAGACCACCGTAGCTGTAGCTGAAGCCCTTGAGGCCGTCGGAGTAGAACGTACCGTTAGCCACCGGCTTGACCTTGCCGTCGAGCTTTTCGGGGTTCTTCGGGCCGTCGATGACGTCGTTGTTTTCATCCCAGTAGACAATCTGCTTCTTCGGGGCAGCCTTCTTGTTGCCCTTCACGATTTCGATGTTGTCCACCCAGACTTCGAATTCGCTGGCGCCGCTCTTGTCGATGGAGAAGCGGATTTCAGCAATCTTGTCCCAGTCGATACGGGACGGGAATTCGGACTTGCGGGTGTTGTCCCAGTAGAGGCCACGGTCCGGGAAGTCGACGAGAGGAATGGAAACCTTCTTCCAATCCGTCGTGACGGCACCGCCCTCAATGTACTTGTTCATCGGGAGCACGACCTGGGTCTTCTTGCCATCGCTGACTTCTTCGTCGAGGAGGCCGACCTTCACGGCTTCGCCGCCGTGCTTGCCCTTGATCATAAATTCGACCTTGGAATCAAGCATGTACTTGTTCAGGTCGAAGAACTCGTTGTACAAGCAGATGGATGCACCGGAGTATTCCTTCGGGTCCAGCTTGATGTTCAAAGCGGCCTTGGACTTGTAACCGCCATCCTTCGTGATGGTCACGCCCTTGCTTGTGCCGCCGTAGGAGTAGTCGAAACCACCCGGACGATACTGCTCGTCGAAGAACTTATAGACGACAGTCTTCGGCTTCTTCGGCTGAGCCATTGCAGCCACGCTGACACCCAGGAGGATGACGGACGCAACTTTCAATGTTTGCTTGATCATATGTCGTTTCCTTGTTTTGTGATTGTTTCTCTTGAAATTAAACTTTTAACGCAAAATTCGAAAGCGTGCCCGCTAAAATTGCGTGCACGCTTGAAAACACTACTTGGCTTCCTTGAGGAGCTTTTCGACCAGGTCCGGAGAGAAGCGGTCCTGGCGCTTGCCGTTGATGTAGAAGTTCGGGGTGCCCTGCACGCCGACCTTCACGCCCAACTGGAAGTCCTTGTCGATGCGAGCTTCCATGGCGGAGTCGAGAACCATGTCCTTCTTGAACTTTTCGATGTCGAGGCCGATTTCGGTAGCGACGGCAACGTAGATGGAGTCGGAGAGTTCACGGCTATGCGGAGCGAGAGCGTAACGGAATTCCCAGAACTTGCCCTGCTTCTGAGCAGCGACAGAGGCGGCAGCGGCAGCCTTGGCGTTGGCGTGGAAGCTGAGCGGGAAGTGCTTGTAGACGAACTTGATCTTGTCCGGGTACTTCGCATTGAGTTCCTTCATGGTCGGAGCAATGCGAGAGCAGTACGGGCACTGGAATTCGGTGAATTCAACAATGGTGAGCTTCGGGTTCTTGGTGTTGCCGAAAACCGGGCTGTCTTCGTCGGGGATGTCCCAGACCTTGTTGTCGGCTTCCATTTCGGCACGGGCCTGTTCGACGGAGATGCCGCGCTTGTCGAGAGCATACTTGATGACCTCAAATTCTTCCTTGAGGACGTTGAAATCCTTTTCAAGGGAGTCGAGGCGGGCCTGCTGGTTGAATGAACCACCAGCGGCGGCCTGATTGCAGGCGACGAGACTGGCGGTAAGAATTGCCATAGCGACGATAGAGATACGTTTCATGTTGTTCCTTTTGATGTTAAAAATTCACAGCAGGCGGAAGCCTGCCCTACATGGGAGGAAATATATAAAAAGCCACCAATGGTCAACGGATATTAAAAACGACGCTGTAAATAAACAGCGCCGTTTTCCGGTAAATGAAAATTTACAACAAATCGCTAACCCTGCGAAGTTTCTGCAAACGTCAGGTTCTCATAGTTCTTGATGGCGAGGTTCAGACGGTATTCGTTCGGGAAGAGGCACACGAGGTTACGTTCCTTGTCCATCATGCAGTCCATCGCATATTCGTCGGCGAACTTCGCGACATCCTTCTCGGGGCCGGAGACCCAACGGCCCACCACACCGATAACCGGAATTGCGGACTTGAGCGGTTCGTACAACTGAGTTGCGCCTTCTTCGCTCAGTTCGGCGAGGCCCTTCGCCATCTGCTTGCTCTTAAGCGGGTTCAACAAAGTAACGCGGGCGAAGTGTTCCGGAGCGAAGTCCGGGATGCCGGTGAAGTTCATCTTTTCGCCGTCGGTCAGTGTGTCGCCGATGCGGAAGAGGCCCGGGTCGTTGATACCCACGATGTCGCCGGCCCAGGCGTGGTCGATGACTTCCTTATCCTTCGCAAGGAACGCCGTCGGGGCGGCGAGGCGGATGTCACGGCCCGTACGAACGTGATAGACCTTCTCACCGCGGGTAAAGCTACCCGAGCAGATGCGCAGGAATGCCGTACGGTCGCGGTGCTTGGGGTCCATGTTGGCCTGGATCTTGAAGACGAACGCGCTGAAGGCGTCTTCGTCGGGGCTCACCGGGCGCTTGTCAGTCTCGCGCACCATCGGGGGCGGCGCGAGCTTCGCGAAAGCGTTCAACAGCTGGCGCACGCCGAAGTTGTTCACCGCAGAACCGAAGAACACGGGGCACATCTCGCCCTTCAGGAACTTCTCGTGGTCGAACGGGTCCATACCGCCGGTAACCATCTCGTATTCTTCCTTGAACTGGTTCACCCAGTTCTCGCCGCACATTTCCACGAGGCGCGGATCGTCCGGGCCTTCCATCTGGATGATTTCCTGGTGGCCTTCTTCCTTGTTGAAAGTGTGGAACGTGTTCTCGGCGATGGAGTAGACGCCCTTGAAAAGCTTACCCACGCCAATCGGGAGGGTGAACGGGGCCGTCTTGATGTGCAGAATATTTTCAATCTGATCGAGCAGGTCAAAAACGTGGCGACCATCGAGGTCCATCTTGTTGATGAACGTGATGATCGGGGTGTGGCGCATGCGGCACACGTCCATGAGCTTGATGGTCTGCTTTTCCACGCCGTTCACGCTGTCGATAAGCACGAGGGCGGCATCCACGGCAGTCAGGGCACGGTAGGTGTCTTCACAGAAGTCCTGGTGCCCCGGGGTATCGACGAGGTTGAACATGCAGCCTTCGAACGGGAAGTTCAACACGGAACTCGAAACCGAAATACCACGCTGCTGTTCTATCTTCATCCAGTCACTCACCGTGTAGCTGCGGTTTGCCTTGGCGCGAACATGGCCCGCCTCGCGGATGACGTTCCCGTACCACAGGAACTTTTCGGTGATGGTCGTCTTACCCGCGTCCGGGTGGCTTACGATGGCGAAAGTGCGGCGTTTCTCGATTTCTGCGTTCATAAAGAATCCCGTTTTTTACGCGCGCAAATATAGAAAAAAGTTGCCAAATCCATTTTATTCCGAATCCATCACGCAGCGGATGGAATACTCACTTTCTGAAGTTCTTGTTTCTATGCCAACCTTGACTCCATCAATATAAGCGACCTTTTTCGTTGATTCCCAGAAATAGGCCTTCTCATTCGTAGGGCTACCATATACTGAAGTAAGGTAGCCTCCAGGCAAAGCAGTAAAGCCCAAGGAATCCTTCCCTACATAATTTCCCCAATAATTACGGTTCATCAAATTCAGGGCTGCTCCATCTTCCCCGCCAGCAGCGGCGAACAGCTCTTCCCATTCGGTCTCAGAGGGCAAGTGCCATCCGCGCGGGCATGTTCCACGCACGTATTTCTCCGCATCATCCGAAAAGATACCGAGCGAATCGAAAGCAGCGCTCCAGCTATAGAAGCGGCCATATTCCGTACATTCGTTCCATTTATATTTATTAAAATTGCAATGGCTTACGGCCCTGTCCCAGTTATAAATAAAGTTCAGGTTTTCCGCCATCCATACGCGCCCTTCGACATTCACCGTCCTATAGATCTTATTGTCACGGAAATCCGTCAGCGTGTTCGAATCCTCATCGTAGGCACTTTCGTCCTTGATATACATCTTCGAGTAATCGCCATCCGACATTGTCGATTTAAGGCAACGAATAAAATAATTTTTATTTTGCAAGTTGGATGTTATATACAGTTTCGTCTTTCCGAAATCAAGCCACAAACTATAAGCATGCCCTTTACCATAAAGGGCAAATATCATATCTGCAGAATTAGGATCAGCAATCCAATAAGCCGCTGTAGAATCAACAGGTATACTATTAAATCCATACAAATCATAGGCAAGATCTCCATAAGGCCATCCACTACGGCTTTTCAAATTCGCCGCTCCGATCTCATCTCCCCCGACACTTTTCATTAACTTGGCAACATCGTCTCGACTGGGAAGGTGGAATCCTTCTGGACATAGCCCCAACACTTCAGCAGGCGGGATACAATATCTACCGTATCCACAGCCTTTACCTCCATCTGAATAGACCTGAGCAGAATCAATCGCCGCAGTCCAAGAATACAGACGACCTATGCTTTCGCATTTTTCCGGATCATTTCCCGGGCAAGATGTCAGAGAATCATATTCCGCCGGCACATCCAATTTCAAATTTTCCGCCATCCACACCTGGTCTCCAATTTCTATAGTCTTGTAGACACGGCCATCCCTAGAATCTTCGACAGAGCCATAAACAAATTCGTGTTCAGGTTCAGGAACGCCCACCTCCGAACCATTCTTCAGGCATCGAAGGGGGCAGGCAATGGGTGGATCATACCATTTTTCATTCAAGAACTCCATTTCTCCATTAAGAACAACCGTGTCTGAGTACACAAAACGCACATAACTTCTTTGTTCCATTTTAGAAAGCCAAAAGCACGTCGAATGACCTTCATAATTAAAAATTCCGCCTTCACCAGCCCGCCTCCCCGTAGCCATCATAGAAAAGCCCAAATCATCTCTTCCCCCTTGTTTCAGCCAGCTTTCCTTATCTATCAAAACTTCGCGGATTCCTCCCATTGTTCCCGCTTTATACATCAGAACATTCCATTCTATTGCAGTTGGCACATGCCACCCATCCGGGCAGATTCCCCTAATTTCTTCCGCATTCCACGAACAATTCTTCCCACCACATGACGAAACATCCCGCGAAAAAATCCCTGCCGAGTCCACGGCAGCCGCCCCAGTATAGAGCCGCCCATATTTTGAGCAATTGCTGGAATCATTCCCATAGCAGAAGCTTAGACCCGATTTAGAATAATAATCGTAATTCAGGTTTTCGGCCATCCAGACCTGGCCCCCGACAACCACGGTCCTATAGACCTGGCCATCGCGCCCATCTGTCAACGTCTGCTTTTTCGAGTCGTAGACGGAAGGTTCATAACTTGAATAGGAAGAACTGGAACGTGAGCTGGAACTCAGGCTTGAGCTGGAACTCAGGCTTGAACTTGAAACAAGGCTCGAGCTTGAATCAGACCCGTCATCCCTTGCCGCTATAGGTTCCGATTCCGAGTCGCATGATGCAAGGGCACCGACAATGACAAGAGTCACCACAAATAGAATTCTTCTCATTTTTCCTCCCTCAAGCACCTGACAGGATTCGCTGTTGTAAATATGACTAGTTCGTTAGATCCTTTATAATAATCTTCAACAAAGTAAAAAGAAGCTATAGGAAAGCCCACGGTCCATATACTATCAGATGTCCAATAGTCCACATAATAACTTTCCGGGAAATAGACTGAATCATTTTTTGTATCATAAGATCCAGCTGCCAGAATATTGAATCCATACACATCCTTTCCGACATTATCCCCCGCCGCAAAATCCTCGGTATTACATACCGTTTCCAGAATGCCCCACGGGAATGTCCATGACAGCTTTTCCAACAATTCCCTAAATTCATCACCAGAACGACGATGCGGCAGGCGCCACCCTTCCGGGCAAGCCTTCTGGGCGGCCCCCCAGGAATAGTAGCGCCCCAGAATGGCACAGGTGTCCGCATTCCGATGACAGTAGCTGCCCGTATCAGGTTCAAACCTCAGGTTCTCGGCCAACCAGGTGGTACCTTCTACAGTTATCGTCTTGTAGACCTCGCCATCGCGCGGATCCTCAAACGTGCCGTGCTTGACTTTTTCGGGATCGTACTTATATTCCGTATGCACCTGAGTCAATTGCAAACTGGAACTGCTCTTTACAGCCGAGCTGCTGCTACTCTTTACAGCCGAACTACTGCTGCTAATCTCTTCGTCCTCGATGGAGCTGCTCGAACCCGGCCTCTCCTTGAAATCAGGCTCCGTTCCCGAGGAACCGCAAGCATAAAGCAGGAAAGCCGCAAGGACGGCAAACGCGCATCTTATTCCAAATTTACACTTCATCGTTCCTCCCATAAATTTTTTACCGGTGATGGTACGGATGGTTCTGCATCACCATCTGCACGCGGTAGAGCTGTTCGGCAAAAAGCACGCGGGCATGGTCGTGCGTAAAGGTCAGCGGCGAGAGCGAAAGCAGCAAATCCGCCGTCTTTTTCAAGTTTTCATCAATTCCGTAGGCCGAGCCGATGAGGAACACGATATTTCCCGGGAAACGATCGCGAAGCGTATCCGAAAGTTTCACCGTATCCATGAGCTTGCCCTCTTCGGAGAGGATGACGCGGCGGTATTCCGACTTCGGGAATTTCTTGTCAAAAAGTGTCGCTTCCTGAGCGAGGGCCTGCATGCGGTCGTCGATTTTCGATTCCTTGAGTTCCACGACTTCGAGCGGGTAGACTCCCCCACGCAAGCGCTTCACGTACTTGTCGACTTCGTCCGCGATGAACGGCGAGCCGGCCTTACCAAAAACTGCAAGAACCCATTTCATAATAAAAGGTGTGTAGTGTGAGATGTGGAATGTGTAATGACTAAGTCAGCATCAATCATTACACATTGTTATCTGCCCATGCTCAGGCGGTCGATGAGGAAGCTCGGCATCCCGGCCTTGCGCATGCGTTCCTGCGTGCGGAACACGTCGTATTCAACGCGGATTATGCGGACGCACTTCGTCACGGTATCGAGCAGGCACCAGCAGGCACGGCAATCGCGGTCGCGGGGCTGACCCACGCTTCCCACGTTCACCAACAGGCGCTCGGTATTCACTATGGTATATTCGTACTCGTCGAGAATCTTGGGGATGGCCATCGGGCGGCTCGCCACGATTACCGGGCTGTGCGTATGCCCGATAAAGCAGTAGGTACCGCGGAAATGGTCGAAGGCATCAAGCGCCTCTTCCAAGTCAGTCACATACACCCAGTCCGCGGGCGAAAGCGGGGAGGCATGCACAAACGTAATATCGTCCAATTCTTCCTTGATATAGGGAAGCGCCTTCAGGTAGTCGATCGAACTCTTGCTCAAATGCGCCTGCGTCCACTCGATAGCCTGCTTCGCATACGGATTGAACCCCACGCTCGATTCGTACTTGATAGCAACGCTATCGTGGTTTCCGATTAGGCACAAATCCATGTTTTCGCGGGCAAGTTTCACACACTCGTCGGGGTCCGCTCCATACCCCACCAAGTCTCCCAAACAGACGCGCCTTTCAACATGATTCTCCTCCATGGACTGGAGCACTGCTTCAAATGCGGTTGCGTTGGAATGAATATCAGAACAAATACCGTAAAGCATGCGGAAAATTTAATAATATCTCCACTAACCAATAACTAGCAATAGGCAAACTATTAACTATATTTGCCCCCCGTATGGAAGTCATCGAAGACAAGACCAAGGTCAGCATCGCCTACGTGCTCATGGAAAGGAGCGGACGCATCCTGGAAGAGATCCAGCCGACGCATCCGTTCGTGTACATCCATGGCTACAACAACATCATTCCGGGGCTCGAAGCGGCCCTTGCCGGAAGGAAACTTGGCGAGAAGTTCTCCATTGACATCCCGTGCGATCTCGGTTACGGCGCCTACCGCCAAGACCTCATCATGAAGGTTCCCAAGGAGGAACTGCAAGAAGTCGGCGAGCTCTGGATCGGAATGGAGCTGGAGATGTTCATGGACAACGACATCCGTGAATTCCAGTTGCCCGACACCGCCGACGAGTTCATCGAGGACCTGAACCTCGACAAGGACGAAAGCGACGGCATCTACATCGTCAAGGAAATCTACCGCGACTCCGTGCTCGTGGACGGCAACCACCCCTTCGCCGGCAAGGACCTCACATTCGAGGTCGAGGTGGTGGACATCGAGGAGCCGAGTTTTTCCGAACTGGAATCCGGATTCCCCGACCAAGACGAATACGACGACGAGTACGATGACGGTTACGACGAAAAATTCTAGCACGCGCTAGACCCGCCACCCCAGGTTACCCCGCCTGTACGCACCTCGTAATGCAAAATCTATACAAACTAAAAATCCCCCGGCAGAGCCGAGGGACTTTTAAGTTTCGCAATTTTCCGCGAGATTAGGCTTCGTCAGCGAGTTCGGGAGCCTTCTTGATCACGTTGCGGCGGCCATAGCGGACCTTGCTCGGGTCGAAAGTCGTTTCGACCGGGGCAACTTCAGCAGCGGCGGGAGCGGCAACAGCGGGAGCGGCCTCAACTGCAGGAGCAGCCGGGGTTTCAACCGGAATACGCGGAGCGAGCGGGCGGCGAGCTTCGGCAGCTGCGGGAGCAGCGGCTTCGACTGCGGGGGCCTGTTCGGCAGCGGCGGCAGGAGCAGCAGCTTCAGCGGCCGGCTTGTTGAATTCGCGGCGCGGACGGTCGGGACGGCCTTCACGGCGGTCACGGCGCTGGCCACGGTCGGAACGCTGTTCGTTGCGGTCACGATTCTGGGCAGGCTGAGCCTGCTTGTCACCACGAGCGTCCTTATTGTTATTCTGACGATCCTTACCATGGTCCTTGTTGTTGCGGTCACCGCGCTGAGCCATTTCCTGGGCACCGACAGAGCGGCGGGAATTCGGCTTCAAGTTCATATCCGGGGTGAGCTTTTTAACAATCGGAGTATGGAGATTGTCGAGAATCTTGTTAACCTTAGTCAGGATAACGATGCACAGAATCACTGCGACGAGTGAAAGTGCGATTGCGATGTAGTTTTCCATCTGGGCACCTCATAAGTAAGGGTTGGCCACAACGGAAGGCTGGAAAAGACCCGCCGAAGGGGTGATTGCATGTGTGTGTTGTTTAGGGCCATCTTAATAGCGCTTCTATGGAAGCTTGACGGCCGAGAAGGCTCCTATCCAGCGGACCAGGTCCGGCTCAGGATTTCGGAGCAAGGGGCAGTTTTCGCCGCAGCGACAAACCGCAGGGGGCAATCACGGGAGCAAATTTAATAAAAAAAGCCGTGAAAAAACGCTATACGAACGCTTTTTCAACAACTTTTTCCATTTTATCGGCCATTGCGTCCCAACTCATGGTCAGGGCGCGCTCACGGGCGTTTTTCTCGAGGGTTTCCAGGCGGGCCCGGTCGTGCAAAACGGCGGCAGCCTTCTGGCAGAACCCCTCCGGGTCGTCATTTTCGTACAGGAGGCCGGTCACCCCGTCCACCACCGAATCCTTGAGGCCCGCGACGTTGTTGCTCATCGAAATCGTACCGCAGAGGTTCGCCTCGATGTTGTTGATGCCCCAGCCTTCCTTGAACGAGGGGTTGATGAATAGCGACGAGCGGCTCAAAAGGTCGCGCTTTTCGTCTTCGGAGACGCGGCCCAGGAATTTCACGGAGTCGCGCACGCCAAGCTTGTCCACCAGCTTTTCAAGTTCCGCCCGGTAGTCTCCCCCGCCGGCAACCTCGAGAACGATACCCGGGACGAGTTCCCGGAGACGCGGCATGGCGTTGATGACAAACTGCGCGTTCTTGTACTTCATGAGGCGGCCCACATAGGAAATCACCGGAGGGTCGGCCTTCTTTTCCGTCGGGTGGAAATACTCGGTATCGATACCCGGTTCCACCACCTCGGTCCACTTGGGCTTGATACCCATGTCGGCAATTTCGTCGGCAGTGCTCTGCGAGATGGCGAGGAAGTTCTCGTTCTTGTAGAAGAGGGCGACCGAGCGTTCCATCAGGTAAACGTAAAGCGCCATCGGGAAGAACGTCTCGCGGAAAATGGACTTGCGGAAAAAGTGCATCACCATGTGGAGGCGCTTGGCCTTCGTGCCGCACGGCGTAAAGAACGGAATCTTGTTCAGGTCCTCGATGATGAGGTCGTATTCCTTCTGGTGCTTACGGGCATAAAGGAACGCGGTATAGTTGAACAGGAACTTGTTGCCGACGCGGATAGTGCGCATGCCGTCGACGACTTCTTCGTCGGGCAGGCCCTTCACACGATGCGCAAGAACAGTTACCTCGTAGTTGCGTGCGTTGAGCCTCTTGAAAATCTCGTGAAAGTACAATTCGGCGCCGCCCGCTTCCGGGTTCTTGATGTCGCGCCAGTTGATGAGCAAAATCTTTTTCTTCGTCACGGTCAAACCTGATTTTTATCCGCGTGTAATATATAAAAATATCTGGTGGGGAATGCTGATGCTGACCTTCGTCAGCATGACATTCGCGAGTCACCCTGATGCTGACCTTCGTCAGCATGACATTCGGGAGTCACCCTGATGCTGACCTTCGTCAGCATGACATTCGGGAGTCACCCTGATGCTGACCTTCGTCAGCATGACATTCAGAAGTCAGCATGACGGTCGGGTCATACGTGCGACGGCTTCCTTAAACAGCGCCGGTTCCTGCAATAGAGAAACGACCACCCAGCCGTCCTCGTCAAAATCGAAGAAGAAACCGGGCTGCACCAGCACATGCTTTTCTCGGAGCAGGCGGAGCGTGAGTTCCTCGTCGTCCTCCCCCAGGCGGATAACCGCATACCAGCCGCCGAGAACCGTCGGGCAGTACTTGGAGGGGAAAGCTTCGCACAGGGTCTGCCAGTTTTGCAGGAGACGTTCCTTGACGCGCGATTCGTAGGCGGTAGCCTTGGGCAACAGCGCCGTGCCGAGCGCCTGTGCCGGGGCGGATACGCTCAAGTAGGCATCTTCCACAAACTCGAGGGCCGCACGGACAGGTTCGAACTGCTCGCGCGGAGCATAGAACGCCATCCAGCCGAGCTTGAGCTGCGGGGAACCAACGGCCTTGCTGAGCCCGTTCAACCAGAATATCGGGCACTTGGGGCCGTCTTCGGGAAGGTTGATGAAGTCACCGCCGCCCGCATCCCAAAGAGACTCTCGCCCACTGTCATTCCCGCGAAGGCGGGGATCTCTCTTTCCGCCAAACACATATTCCCAACTACGGCGGACCTCCGGCGAAAAAGCGTAATCGCCGAAGACTTCGTCCACCACGAGGATCAAGTTGTTTTCTTCGCAAAAACGAACCGCCGCATTCCATTCTTCGCGGGAAACACAATGTCCCGTCGGATTGTGCGGCGAAACGAGCAGCAGAATTTTCGCACGCTCCGGCGCAGCAAGCAAGCTATCGGAATCCAAGACAAAACGGAAACAACCCTTATTGTCACCCTGGAGCATCGTAGATGCGATAGGGTCCATGGATTCTATCGCCTTCGGCTCCAGAATGACACCTTTTTTCTTCTCTCTCTTCAGTTTCAAAAAATACGGTGCACATTCCAGATGTTCCAGCTGCGCTAGCGTATCAAGCAGCGGATACCCCGGCATCGGCGTCAAAATCACGTCGCCCGGGTCGCAGAATGTCTTGAACAAAACAGAGTACGCTTCGCTCGTACTAGCAGTCAGAATAATCTGGCCTGCGGTAAAGTTACCACCGCGTTCGCGGTAATATTCTACCACCGCCTCGCGCGCAGACTTCCAACCCGCAGCATCCGGATTCCAGCAACCGAAATCCTTGCGCGTCTCCTCCACCGCTGCATCCAAGTCAATCGGCAAGCCAGCACGAACAGGACTGCTTACCGTCATGTCGATAAACGGAAGCCTGACGGCATTTCCGACACGACCATCCGCGACGGCACATTCCGCAAGCACGGCGGCCTTCGTGCGTTCCAGTTCGGCAAAGAACGACGACGGAGAAAGGTCTTTAGGCAAGCGGGAAGAGAGCATCAATCCTCATCCTTTATGCAGCGGACGGAGCATGTATTAGCATCTTCGATACAGTCATGTCCACTATTGCCAGAATATAAGAACCACCCACCATTGCATTTTTCGTTTTCGGGTACTCCGCAAAAATATGCAGCCTCGTCACCACGTAAATAACCTGCAGCATACACATTCCACTCCCCACCGGGAATTACAGAAAGCCCATACATATCAGTAGCATAAGGCCATTCTTCAATGCCTTTTGCCTGCCACCTGTGATTATCAAGACCAGTCACCTTATCAAGGGCTCTCCATTCGTCAGTCGTAGGCAAATGCCATCCCTTGGGGCAGGCGCTCTGAGCCGACGTCACACTATACAGCCGCCCCTTCTTGATGCAGTTAAGAGAATCATTCCCATAGCAGCTGCTGTTTTCCATTTCATAATTCAGGTTCTCTGCCATCCAGGTCCGTGTACCGACTTTCACGGTCTTGTATGTCTGCCCATCGCGTTCATCGGTCAAGGTTCCGTATTCGCAGGTATCCGTACTATCCGTTTTACAAGGTTGTACATAATACAGTCCATCGGGATTTCGAACACAGCGAATCCAATATCTTGAATCATCGGTGTGCCAAGCCGGACCGCCCATTTGATAATAATTTCTTTCATCTACGTAAGTGAAATACCATAACCAAAGGTCGTTTTCAACCCAAAAAGAAGTTTGACTACTCTCGTCATCATCAATATACTGAAGTTTTACAGAAAAACCATATGCATCCACTCCCCCATACTCTTCCGCAACAAGCGCTTCAAAAGAACCTCCTGTATTCAGCGACAATTCACTTATTTCCTTGCTCGTAGGCACGAACCAGCCTTTCGGGCAGCCTCCCCCGTGAACGACATCATTCCAAGAATAAATGCGACCATACTTGGTACAGTTGGAATCGACCAATTTGTAACAGAGACTACTGTCCGTTTTATATTTCAGGTTCTCGGCCATCCACCACTGCTTGCCGATTTTTACGATTTTGTATGTTTGCCCGTCGCGTTCATCGTACAAGGAGTCATATTCACAATCATCATAATCTTCGCCCCTGCAAGGCGGAAGAGCGCCTTCCCTCAAGCTACTCGAACTAGAAACATCTTTTGCAGAAGAAGACGAACTCTTTTTTACGGAAGATGACAATTCCTTTTCAGGGCGCGAAATAAAATCGCTTCCATCGTCTCCGCAGGCGACAAGCATCGTGCAAGCAAAAGCCCCGACCAGGGCCAGCAGTTTCCACGGAGACAACCTTGAAATTGATTTCAACTTTTTTCCTCTTTAAAATGTCGGAAGGGGCTAGTCCAGCACGCAACGGACATTCATTCCAAAAGATTTATTTTCGGGCCCAGCCATAATATCATTCTTATATATTTTTACGGAATTCGCCATATCAGCAGAATACTCCGTAGAAGCCCAGAATGCCGCCATCTCGCCTTTATGGAAAACATCCGTATCGCCAAACCACATGCCTTCAGGATATACCGAGTAGCCGTAATCATCAGAACCGTTCGCATCGTCGGCCCACCCCGCGGTCGCTTTCAGTTTCGTCACCGCCGACAAGTTTTGACCGCCAATCGCCTCCATAAGGGCATACCATTCCTTTTGCGTCGGAATATGCGAACCCATGGGACAAATACCCGGTGCATAATCGTTTTTCTTCATCCCACAATCGTGGCCGGCGCCGCAATCCTCTTCTGTCTTCCCGACAGCATCGGCCCAAGTATACAGGCGGCCATACTTGGCACAGCTATCAGGCGAACTATAAGCGCAATAGCTGTTCTGCGTTTCGTAATTCAGATTTTCTGCCATCCACACCATTTCTCCAATCAGAACCACCCTATAGACTCGACCGTCGCGGGTATCCTTATGAATAGTCTCGTTCGAACGGGATGACGAAGATGTTTTGTCAAGGCTACTGGAAGATTCCACGACTTCGCTCGAACTACTTAAAACAGACGAACTGGATTTTTCATCGCTTTCTTGAACGAAGGAAGAAACCGGACTTTGGGCATCACTTGAAGAGGACGCTTCTTTCGATTGAGATGAAGATTCCTGGATACTACTGCAAGAAGCCAATTCGCTTTGGGAACTCGCCACGCTCGACGAAGAAACAGTAGAAAGGTCCTCCTGTTCGCTCGAGGAGGAATTTTCGGCAACAACCGGATTACTGGAACCATCGTCACCACAAGCAACGAGGAACGCAAAAACAAGCACGGACAACAAATATTTTTTCACAAAAACCTCCTTTTTTCAGCAAATATACAATAGTTCGCTCCAGAGCGTTACTTTATTCAGACAAAGGAACAAAAAGCAAGACAGAACGCAAAAATCGACGACAGGGCAACAGTCAAAAACTATTTCTTGTGGTTTTTCAGCATGCTCGCAAGCGCCACCGCAATGAGAATGCCCGCGGGGAGCACGACCGCAATCGTCAAAAGGATCAGCTTCTGGAAGTCGGAAAGGTTCTTGATAGACTTCTTGAAATCCTTGAGCTTGGCCAACAGTCCGGGCTTGCCACCCGAGGTGGAGCCGTCGGATTCCTGGCCCAAGTCCTCGGAACCCGCAAAGGCTTCCATCTTCGGGAGCATCGCAAACAACTTCGACGCCGATTCCTTGACCGGCCCTACAAAGCCGTCCAGTTTGGAACGGTACTTTTCGTAGTGTCTCTTGAAAGGGTGCTTGAGTTGTTCGAGCATGGGTCACCTCTAGGCATTTGTTCATTTAAGGAACAAAGACCCTGTAACTTGTTCCCATATACCTCAAAATATACATTCCGCGGCGTTCAAGCGCAATAGACAAGTTGTTTTCCGTGGAAATTTCTCGCTTTACCAAATTGCCCTGTACATCAAACAGAGAAACAGGTTCTGCAAAAGTCAAACCACTGAAATGAATCCATCCTCTTTCCACCGTGTATTTCAGCGACACACTTGCCAAAGACAACTGAATTGCATCACTCTTCGAAGAAGAGCTTTTCTTTTCCGTAGACGAACTCGACTCCACGTTTCCAGATGAACTTGAACTAATCTTTTCAGAAGACGAACTAGGCAAAGGAACAGTATCAAATACTGCATACACAGTTGTATCCGAAAGAACAACAAAAGAATCGCAATCTACACTCATTCCTTTATAAACATATTCATACAAAGAGTCCGAGCAAGAAGATCCGTAAAACCTCTTACACAGAGATGATTTTTCTCCATAAACAACATCCTGATATGAATGAGTCCATCTTCCGGCACACCTAGCTTCATAATCAACACGATACCATTTAAGCGAAGAATCATATACAGCCTTGTATACTTGATCATAAAACACTTCCGTTATTGCAGGAGTCCACCCCTTAAATGTATAGCGATACTTAAGCCCCGTAGAATCACGGTATGTAGACGCCCCTGAATATTCAGGCAAAGTTCCATAAGCGACATCTTTAAATTCTTGTAAAATAGTATCGTTGTAACTCAAAAATTTTACAGTAAACTTCAGGCTTTCTTTGGAATCTAACACAGCATAAATGCTCGTATCCCCCTGAAATTCATACAACGAGGGAACTTCTACAGATGTCGTTCCCTTGCGGAATTCCCACCTTGCAAGCGATTTTCCGTTTCCATCATCAGGAACATTAGTTCCCCAAACAGCATGTTTCATGCAATCTGTATAAACGGTATCAAAAACAATCCCATCATAATAACGAACGATACGGTACGTTGGCGCACGTCCATCTCGCACAAGCAAAGGATAAAATCCTCCATAGCACCAAATATCTTTACTGTTTTCTTTTCCATTTTTCGTATTTAACAACCACGAATACTTGGGAGAACGCATCAGGGACTTATCCAGTCCACTTGTATCCGCAGGAAACTTAGCAGAAAGATAAACCGAATCATAGTAATTCGCTTCGTGTTCGCCCTCCACACTTGAAATATTGTAGAGCGGACTTTTGTGTCCTTGTCCCATCAAAAGATTAAACGCTGCATAAGAGTTATAGACATTTCCCGAATCAAGCCCTACCAAGCCAGCGGAATACAGCGTTCCCGTTTTAGAATGCTCCGTAGAAAGGCCTATATAATACATGCTTACACCACAATCTTCTACAGTTCCCTTATCCGATTGTCGAGCAGCAATTCCTCCAGCATAGGCTTCCGGACCAATAGAAATCGTCGCAATATCATAGCCTTTGACTGATGAACGAATTTGAACCCGACTTTGATCCAAAGATCCATAAAAGCACTTTGAAATTTTTCCATGATTCAGAGCGGCAATACCGCCCAAAGTAGCCCCATAGCCATATCCAGAATAGCCAATGGACCCAGTACATTCTGCCCATGAAACCGAGCCCTGGTTATCCGCGACAATACCGCCAGCCATTCCATCGGTAGTCGCCATATCTCCCGACATTTTGACATTTTCAATTACGCCTTCATTCAGTCCACATATTCCTCCAAGCATCGAAGGCGAAGAGTCACTCAAGCTAGATTCGTTGAGCGACAAAGAAACGAATCCCTTATTGGAGCCAACGATTCCTCCCATATACATAATTGTAGTCATTCCATGAGACGGAATTCCTAAACCATTCACATACGCCCGATTTACCCTTCCCAAATTCAAGCCGACAATTCCACCGACAACGTAATTCATCATATAAGCATTCACGGTAGATTTTGGAGAAACGCTTACCACTTTTGTCGAAGTACTCCCCAAGGCAAGAGCCGATCCATTTACAAAGCGAACACTATCAACTAGACCTTTGTTTACACCAACGATACCACCAACAACAGAATAGACCTTTGGGAAATTATCACTACTTAGATTATTTATTTCCATTACACTATCGATACCCAAATGGTTCGACTTTATCAAGCAATTTTCAAGAGTTAAATTTTTAACAACACCATTCTCTCCAACATACCGAAAGAAACCATTAAAAACTGAATCTGAGCCCTGTACAGAAATTTCAGACTTTGCCCCAAAAATCGTCTTCCCGTTGCCATCGAACACACCTTCGAATGCAAGCGAATCAAACGGTCCAATGGGGTTCCAGTAATTGGTATCGCCCGAAATGGAATTCCACAAAGCAATATCGTTCTCAAGGATTGCATTAATATCATTTTTACCAGAAGCGACTTCTTTCGAAAACCAAGCTAATTCACCGGCAGACGTGATTTCGTAATACGATTTTCCATCAGCCTGGACTTGCGAGGGTTCCGTGGCAAAGTCATTCCAGTCCGCAGCAAAGCTGAAACCTGCCGCAATCAAAAGAGCAACAGCAAAAAACACGTAACCTCCTAACTTATTTCATACGTAAAAGACTTCTCGGCAAAGAATTCTATACCTTCTTATACAACAAGTTCACGCCGCCGAAGAGGGCACGCATATTCGCCTTGAGCGTATCGCTAGAGACGCCGCGGCCTTCGACTTCGTTGCCGTTCGCCTTCAGCACGATACGGCTGAGGCCACGGCCAGCCCACAACTTGTCCTTCTCGGGCACAACGAGCTGGCGGTACTTCACGAGTTCGACCGGCATGCCGATTTCGCGCATGAGCATGAGGGCGGCCTCGATCGGGCCTTCTGCCGTCACAGACTTCACCAGCGCCTCGCCATCCTTCTTGAAGTGGAAGATAAAGCGGTTTTCGTCGGGAATGACCTCGATGTTATTGAACACCAGGCGTCCATTCACGTTCACGCGCTGCTCGCGGAACACGTCCAGCACGCGCTCGGCAGAGAGCTCGCCTTCTTTTTCGCTGCAAGCCTTCAACACGGGCTGCAGTTCCGCGGCTTCGGCCAAAGACATCTTGTAGCCGAACTTCGTGATAATCTCGTACACGGCGGTACGGCCGCTCTGGCTCGTGAAGCTCAGGGCGTCGTTCTGGTGACGGCCGATGATGGAGTAGTCAATCGGGCGGTAGGCGCCCTTCTTCATGTCCTTCGTCTTGCTTGCGCCATCCTGGTGGATGCCGCTACGGTGCACGATGGCTTCGGCGCCAATCAGCGGGGCGCGGCTATAGATGTTGATGCCGGACCACTGCGAGATGAGAATTGCCGTCTCGTAGATGCGCTCCAGGTGCAGGCCGGTATTCACGCCGGAGTTGTGCAGCGCGACCGCGACTTCGTAGAAGTTCGTGTTGCCGCAGCGTTCGCCCAGGCCGTTCAGCGCGACTTCGAGCTGGGTTGCGCCAACGAAGAAGCTTTCGACAGTAGCGGCAGTCGCCATGCCCAGGTCGTTGTGGCAGTGCACCGAAATCGTGATGTTCTTCGGCAGAGCCTCGTACACCTGCTTGATCTGGTTCACATACAGGAGCGGACGGTAGCGTTCCACCGTATTCGGCAGGTTGATGGTCGTCGCACCCGCTTCGACCACGGCCTTCAGCACGTCAATCACGAAATCCATGTTCTCGAGGCAGTCACCGAAGTGCTCGGCGCTGAATTCCACGTCGCCCTTGTCGCCCACGAGCGACTTGGCAAACTTCACGCAATGAACCGCCTTCACCTTGACCTGTTCGGGGCTCAGGTGCAGCACGTGCTCCATCGAGAGCGGGCTTGTCGCGAGGAAGGTATGGATACGCGGGTGCGGTGCAAACTGCACGGCCTCCCAGCAGCGCTGGATATCGCTTTCCACGCAGCGGGCCAGGCCCGAAACCACGACGCGCTTTGCCACCTCGTCGCCTTCCTCGGCCATCTTCGCGGTGAGCTGCGCCAGTTCCTTGCACGATTCAAAATCCATCTCGCTCGAAGCCGGGAAACCGACTTCGGCACCCTGCACGCCGAGCTTCAGCAGTTGCAGGTAAACGTCCTTTTTCTGGGCGTTGTTCCAGGGCTTCGGGAGCGCCTGGTTGCCGTCACGCAGGGTGACATCGTAAAAGAAAGGTTGTCTGTTCGCCATATCGGCACTTACATTGCTCATTTTTTATCTCCTTGCCGGCTTCCATGCGCCGCAAAGTTCCTTTTCCTGTTCAAAAATAGCATTTTGCCTTAAAAAAGAACCCGCTTCGTCACGGAAGCGGGCCCTTTAAGTTAATTCCTATTCAAAACGAAATAGCCTAAAACCTCGCTCCGTGCGCGATGCTAAGTAGAAGTCGAAGGTTAAGGATCTTTCTCATGCCATAGAATATACAAAGTTTTGGGCTACATGGCAAGGGGCGCAAATCGGGGGTCAAAAAGGGAAAAATCGCAAAATTGGGGATTAAACAGCCTGATTTTCGCCCGTTCAATCCCCAAAATTTTAATTTATCTGTAATAAAAACGGCAAAATTTATGTTCATTGGGGATGAAATCGCCACAAAAGATCATTTTAATCCCCATAAAAAGAGATTTCACCCACCCTGACGGGTCCGCGACGCCCAAAATTCATTACTTTGTATACAAAATTGGGGATTAAAACGCCGAAAATTAACGTTTTAATCCCCAATTTGAGCAAATTCGCTCTTTTCTGAGGGAATTCGCCTTTATTTTTGCGCAAAATTCTCCCAAATGCCGTTCGGGAGCTTGCCGATATCGCGGAAGTCCAGTTTACCGCCACGGTCCGGGGAGTCGACGTTCACGAGGCGGGCCAGCGGCTTGCCGGCGCGCTCGATCACGACTTCTTCCTGCTGGAGCGAGACTTGGTTCAGGAGGTTCCCGAAGTTCTGCCTCGCCTCCATGGCGGTAACGGTCTTTGCCATAGGACTACTTAGCCTCGGGAGCGGCAGCCGGTTCAGCAGCTTCGGCAGCCGGTTCGGCGTTCTGCTGCAGGGCCTTGTCCTGAATGACGAGGTCCACGCGGCGGTTCTTCTGGCGGCCTTCCTTCGTCTTGTTGTCGGCAATCGGCATGCTCATGCCGAGACCCTTGGCGGTAAGGCGGCTAGCGTCAATACCCTGGTCCACGAGGAACTTCATCACGTTGTCGGCACGCTGCTGCGAGAGCTTCATGTTGTGCTCTTCGGAACCCGTGTTGTCGGTGTTACCTTCAATAGAGACGTTGAACTGCTGGTACACGGAAAGGATACCGGCAACCTTAGCAAGGCTCGTCTTGAGGTCGGCCTTGAGGGAGGCCTTGTTCACGTCGAACAGGATATCGCTCATGGAGAGGATAATACCGCGAGCATCCTTCGTCACCTGGATAAGCTTGGACTGGAGTTCGTTCAGCTTGTTCATGGCTTCGGCCTGGCGAGCTTCAGCCTTGGCGCGTTCCTCGGCAAGAGCCTTCTTTTCGGCCTCGAGCTGCTTCTGCAGGTCAGCCTGCTGCTTCTGCAAGTCGGCCTGCTGCTTCTGGAGGTTGGCTTCGCGTTCGCTGGCGGCCTTGAGGGCGGCTTCCTTGGCGGCGGCTTCAGCCTGGAACTTTTCCTGGTTCTGCTGCATTTCGGCCTGGAGGCGAGCTTCCTGGTCCTTCATCTTGGCCTTTTCGGCTTCGAGGTCATTCACCTTACCGCTACGGGCCTGGCTAATCTGTTCCTGGATAGCTTCGATGGAGCGGGCCGTGGCGGCGCGTTTTTCCCAGTTCGAAGCGGTATGGTTGCGGTACTTCTGCGTTTCGGCCTGGGCCGTCGCGATCTTCACATAGATGTCGCACTTGGCAGCAAGAGCCTGGGTCTCTTCCGATTCAGGATCTTCCTTGAAAGCGGTTTCCAGGTTAGCGACGGCAGCATTGGCGGCGGCAAGAGTATACTTTGCAGCAATCGCATTCGCAGGGATGTCCTTGGCGACAGCATCGAGCGCGGCAAAGCAGGTTTCGACTACGTCCGGCTGAGCAACTTCAGCGGTTTCGGCAGCCGAAGCTGCTTCTTCAGCAAAGCAAAGGGATGCGGCAAATGCGCTAATGGCAAACAGGTTCTTCATCTTCATTACTTGGCCCCTCCGTTCTTCACTTCCTTGTCAAGGATGCTCTGGTAAATAAGTTTTCTTTCGACGTCGCTGCGGAGTTCCTTCTCGACGCGTTCGTCTTCCTTCTTCGCAGCGTCACGTTCGGCGTTCGCTACAGCGAGCTTGTATTCAAGAACGCTCTGTTCGGCAAGGGCTGCGGCCTGTTCTTCTTCACCTTCGGCCTGCAGGGCCTTGGCGGAATCAAGCTTCGCATTCGTCGCTTCCATCTGAGCGGCATCGGCCTTAGCCTCTTCGGCAATAGCCTTGTTTGCGTCAGCAAAATCAATAGACTTGGTGGCATTTACGCTTCCGGCACAACCGGACAGAAATGCGAGCGCCGTAACGGCAAGACCCGCTGCAAAGAATCGGTATTTCATCAAAAAACTCCTTATAATGTTAAACCAATCGCAAAAGAAATATAGTAAAGAGCCCCAAAATTAGACCACAATACATTTGCAAATACATTTCTATTGGCTTTTTTAGATAATTTATCAAAAACAAGTAAACAAAAATTTACTTTTCGTATCGGAGGTTATCGGGCGCGTCCTTTCACAAAATTGCTATCGTTCCATCATGGACCAACCCGTTCGCACATTCTCGGTCATGCAATACATGACATCTATCCGAAACAAGCTTGCCGAAACTCCGGCAGTTTGGGTGCACGGGGTCATCACCCGCCTCACTGAAAAGGGCAAGGTCGTCTACATCAGCATCGCGGATTTCGAGGAAGGCAACGTCAAGCCCATCGCAACCGTAGACCTCACCTGCTTCGCGGGCCAGTTTGCGGCCCTCCGCGCCAAAACGGAAACCGCGGCGACGCCGTTCACCATCAAGGAACAACTCAAGGTCTGCTTCCAGATCAAGGCCGAAGTCTATATCCCGAGCGGAAAGTTGCAGGCCAAGATTCTCGACATCGACCCGGTCTACACGCTCGGGGAACTCGCCCTCACGCGCATGGCCATCTTGAAGCGGCTAGCGAGCGAAGGCCTGCTCGAAAAGAACAAGTTGCTCCCCCTGCCCCTGATGCCATTATGCATCGGGCTCATCACCGGCGAAAACACCGCGGCCTACAAGGATTTTACCACAAGGCTCGACGCCTCGCCTTTCAAGTTCAGGGTCGTGCCCGTGTTCGCCACCATGCAAGGGAACTCCACCGAGGCTAGCGTACTCAACGCGCTCGAGACCCTGCGCGACAACGACGAAATCGACATCGTGTGCATCGTGCGCGGAGGCGGCGCAAAAACGGACTTGAACTATTTCGACAGCGAAGCGCTCTGCCGCGCGGTAGCGAACTACCCCATCCCGGTATTCACGGGCATCGGGCACGAAATCGACCGGAGCCTGCTCGACGAGGTGGCGGGAGTCTACTGCATCACGCCGACGGATTGCGCCAAGCGCATTGTCGAAATCGCGATGGAGAGCTGGAGCAAGCTTATAGAGACGGCAAAAGAAATTGCAAACGCCACGAGGCTCACGCTCGCCAACTGCACGCAGCAACTGAACAGCGCGGGACTACGGCTCAGTCAAAAAGTTTCCGCACGCATCCAGGCCGAAAAGACAAAGCACGCCCTTATCCGCACCAACCTCCAGAAAGACACGAGGTTCGTGCTGCGCGACGAATTCGCGCGCGTCGACCGCAATGCGGAAGGCTTGAGGCAGGGGTCGCGCAAAATTCTCGACCTCGAGAAAACGCGCTTCGAGCTCATCGAAACGAAGGTCAAGGGCGTAGACCCGCAGAACATCATCGCGAAAGGCTACACGCTCACGCTCGACAAGAACGGCAAGTTCGTCCGCAATGCATCCCAGCTTGCGCCGGGCGACCTCCTGCAAACGCGCTTCAAGGACGGAACCGTAGAATCCGTCGTGCGTTAAGGCCGTCGCATCTTTTTTCTAGAAGCGGCGTATTTTCAATGTTTTTTATGCGCACCGGTCAGCGGTGCTCGTTTGTCGAGGGATCCATGCCCCTAAAGAAAGCGAGTTCCGCGAAATCGTCCTTCAATATTTCGATACAGGCGCCAAGCATGTAGAGGCTTCCCGTTATCAAAAGCGGCAGGCCGTCGTTACGAATGTCCATGCTGCACCCGCGCAGAACCTGCTCCAGGTGACCGCGGGAAAGCATGCCCTCGCTTGATACGCGAAGGTGGAGTGCTTCCATTTCGGCACGCAAGTCCGAAAGTTCACGGAAACGCGGGTACGGCGTCTTGGTGATATGCCAGTGCGAAACGTGCGGGGCCATCATCTTGAGCATTTCACCCACGTCCTTGTCCTTGAGGGCGCCGAACAGGCAATGGAATTTTGCATTCGGGTAGTATTCGCGCAAGGTTTCGACCAGACGGCGTACCGCATGCGAATTGTGCGCCCCATCCAGAATGACACGCGCCCTGCCGTCAGGGCCCGCGAGCACCTGCATGCGACCCGCCCACGAGCGCGACTTCAGCACGGTGCGGGCAAGTTCCGGATTGAAAACCACGGGATGCGCACCATCTAAAGAATTCAAGAACAATTCCGCGGCCGCAAGCGAGAGGCTCGCATTCTCGATATAGTGGTGCCCGAGATTCGGGAGCCGAACATCTTCACATATTTCGGGAACAACGCAATTGCACCCGAGTTCCGAGGCGTATTCACGCGCTTCTTCGAGCAATGCGCCCGAAATGCCGCCAACGATAAACGTCTTCCCGCAGGCGCGTTCGCGCGTGTCGCCCGCGACACCCATCTTCTCGCGAAGAATGGCGGACTCCGTAGGCCCAAGCACTTCCGTATGCTCCAACCCGATGCTCGTCACGACCGCGATTTCACCGCCGGCGACAGCTGTGCTATCGAGCCTGCCGCCCATACCCGCCTCGAGCACGGCGACATCGATTCCGCTTTCTGCATAGTACAAGAAAGCGACAAGTGTGAGCACCTCGAAAAAGGTGGGTTCCAGCGCAACACCACCCGCGGCGATGCGCTCCCGCGACACGGACTGCGCAGCGAATTTCACTTGCAACAGCAGGCGGTCCAGAACCGCTGCAGGAATCTGCACGTCATCGATACGGATTCGTTCCCGCAGATTCACCAGATGCGGGCTCACGTACAGTCCCGTCTTGAGTCCATGCGCCTTTAAGATACCCGCCAGATAGTAACTCGTGGAGCCCTTCCCGTTGGTACCGACCACATGGATTGACTTGAACTTTTTTTCGGGATTACCGAGTGCATCGCAAAGCGCGCGCGTCGATTCGAGTCCGGGAACCATCCCGAACATCAGGCGCGATTCCAGATATTCAATTCCAGCAGATTGCATGCGTCAAATATAGTTTCTAGTTCTGAGTTCCTAGTTACTAGTGATTATCTTTATCAAGAATTTAGTTGACAGAGCTTAGTTGGCAGAGCTTAAAAAATGCCCGCAATAAACAGTTTATATCGCACATGTTCTAAGTTCAGAGTTATTAGTTACTAGTATCGTTTAAATCAAGAAGCTTCTTATAACCTGATATTCTAGTAACTAGTAACTAGTAACTATTAACTAAATGCTATAATTTTCAACAACATCTTTACATTTTTCATTGCTTTTATGATTAACGCCTTCAAGCCCATGCGTTGCGCCGTCGTTTTTGCGTTTTCCCTGGTTGCGATTTTCGCGACGTTCTCCGAAGCGCGCGTCGACCCGACAGCGGCCCCGCAACACTACAACTACCGCGACGCGAGCAAGCAATTGCGCCGCGTGTACTACGGCGAGTTGCAAGAGACTCTCTATTGCGGCTGCAAATACGACGACAAGAAGAACGTCGACTTTTCGAGTTGCGACTTCAAACCGCGCGAAAACCCGAACCGCAAAAGTTTCAAGCGCGCCGAACGCATCGAATGGGAGCACATGGTAACGGCCCACAACATGGGGCACTTTCTGCCCTGCTGGAAGGACGGAGGCCGCAAGAACTGCAGCGTAAACGACACCACGTTCAAGTTGATGGAAGGCGACATGCACAACCTCTACCCCGCCATCGGCGAAATCAACGGTGACCGCAGCAACTTCATGTACAGCCAGTGGACCAACAATCCCGAACCCATGTACGGCGCCTGCAAAACCATCGTCGACTTCAAGGAAAAGAAGGCGCAGCCCCGCGAAGAAGCCCGCGGAATCATCGCCCGCGCCAGTTTCTACATGGAAAAGACCTACGGCGTAAAGCTTTCGAACCAGGACCGCAAACTATTCGAAGCCTGGGACAAGATGTACCCCGTCACGGAAAAGGAATGCGAGCGTGACCGCCGTATCTTCAAGGTACAAGGCGACCACAATCCCTTCGTGTACGAAAAATGCCCGCAGTAGCGCGGGCAAAATATTTCTTAGTGGACACTCTTGTCGCTTCGCGACTGCGGTGTGACGAAGGGTCCTACTCCGCAAGGCTGCGGTGTGACGAAGGGTCCTACTCCGCAAGGCTGCGGTGTGACGCAGTGTGATGCGGGTAATTACATCCAGCCGCGGTCGGACGTGCCAGAAATACCGCGAACCTTGAGGTCGAAATCGTCCTTGTTGGTCGCCGCATTCATAGCCGTTTCCAACGTAATCTGTTCCGTCCTGTAGAGTTCGAGCAAAGCCTGGTCGAATGTCTGGCTGCGGTACTGCATGTGGCCTTCGGCAATGGCGTGTTCCACCATCGAAAGCTTATCCTTGTCGCGGATGTATTCCTTAATGGCGGCCGTATTCACGAGCACCTCGGCTGCGGGCACACGGCCCTTGCCATCGGCAGTCGGCAAAAGGCGGAGCGAGATAATACCCGCAAGCACTTCGGAAAGAAGGATACGGATTTCATCGTGCTGGTGCGGCGGATACATCGAGAGCACACGCTGGATAGTTTCAGTCGCGTTCGTCGTATGGATAGTCGCGAACACCATGTGGCCCGTATCGGCGGCGGTAAGCGCAATCTGCATCGTCTCGAGATCACGGATTTCGCCCACCAGGAGCACGTCCGGATCCTGACGCAAGGCTGCACGCAGCGCGTTCGCATACGAAAGCGTATCCACGCCAATTTCACGCTGCGAGATAATCGCCATGTTGTCGCGGTACAGGTATTCGATAGGGTCTTCAACCGTAATAATGTTCACCGGTTCCGTCTGGTTGATGTAATCCAGCATGGAAGCGAGCGTCGTCGATTTACCAGAACCCGTCGTACCCGTAACAAGCACGAGACCGCGGCGCGTAAGCGCCATGTCGCGAATGACATCGGGCAAATGAAGTTCCTCGAACGCGGGAATCTTAGCCTTGATATGGCGGATAACCATAGCGATGGTACCGCGCTGGCGGAAAACGTTCACACGGAAACGGCCCATATCGCGGGCGCCCACGGCGAAGTCGCATTCCTTGTTCGCCTCGAAACGCTGCTTCTGGTCGCGGTTCATGATATCGTCCAGGAAGGAATCCATCATGGCCGAATCGACTCGGGTTTCGAACAACTTAGTCAAAGAGCCGTTGATACGGTAAATAGGCGGAACGCCGGCACGGATATGCAAGTCCGAAGCCTTGTATTCCACCATCGCACGCAACAACTGTTCAATCTTAAGATCTGCCATTAATGCCACCTCCGAACCTGTTCTGGTAAGCTGCCTCTATCTCGGCCAAGCGCTGCGCGATGGCCTTGTTTCCGGGTTCCTTGCGGGCCAAATCCTGGTAAATATCCAGAGCCTTCCCGTAAAGTCCCTGTTCAAAATAGATTTCGGCAAGCGTCGGCGTATTCAGACTCTCGTCAATGTCGGGGGGCAACTTGTCCAAAGGCGCTGTCGGGTCGGTAACGAGCCCAGCGGAAACCTCGTCGTCGGAATCGCCCGACATCAAGAAGTCGACGCCCTTGTTGCTCGGAGGCACGGGCTTTTCGTCCAGGGAATCGTCATCGGTATTGAACAACTGCTTGAACGCCCCGGAGAATTCGGATTCAAGGCTTTCCAAATCGGACGACCGGCTAGAAAGTTCGGGAATCGGAGCAGCGGCAGGCGCAGCCGGAGCCACGGTCGCATTTACCGCAGGAGCAGAAGTCTTTGCCGCAGATTCATCGGGCAGAGTGTCTTCGCCAAACAGGTTGTTGAAGGACTTGTCGAGATCGGCTTCGAGAGCGGCATCCGCAAGAGGCGCTTCCTCGATCTTCGCGCCCGTATCTTCCTGAGTCGGAGCTTCAACCGCGGGCTTGTCTTCGGGGACAAACTTGTCTTCGTCGGCAAACAGCGAGGAGAATGCCGCACCCATCTCGCGGTCAAGTTCTTCCTTTTCAATCGCCACATTCTGGGCGGGCTTTTCGGCAACTCCAACGGCGCTTACTTTATCAGAAGTCGGCACGGCGGCCGTCTTGGCAGCGGATTCATCCGGAAGTTCATCCTTCTCGGCAAACAGTTCATCGAACGCCTTGTCGATACCGAAGCCCTCACCATCGAATGCGGACTTCACTTCGGCGGCAGGAGCCTCAGGCGCAGCAGCGGGAGCCGGTTCCACAACGGGTTCCACGGCTACCGGTTCCACAGCGGGCACCTCGGCTGCCGGTTCGTCAGCGATATTGCCACCGGGAGCCCAGCCCGAGAGGTCCAGTTCATCGGAAACTTCGGCCTTTGCGGGAGCAGGTTCATCGAGCGAAAGCATGCTTTCTTCGATCGCCGGTTTTTCGGCGGGCTTTGCCGCAGGCAGTTCCTCAGGGAGTTCATCCTCACCGAAGATATCGGCAAACGCGCTATCCAGGCTCTGGGGCTTGTCGGCAGGGTCTTCCGCAGGAAGGTCAAGTGTCTTTTCCGGCTTCTCTTCGAGTGCCGGTTCTTCGAGGGCAAGCGATTCCTCGCTCGCACCGAACCCCATGTCGGCAGATGCGGACTTCTGGAAGAGTCCACCCGCGTCTGCAGGTTCGGGATTCCACGCATCCAGGTTCACCTTCTGTTTCGGCTCGACCGGAGCGGCGGGCTTGGCCGCAGGCAGTTCTTCGGGAAGTTCGTCTTCACCGAAGATATCGTTGAATGCGCTGTCCACGGACTGCGGTTTGTCTTCAATTTCGTTTCCGAAGACGCTCTTTGCGGGAGCCTCTTCCTTCGGCTCCGGTTCGTCTTCGAGTGTAGACGGCAAATCGAACTGCGCAAACGGGGATGCGTTCACAGGTGCTGCAGGAGCAGCGGGCTTTGCCGGCGTGAATGCCGGTTGAGAAGAACCTCCGCCCAGCGAATCCAAATCGTCTTCTTCGCCGAACAGGTCGGCAAACGCGGAACCCACGTCGTGGCCCGAAATTTCTTCGCTAGCAGGGATATCATTCTGGGATGCCGCCTCGGCACTGGCCTCGGAAAGGGCGGTATTCAGGGACTGCTGCAGCGAATCCATCGCCGATTCCTCGACGGAATTGTCATCGCCACCCAGAGCGGCGAGCGCGGCAAACGGGTCTTCTTCATCGCCGCCATGCGACGTGGAGAAGGGAGATGCGCTCATGCTTCCGAAATCTTCGGCAGGAGCGTCGAGGTTCATATCCAGAGACTTCGAGAACGGGGAATCATCCTCGGCGGGCTTCTGCTCAGCGGTGCTGGGTGCTTCAGCCACAGTCGATTCCTGCGCCTGCGGTTCGCCCATGTCGGCAAAGTCGGGCATAGAGAAATCGGCATCGCCCAAGGCCTCAGCGGCGGCAGCGCCAGCCACGGCACCGGCTACGGCAGCGGTATCCGAGACGGTTTCGTACTCTTCCTTCCAGAACATATCGAGCGGATCCATGTCGTGTACACGACGGAAGCAACGATTGCGTTCATCGAGGTTTTCCATCTGTTCGTAGGCCTCGCCCATGCGCTTTTGCGCTGAAAGGCAGAACGGCTCCTTCTCAAGGACCTTTTCGCATTCCTTGACACATTCCTTGAAGCGTCCCTTCTGGAACAAGATCTTGGAGCGGACCAGCATACCCGGGATATCGCCGGGATACATCTGCAAGCCGGCATCGACACGCGCGAGCGCGTTATCCACATCGCCAGCCATGTTTTCATAGTCCGCCAGCCAGGCGAAGGCCATGGACTTAGCCTTCTTCTTGCCGATAGACTTTTTCAGGGTATCCAGTGTAACAGCCATTTATCCCTCCAAGGGAAGCGGAATAGCTTCATCAGCCAAAAGGACCGGAATGCCATCGCGAACGATGTAGGCACGAGTGCCCCCCGCGTTCACTAGCACTTCGGCCAGAGGTTCTGAAATTTTTTCGCCAGCGGCGTTCTTGAGTGTACCTGCGGAAACGGCCTTGTTCAAGAGACCAAGAAGGGCGTCATCCGCCAAAGAAAGCTTTTCCCTAGTTTCAGGGCAGCAGAGAATATCCAAAAGTTTAGAATCGAACATAAAACCTTTATAATCAACCACTTATGATTGACATAAAAATAACTCAATTTTTGAAGAAAGGGTTAACCTTAGCGCAAATATTTGAGGTCTACGAGGGCAAAATTGCCGTTTTTGCCGTTTCCTATGAGCAAAAACACCTTCAGGCCCAGTTTTTCGAGCCATTCCATGTTGAAATCCTCGCGATAACCCGAAAAATTCGAGACGACCAGGAGTTCGCGGCAGCCGGTACGGTTGCAAATGGATTCCATATCCGAAAGCGGTCCCAGGAGGTGCTGTCGGTTTTCTTCGCTAATCTTGTCGGGTTCGCCGCTCACGCAGCCGAGAATCTCGATTCCGGGAATCACGTTGTAGCTGTCGAACCAGGTCGACAGGGAATCTTCGCGGCCGCCGAGCAGAATGGAACGGTGGCGCTTCTTGGCGAATATGCGGTAAAAATAGTTTATCCAAAATGCGACGCGGCGCCAAGCGAGAAGCGCAAACGGGATAAAGAGGCTGGAGAAAATCGTAATGAAAATCCAGTCCCTACCCAAATACGGCAAGGAGCCAGCACCGCTTTCAAGAACGGGAACCTGGGTAAAGTAACGGAACGCGGCGTACCCGCCCACCGTAAGCAGGTTCAGCGGAATCAGAAAACGAAGGAACTTTTCGCCCTTGAGACTCGAAACCGTGTATTCCCCACGGAACATGAGGAACACTAGGTTCACGATGACGACAAGTCCCACTAGCCACCAATCCTCAAATTGCGCCATGTCCAAAATGCCATGCGCAGCAGTCCAATTTCCGATGTTTTCACAGTCCGAAGCACCATCCAGGACTAAATTATCACAATTAACGCCAAGATCAATCGTATCTCTCAAGCATATAAATGCCCACAGCGCCACAACTCCCAGGTCGAGGAACATCTTCCAGAACTTCGGAATCAGGCGCGAGAACATGCCCACGAACGCCGCAAACAGAATACCGAACGACACGAGGAAATTCGGAACAAAATAAAGATCCTTGTGCTTCTTCACGAAGATGAGCATCGCCTTGTAGAAGTCCACGTAAGACCCCCAACGGCGCGTACGGCAGCTTTGGCCCTTGAAATGCAGGATGTTCGTGACCGGCGTGTAGTAGTTCTTGAGCCCCATTTTCTTCGTGCGGAAACAAAGGTCCAAATCCTCGCCGTACATGAAGAAATCTTCGTCGAAGCCGTTGAGCTTCTCATACACGTCGCGACGCATGCAAAAGAACGAGCCACTAATGGCATCGACCTCGGTAACCTCATCAGGATCCGCATACGTCATGTTGTACGAGGCGAGCAACTTATTCTTCGGGAACAGAGCGGCAAGCCCGATGGTCTTGGAAACCGCCGAGACAATCGTCGGGAAAGAACGGCGACAGGCCCACTGGATGGAACCGTCCTCGTTCAGGATGCGGCAACCCACCGTACCCGATTCCGGATGCTCCTCCATGAAGTCGAGCACCTTGGTAAAGGAATCACGCGAAACGACCGTATCGGGATTGATAAAGAACAGGTAAGGCTTTGTCGCCTGCTTTTCCGCAAAATTGCACCCCCTGCCGAACCCCAGGTTTTCCTCGGAATTCAGCCAGAGGACCTCCGGGAAAAACTTCTTGATTTCGGGCAGAATCGGTTCCTTGGAACCGTTATCAAGGACTATTATCTGGGAGTCGATACCCGCACACGCGTCGCGCACGGACTTGAGGCAAGCCGGGATAAAGTCGCAAGAATTGTAGGCAACAATAATGACGGAACAAGAATACATGGGCGCTATGCCAGACCGAGACGCAGTTTCAGGACAAGGAAGAAGGCTTCGGAAATGATGCCGCCGCTCATCTTGGACGTACCACGGGTACGGTCGGCAAACACGATGGGAATTTCCTTCACGCGGAGGCCCTTCTTCCAAATCTTGAAGGTCGTCTCAATCTGGAAGCAATAGCCGTCGCTCTTCATCTTGTCGAGGTTCAAGGCCTGCAGGGCCTCGCGGCGGAAGCACTTGAAACCGCCGGTCGCATCGCTAATCGGAAGTCCCGTCACGATACGGGTATAGACGTTCGCACCATAGCTCAAAATAAGGCGGCGCAAGTCCCAGTTCACCACGCTGATGCGGTGGTTCTGGTAACGGCTGCCGAGCACCAGGTCGGCTTTTTCGGCCGATTCCAGGAAACGGTTCAGGTCAGAAGGGCTGTGGCTGAAGTCAGCGTCCATCTCGAAAACACGCTGGTAATCGCGTTCGAGAGCCCACTTGAACCCCGTCACGTAGGCGGAGCCGAGGCCCATCTTCCCCTTGCGGCGGATCAGGTGAACGCGCGGGTTCTTCGCAGATTCCGCTTCCACAAGGTCACCAGTGCCGTCGGGGCTGCCGTCATCGACAACGAGGACTTCGAGGCAGCTGTTCTGTTCCAGAATAGCCGACATAATGAGGAGGATGTTTTCCTTCTCGTTGTAAGTGGGAATGATGACAAGACTCTTAGGGAACACCATATCTATACTCCTACACGCAATAATCTACAAAACTCACTCGCCAAAAGTTTCGGCTATGGGATAAATTCTGCGTTTGCGACCGTTGAGCATCTCGGCAAGAAGCCCGAGCGAAAAGAACTGAACACTCATCACCAGCGAGAAACCGCCGGCAAGGAGCAAGGGACGTACATGCATGGCTCCCGTCTGGAACCACTCATAACCAAAGTAACCGCACACGCCCAGGCCAAGCGCCATGAACACAAGGCCAATCAAGCCAAAGAAGTGCAGCGGCTTGGTCGAGAAGCTGCGCATGAACATGAGCGAAACCAGGTCGAGGAACCCGGAAACGAGGCGCGAAATGCCGTACTTGGAAACCCCGTGAACGCGGGCGCGGTGCGCGACGGGCATCTCGGTAATGCGGAAGCCCTGCCACTTGGCCATCACGGGAATAAAGCGATGGTAATCGCCGTAGAGTTCGATGTAACGCACCACGGAATGGCGATAAGCCTTGATGCCGCAGTTGAAATCGTGCAGGCGCTTACCGCACACGGCGGAAACCGTCAAGTTGAAAAGCTTCGAAGGAAGCGTCTTGTGCCACGGGTCAAGCCTGCGGACCTTCCAGCCCGAGACGAGATCGTAGCCCTCTTCCAGGATCTTTATCATCTTCGGGATTTCGAGCGGGTCATCCTGCAGGTCGCCATCGAGGGTCGCCACATAGCGACCCGTCGCCTTCGAGAAACCGAAGGCGAGAGCGTCGGCCTTGCCGCAGTTGAACTGGAAACGGAATCCCTTCAGGAAGGGGTATTCGTGCGAGAGGTTCTCGAGAACTTCCCACGTGTTGTCGCGGCTGCCGTCGTCGATGGCGATAACCTCGTACGTGAAGCCCGTGGGCTCCATGGCGGCAACAATTTCTTTCAGCAGTTCCGGAAGGTTTTCGCTTTCTTCCTTGACCGGAATGACCATGCTTAAATCCATCACGGCACCTCTAGGCTAGTTGGCGGCGGCAACAACCGGCGCGGAGTCGGACGTAGCCGAATCCACCGGTTCTGCGGGCTTCGTTTCCTCTTCGACAACCATCGGCTTTTCGGGGCTGTGCTTGATCTGTTCCACGCTCATCAGGAGCCTGCCACGGCCGCCTTCATCGTAATCGGGAACGTTCTTCAGGCCTTCGTCGAGGTAATCCAGAGCCTTCTGCTTTTCGCCCACGATATCGTAGACGAACGCTGCGGCCCAGTACACACGCCATTCATCGCTGAACTGCTTCTTACCCAGGTCGAGGTACTTGATGGCGGCAGCGCAGAGGCTGTCGGCTGCAGCCTTCTTCTCGGCCGTGAACGGCTTGCTCGTGCGGAGCGCCGCAATCTTTTCGCGAGCATCGAAAGAAATCTGGAGGTACAGCGAAACGTAGCTCGAAAGCAGGCGGGAAGTTTCGTCGTTGATGTAGGCCGTTCCATCGCCAAGGCCGCGGAACTTGTAGACGCTGTCGATGAGGTCAGCCGCGTACTTCGCGTCGAAGGCATTGCGCTTCGGGTTGAGGTCACCCTTCACGAGGTTGTAGACAAGGCCTTCCTGCACCATGTACTTTTCGAGACCCATGAAGTTCGAGGTACCGACAGTCGTGGAGATTTCGATAGGCTTGTCCATGTTCTGCAGGGCAAGGTCGATAACGAGCTTGTGCTGCGTGAGCATCATGCCGCTGCGGGTGCGCTTCGCCCAGTCGACAAACGCGTCCCACACCTGGTAGTGCGTCTTGAACGTGATGAGCTTGGCGGAATCAGCCGGAGAAAGTTCCTTGCCTTCCATGGCATCGATGCGGGCCTTGAGCTGCGGCATCAGGCGGTTCGCCTTGTTCACCCAGGTAGAGACCTGATGGTTCGGGTTATTGGCGCCGCTGTTGTCGAGCACCATGTCGCTGTCGATGGTCTTCTTGTTGTAGCTCAGCTTGAGAACGGGCTCGTTGTCGAGCATCTGCTTGATGTACCAGTCGGTATTGCCGAGCGAGAGGTTCACCACGCGCACGTCCTTGCGGATGCCGGCCACTTCCTGTGCGAACCACAGCGGGAAGGTATCGTTGTCGCCATTCGTGAAGAGAATCGCATTCGGACGGCAGCTGTTCAGCAAGTTGTAAGCGTAATCCCACGGAACCCACAGGCCGGAACGGTCATGTTCCTGGTAGTTCGAAATGCAGGGAACCGCAAAGGAAATCACGGCGAGAACCGCAGCCAGCGGGGTCGCAAGAGCAACGGTCGAAGCCGTCGTCGCGGCAAGGAGCACGAGGATACCGGCTCCGAGACCGAACATCATGCTCATGAAGATGAACGCCGGCGTATAGAAGTAGTCACGTTCGCGCACTTCCATGTGGACCGGATCCGGGAACGGGGCACGGAGCCCGCGCTGAGCAAAACCATTCTCGATTTTCTTCCAGCTCGCCCATGTGGCAGAGCTTTCATAAGAGTTGATTTCGCGTTCCACCTTCGAAATTTCGGCAGCTGAAGCACCGCGCTGCTTCAGCATCTCAATGCGGTACTTACCCACTTCAATCTTCTGGCGGAGGTCAATCAGGTCGTTCGGATCGGGAACCTGCGCGATACCCGCCCCCATGGTATTGAGGTCAGCCACGTTCCTGTTCATCACATTCACCCAGTAATCGTGTTCGCGCTGTTCCATGCGCGTACCGTCGGCGAAGTTGATGTAGAACAGGAGACCGAGAGAGCAAAGGCCGTAGAGCACGGACAGGAAAATACCCAGGTGCCTGTTGCGCTTGCAGACGAATACGCAGACAAGGACCAGCAGGCCGTTAAACAGCAAGAAAATCAAGAACTGCGGGAATGTCCTGTCGCCCATGAAGCTCATCTGAGTCGGGAACTTGTGTCCGAACCTTTCGAGAGGAACGTTCTCGGACTTGTCGAAGGTATAGACACCGTTCGCATAGTTCACGCCGCCCACCTTGTAAGGCAGGTACTGCGCCATCTGGTAGCCACCGTAGCTCATGTTCGGGAAGGAGAACACCTGGTGTGCCAGCTGGGAACGGCGGTAGAATGCGCGGGTCAGCATGCTTTCGGAACCGTACTGCTTACGTTCAACGAAGTTGTTGAAGGCGACCCAGTTTTCGCTCTTGAAGAGGTTACCGAGCTGCAGGTTGCCCTGGTCGTCACGGATGTTGATTTCCGGGTCGTTTTCATCGATAATCGGGTTGAGTTCCGAACGGATAGGAATATAAAGGTGCGTGCTGTAGCCAATAAGGGCGAAGAACGCAAATGCGAGCGAAAGCTTCACCGCATGGTTCATCCTCGGGGAAAACGGCTTTGCAAACGTGAGAATCGCAAGCACAACAAGGCAAATCAGCGAAATCTCAATGAAGGCGGAAACCATGTAAATCACGGAGCACAGGAGCGTACCCGTAATCCAGATTGGCAGGCGTTCAAAGATCTTCTTGGGCTGGGCAACGAGCATCAACACGAATACTGCCGGAATAGTGAGCATCGTGTAGAGGTGGGCACCCACGCCGAGGAACGCGATATAGCAGATAAAGATAAGGATGCGGTCACTCGAAGAATCTTCGCGCTTGTTGTACCAGACGAGACCGAGGTAAGAGATGAGCATCAAGATGAACATCGCGAGGCCATAGACTTCGGCTTCGACGGCATTGAACCAGAACGTGTCGGAGAACGTCAGGAGGAAGCCGGCCACGAGAGCGGAAGTCGCAAGCACGATGTTGCGGACCTTTTCGGAAATCCTTTCGGCAAGGGCGTCCGTCTTGAGGACGGTAGCGAGGAATTCCCAAGCGAACAGCGCCGTAATATAGACAGTCGCCGCGGAACTGAAGACCGAGATGTAGTTCACGCGTTTCGCGATCTCACCCACGAACGGGAGAATCACGATGACAGCACGGGCAAAGAAGACAAAGAACGGCGTTCCAGGAGGATGCGGAATGCCCAGCGTGTTTGCACAGGCAACGAACTCACCGCAGTCCCAAAAACTTACCGTAGGAGCCATCGTAAGCGAGTAAACGATCAGGGCGACAAGGCCCGTGATACCCGCAAAAATATGCTTCATCCATTTTTCCTTAATCATTCTTTTTTCCTCCCTTCGTCGAACCTACGACAATGTTGCGCTTCTGCATAAAACCCGTAAGAAGGCCGTTCACGAACGAGCCCGAGTCCGCGGTGCTGAACTTGCTGGAAATCTGGATGGCTTCCGAAAGCACCACCTTGATGGGCGTATCGGAAACATAGAGCAGTTCCACCATGGCGATGCGTATGACGATGCGGTCGAGGCACGCCATACGCTCGATTTCCCAATGAACCGTAGACGTCTTGATATCCTCATCGAGTTCTTCGCGATGGGCAAGAACCAGGTCCACGAGCTTCATCCCATATTTTTTCTGGTCGTCATCAATGGGCTGGCTTTCCAGAACTCCCGGAAGCGCCTCGCCCACCGTCTGCCCCGTCAATTCCATGGAGTACAACAACTGCATGGCAAATACGCGGGCTGGTCTAAAACTTTTTTGCATAATCGTAGTCTTTAATTGTTAGATGGACTTATAGAGATTGGCCATTTCGACGGCGGTAGATGCCCAGTTGGCACCGAGGTTACCCGCCTTGAGGCCGGCACGGTTCATCGCCTGGTCTACGGTATCGGTCGTGAGGATGCCGAGAATCACGGGAAGCTTGCCTTCGGCCGCAATGCTTGCGACACCGCCGGTAGAAGCGTTCACCACCACATCGTAATGGGAAGTTTCGCCACGGATAACCGCACCGATGGCCATCACGGCGTCGTACTTGCCGGAATCAGCGAGCCTGCGGCACACGCCCGGGAGTTCGAATGCGCCCGGAACGCGCACGACGGTGACATCCTTGTCGGCGACACCCAGCAGTTCAAGCTGACGGAGCGCACCTTCCAGGAGCTTGTCCGTCACCACCTCGTTGAAGCGGGCGACGGCAATCGCAATCTTGAGGCCAGAACCATTGAGGGAATTCTTGATTTCTTTAGCCATCTTATTTATCCTCTTTTAAAACTTTTGCATCGGACGCCGATGCGCCGGACTCTTCGGCCACATGCAGCTGGTGCCCCATCTTCTTCTGCTTGGTGAGCAGGTAGAACAAGTTTTCCTTATTCGGCTTGATTTCGATGGGAACGCGTTCCACGATCTTGAGACCGTAGGCCGAAATGCCCGAAATCTTGCTCGGGTTATTCGTAAGCAGGCGCATTTCCTTCACGCCGAGGTCCGCAAGAATCTGCGCGCCCGTACCGTACTGGCGCAAATCGGACTTGAACCCGAGGTGCAGGTTCGCCTCGACCGTGTCCATGCCCTTCTCCTGCAGTTCGTAAGCGCGGAGCTTGTTGCAAAGCCCGATACCCCTGCCTTCCTGGCCGCGCATGTAAAGGAACACTCCCCCATGCTCGCCGATGAACTTCATTGCGGAAGCCAGCTGTTCGCCGCAGTCGCAGCGGAGGCTACCGAAAATGTCGCCCGTAAGGCATTCGCTGTGCACGCGCACGTACACCGGCTTGCTGAAGTCGGGGTTGCCCGCGACCCAGGCCACGTGTTCCACGCCGTCGGTCTTGCTCTTGTAGGCATACGCGGTAAAATCGCCGTACTTGGTCTGCACATGCGGGGCGGCCACACGCTGTACCAGCTTCTCGTTCTTGAGGCGGTAGTCGATGAGGTCACGGATGGAAATAATCTTGAGACCGAACTTCTTGGCCACTTCCTGCAGTTGCGGCATGCGGGCCATCGTGCCGTCCTCGTTCATGATTTCGATGAGGGCGGCAGCAGGCCTGAGTCCGGCCAGTTTTGCGAGGTCCACCGCGGCTTCGGTATGTCCCGCACGGCGCAGCACACCTTCTTCTTGTGCGTACAGGGGCGAAATATGCCCCGGACGGCCGAAGTCGCTCGGCTTGGAGTTCGGGTCGGCAAGCGCCTGTATCGTTGCCGCACGGTCATGAGCGGAAACACCCGTGGAGCACCCCTCGATCTTGTCGACCATGATGGTAAAGGGGGTGCCCAGAATCGAGGTATTCTCGGCGGTCTGGCGCGTGAGGTTGAGTTCGTGGCAGCGCTTGATGGGGAGCGGGCAGCAGAGCACGCCCCTGCCCTCGTGGAGCATGAAGTTCACCTTTTCGGGCGTAATCTTCTCGGCGGCGATAACGAAATCGCCCTCGTTCTCGCGGTCTTCGTCATCGACCACAATCAAAAACTTGCCGTTCTTAAAATCTTCTATGGCCTCTTCAATCGTATTAAGCAAGGTCACGTTCCTTCAAATAATTTTCGATGTACTTGCCGAGCATGTCGACTTCCACGTTCACGATGGTCCCGGCAACCCAGTTGCGCAGGTTCGTACGGGCAAGCGTCTCGGGGATGATGCACACGCGGATGGAATCCTCGAACTTCTCGGCCACCGTGAGGCTAATCCCGTTCAGGGAGATGGAACCGCGGCGGATGATGTAGCGTTTGAGGTCCGCAGGCATCTTCAGGTCGACTTCCACGCCCGTTTCGCGCGGAACCACCTGGATGACCTCCGTAATGCAGTCCACATGGCCCATCACGAAGTGCCCGCCCATGAAGCTGTCGGCACGGCACGGAAGTTCCAAATTCACCAGTTTTCCGACCGCAGCCTGTTTGAAGGCGGTATTTTCGACCGTCTGGTGCATCAGGCAAAAAGTGGCTTCGTCATCGGTACAAGATTCTATGGAAAGGCACACACCGTCGTTAGCGACGCTGTCGCCCAATTTGCAATTTTTAAAGAATCCCGGCGACTTGAGGCGCATAGAAAGCGCATCGCCACGACTCTCTATCGAGACGATTTCGCCAGTAGATTGAATAATTCCAGTAAACATACGCGCCAAATATAGAATTTTCGCGCCTTACATTTTTTTTGTTATCTTAGAATTGACGGGATTGGAAAGGTCTATTTATGAAGATTAGCAAGGCATATCTCCTGTTTCCGTTTCTATTCGCCGCCGCATGCAGCAATAGCGAAATGCAAATTATATCCGAGGAAACCTGCCAACAAAGCAGCGATTCGACAGAAGTTGAGCCCCAAGACTCGACAACCAATCCTTTGAAAGAAATCGACGGCATGATCCGGCTCTCCGGCGGTAAGGTGACCGTCGGCTCCAATGACAAGAGTTTCAAAACAAACGAAAGGCCAGCCATGAAGGTCGTATTGGACTACGAATTCTTCATGGACATCCACGAAGTCACCTGCGGCGATTACGACAAGATTGCGAAAGAAGCGGACCTGAAACGCTTCCCCTGCAAGGGCGACAGCCTGCCCATTACCGACGTGACTTACTTCGACGCCGTCCTTTTCGCGAATGCCAAAAGCAGCCAAGAAAAAAGAGATACAGTCTATACCTACGGCAAGGCAACATTCGACACCGAAGGACACTGTTCGAATTTGGAAGGATTGACATTTCACCCCGAAGCCGAGGGGTACAGGCTTCCGACCGAAGCGGAATGGGTTTTCGCAGCGACAAGGGCTTGGAATACGGAGAAAAGTTGGAACAGCGACAACTCCGGCTACACCGCACGTGAAGTTTGCGGTGCGGGAACCGACTCCGCGGGATTCTGCGACATGGCGGGAAACGTTATGGAATGGGTGAACGACTGGCTCGGGCTATTCCGCGACACGACCATCACCAACTACGCCGGTGCACCCGATGGCGGAGAGAAAGGCGAACGTATTGTAAAAGGCGGCAATTACGCAGCCGCCCCCAACGAACAGAATCCCTACAGCCGAGGAGACGTCTATACCGTAACCTCCGCGACCAGGGCGGAATACGTGGGCTTCCGGCTGGCGCTGGGCACCATTCCCGACGCCCTTTGGATGGGAAACGACGGCAAATCCCAGGCAAGCATCGTCTCGCCACTTGCGGGGAGCGAAACCATCAAGAACCTCACGGGTACATACAACGTAAAGTTAGCCTTCCGAAACGACGTCTCGGGCAACATCGCCTATATCGATTACCTGAACGGGCCTCAAGCCGTAATTGAAATAGAAGACACGCTGGATGCATACCACCCCGATATCTCCCCCGACGGAAACTACGTGGCGTTCTGCACCGGGCTGGAAGGCGTTTCAGGAAATTCAAAGCTCTATGTGCGCAAGCTGGACAAGGAAGCCAGCGATGCAATCCAACTGAATGTCGAATCAGCCGCTATTCCGCGCTGGCGGGTTCTTGAAAACGGAGACACCGTAATCGTCTATGTGACAAACGCCGGCAACAACAAGGACGAAACCACATTCCTTTCCGCGTCGACTTGGCAAGTGCCATTCACAAACGGAAAGTTCGGGACTCCGCAGAAACTCTTCGACGGGGCCTTCCACGGCGGCATCAGCGAAGACAACACGCTCGCTGTCACAGGTGCAAAATTGCTTCGCGCCCGCGTCGCCAAATCCGGTTCTACGCTCACGCAAAACGCAACAAATACAATTTGGTACGACAGCGCACAGGCCTGCAACGCATCGCTCGCACAGGATGGCAGCAAGCGCACCGCATTCCTCGACTTCGTCGGGAAACCCGGCGTCAAGTTCGTCGGAAGCAGTTACAACACGCACGAGCGCCTCTTTATCGCAGACAGCGCAGGGAAACTCATACAGTCCATCAAGTCTCCCGCAGGCTACGCGTTTGACCATACGGAATGGGCAACGGACGGAGTCAATTCCAACATCGTGGCGACGCTTACCAACGCAAACGGGGCGCACATGAAAATTGCGTTCGTGAACACGAAAGACAGCAACACTACAGAACTTGTCGAAGGCGACGAACTCTGGCACCCAGCCCTCTGGATGGAAAAAAAGGAAATCGAACCGGACACGCTCCCCGTCGACACTGTAGAAACCGAATTTCAACTTGACCCCGACAGCGCGGGTATATATTACAACGCAAGCGGAGCATGCCCCTACGCCATCGAATTCCGTTACAAAATGGAAATTCTCTGGCAATACAAAGACACTGCCAATACGGTAATTCTGGGTTCTTCGCGCGCTTATCACGGGATCAATCCGCTCCTTTTCGACGAGCCCGTATTCGCCATCAATCTAGCGACACCGGCGGCATCCATTTCGGGAAGTTCCATCTTCTTCAAGAATTACATCCTTCCCCACGTAAAGAATCTGAAAACGGTGGTTATCGCATTGGACCTAGACCGAGCCTACAACGACGGTAAAAACCCCAACAACATCTTCTACCGTACATACGCATCGTATCCCGGCTTCGTTTACGACAAAAATCATAATTACTGGGTCGACAACTACCCTCCAAAACTGTTCGAAAAGACATACAAGGCCCCCGGCAAAGATTCCGAAGCGAAAGCACTCCGACCGACACGCGGCTTCAAGCCCATGTCAACAAACGGATGGGGTGCGCCAAATGTCGCCGAAGATTCCTGCTGGATGGACACCAAGGCCGAACAATTCCAAGCAAACTTTGAACAGCTGGAAGATCTAATCGCTACTTGCAAGAAATCCGATATCGCCGTTGTCGGAGTCATCATACCCGTCAATCCAAAATACAAGAACACCGGGGCATTCGGCTATCGCGGCCTTAGACGGAGCGATGCCATCAAAGTTATCGAAGACCTTTCAAACTTGAGCCAGACATACCCCAATTTCGTCTTGATGGATGAAAACAAGATGGGAGACCACGACTACACCGATGAAGATGCTCTTGACAACGCTCATCTTTCCAAGGTTGGTGCAGCAAAGTTGACCCCCCGCATAGATTCCCTCATCAGAACTCTCGACATCGATTTTACGCCATAATTTTTTACATTTCATTCCATCGTCACCTTACCAAGAGGAAGAAATGATCAAAAATTCCGAAATTATGGACATGGGAAACGCTGCGATTAAAGGATTCCGCTTCAAGGCCGCCGGCGCAACTTTTTGGGGAAATCTAATCATATTGATAGCTATTTTTCCATTTGTATTCATCTTCGAAGAGTTCAAGGAACCCAATGTTCTCTCTCTCGAAAACATATTTATCGATTTGGTTTCCAACATAGTGGCGACAATCATAGCGTACACATTCGGAATTGGCTTCTTGGCATATTTCTACGAGATTTACAAGAACAGGACATCCTCGTTCAGCAAGCTCTTTATCGGTTTCAGGCATTTTCCACGTAACGCTATCGTTCTTTTTGTCGGAGCCTTTGTAATACACGCATTCACGAAACTTCCCATAGACCTTTACCACCTATTCAGTGCCCCTGCTTCTACCGAAGTCTGGCCAATTATAACATTGTCAATTTTTGTGCTAGCGTTATTCTTCTTTACCGGTTACAAGTTGTTTCCCACCTGGATTGCACTGCTAATTAAATTGCCTATGGACAGTTCGACAAAATTAACCGAACTTGCCAAACAGACCTACCGTCAAGTGTCTGTCTACAATTTCAATTTCTTCTGCCTTTATCTGCGCTTTATCCTTTGGGGTATAATAGGGCTCTTCACATTGGGAATCGGATTCCTATGGATTATTCCTTTTACCGTCACAAGCGCCATCATTTTCTTCGACATAATTTTCAATCCCCTCGATTATGCAGCCCCGAAAGCCCCGTCTGCACAACCAGGGACCTAAGATTTTGCTAAATTTCCCGCGGAAATTGAAAATAGCGGCGTAGATACGTCCAAAAAGGATTGAAAAATGAAAGTTTCTTTGAATTGGCTCAGACGTCACGTTGATCTTCCGGAATCTGCGGAAGAAGTTGCAAAGGCGCTCACCTCCATCGGTCTCGAAGTCGAAGGCACCGAGGAACCGGGCAAGGTCTACGAGAAGCTCGTTGTAGCGAAGGTTCTTACCTGCGACCCCCACCCGGACAGCGACCACCTGCACATCACCACCGTGAACGACGGCAAGGAAACGCTCCAGGTCGTGTGCGGTGCCCCGAACGTTGCCGCAGGCCAGACCGTGGTTCTCGCCCCGATTGGCGCTGAACTCCCGCTCCCCGATGGCGGCACGCTCAAGATGAAGAAGTCCAAGATCCGCGGTGTGGAAAGTTTCGGCATGATTTGCGCCGAAGACGAAATCGGCCTCAGCGACGACCACGCGGGCATCATGGTGCTGGATGACAGCATTCCCGCAGGCACCCCCTTCGTGAGCCTCGGTATGTACGACGTGTGCTATGAACTGAACGTGACCCCGAACCGCCCGGACGCTTTGAGCCACCGCGGTGTCGCACGCGAACTCGCCGCGAAGTTCAACCGCCCGCTCAAGCCGCTCGCCTATGAACTCAAGGAAGATGCCGAGGCGGCAAGTTCTGCGATTAGCCTCGAAGTCGTCCCCGGCTGCGGTTGCTCCCGCTACGTGGGCCGCGTCATCAAGGACGTGAAGGTCGAAAAGTCTCCGGCTTGGCTCGCAAAGCTTTTGCATGCCGTGGGCATGAACAGCATCAACAACGTGGTCGACATTACGAACTTCATCTTGATGGACGTGGGCCAGCCGCTCCACAGTTTTGACATGGACCAGCTGCACGGCAACAAGATCAAGGTCCGCCGCGCCGTGAAGGGCGAAAAGATTGAAACCATCGACCATACCGCTCACGAACTGCTGGAAAGCGACCTCGTGATTTGCGACGGCGACCGTCCGGCCTGCGTTGCCGGCGTGATGGGCGGCGTCGAATCCGAAATCGTCGATGCCACCAAGAACGTGTTCCTCGAGAGCGCCTGGTTCAACCCGACCGTCGTCCGCAAGCAGGCCAAGCGCCTCTGCATTTCCACGGACTCCAGCTACCGCTTTGAACGCGAAATCGACTTCGCGACCCAGGACGAATACAGCAAGTACGCCTGCGCCCTCATCCAGGAAGTCGCGGGTGGCCGCATCCTCAAGGGAACTGTCGAATACACCGGCGACGACCACAAGAAAGAGAACAACGTGGTCACGCTCCGCAT
>CACXXH010000010.1 GCA_902771595.1 Fibrobacter succinogenes | reverse complement strand
CGATTCCGGCTCACCATGGCCTTGCCGACCGTCGCGCATTCAAACAAAAAACGCCCCACTCGCAAGGAGCAGGGCGAATTTCTCGCGTAGTGCTAACAGCAGCTAATTAAGCAGCCTTCACGACTTCGACGACCTTGGCGAAAGCTTCAGGATCGGCGACGGCGGTATGAGACCGCATGCTCATCATCTAGGGCACCGAGACCTGCGGTAATTCGCATGCTCTCGCCTACATCGCCAGCTTACGCCTGGCGATTCCGGCTCACCATGCGATTCCGGCTCACCATGGCCTTGCCGACCGTCGCGCATTCAAACAAAAAACGCCCCACTCGCAAGGAGCAGGGCGAATTTCTCGCGTAGTGCTAACAGTAGCTAATTAAGCAGCCTTCACGACTTCGACGACCTTGGCGAAAGCTTCAGGATCGGCGACGGCCATATCAGCAAGAACCTTGCGGTTCATCTGGATACCAGCCTTGGAAAGCTTGTAAATGAACTGGCTGTAGCTGATGCCGTGTTCACGGACGGCGGCATTGAGGCGGACGATCCACAGAGAGCGGAACGTGCCCTTCTTGTCGCGGCGGTGAGCGTAGGCATACTGACCAGCATGGGCGACTGCGTCGATGGCAAGGCGAAGGTTCGACTTGCGACGGCCGTAGAAGCCCTTGGCGGCCTTGAGGATTTTTTTGCGGCGTTCGCGGGAAGGAACTCTGGTTTTAGCGCGTGGCATTCTTACTCTCCTTATGCTACTACAAGCAGACGCTTGACGTGATAGGTATCGACCTTCTTGACGAGAGCGCCCTTACGCAGGTTACGCTTACGCTTGGTGGTCATCTTGGCTTGAATGTGGCGCATACCAGCGCGCTTGAACTTGACGTGGCCGGAACCCGTCACGCGGAAGCGCTTCTTAGCACCGCTGTGTGTTTTCATTTTAGGCATTTTTACCTCGTTAGGTTAATGTTAAGCCTCACCTGCTGCCTCTGGCTCGGTTGCGGGCTTCGGTGCCTGGTCCTGCTTTTTGGCAGAACCCGCACCACGTTTAGGACCGTAGATAGAAAGCATAGTGTTGCCTTCCACCCGCGAATCCATTTCCAAATCGCCGAATGGGGCCAAGTCTTCCTTGGCGCGTTCCATCAGGCGCTTGCCGTAGTCCATGTGCGCCATCTCGCGCCCACGGAACTGCATGATAAGCTTCACCTTCATACCGTCCTGCAAGAACTCGCCAGCCTGCTTGATCCTGTACTGGTAGTCGTTCTCCGCAGTCTTCGGGTGCATCTTGATTTCCTTCAGCTTCACCACGTGCTGCTTGGCCTTGGCTGCCTTCGCCTTCTTCACCTGCTCGAACTTGTACTTGCCGTAGTTGATGATGCGGCATACAGGCGGCTTGGCGTTCGGGGAGACTTCCACCAGGTCCAGTCCGGCGTCTTTTGCCATCTGAAGCGCCTTGCTCGTCTCGATGATAACGGCTTCTCCATTTTCCTTCACGAGTCTAATCGGGGAAATGTGGATGTCTTCGTTTGTACGGGTCCCATCGCTGGGACGGTTGGGCATGCGGCGATCGCGCGGATTGGGGAACAAGTATGACCTCTGTATGAATGTTAAACGTGAGGAAAATTTAGTAAGTTTTAAAAAATTTTCCAATAGTTTTCGGCGAACCCCTTTAAAAATGGACGTTTTTTAGTAAATTTGGACACATGCGGCGGTAGCTCAATGGTAGAGCCTTAGCCTTCCAAGCTAATGGTTGCCGGTTCGATCCCGGTCCGCCGCTCTAGGACCCCTCGTTCGAGGGGTCTTTTTTGTGCACTATTTACCTTTAAGTATTTTCAGCACGCCTCTATTATGAGGCGTATTTAATTCTACGGGTTCTCCAACACCGTCTCGATTATCATTCTCGAATTTCACAGCTCTTGGTGTTTTATTTTTAGATTCAACGACACAGGAGCATCTTCGATGCTTCTTTACTTCTTCTTGAGGTGGCATTTCGAGCCCCACTGCATCAAACATGTCTTGGGATAATTTCGTCAAGTCGCCAAAGCTGGAATCAACCGCGCCCGACACCGCAAAGCTAAAATAAGTAAAGCCGGCTCTTTTTGCCGCCTGCACCACGGGGCTATAGGAACGGATTTTTCGGAGAAAATCTTCTCTATTCTTCTCTGCTTCCACAACCAGCAAGACATCGTTCGAGTCTGAGCGATACATCGCAGTTTTGCGAAACTGAATCAAATTCCAAGCGACTTCATCAAGCGCGGACAAAGGGGCCACAACGCCGTCTTTTCCACGATACTTAAAACTTTTTCTCGACGGAGGATTCTTTCCGCCTTCGCCGCTGCCCACGGCTTTGTACATCTGGCCGTCCTCATCAACGATTACATGGTCAAGCGTGCCATTCTTTTCGGAATACAGCGCCCACATAATGCGGCCCGGGTCATCTTCGCTTTCGCGATGGAGCGTTACATAACGGGTTCCATATTGCCCGGATTGTGTCGTGTAGAAAATGTTGGGAGTGAATCCGCCCTTAACGCCAATGACCATAAAGTCTTTCGAAAAAAGCACCGACAAGTCAAGGGTATGGCAGTCTGCCCACGAGAGCACCGAACATACCGAAGCCAAAAACAAAATCCAAAATTTCATAACTCGTCCTCCATCAACATCCGATACCAAACGAAATTTTCTGTATTCAATATACAAACAGCGAAAAAGAGCCTTTCTGAAGAAAAAGCGAACTTTATGCATTTTACGCATTATGCCGATGTTTGGTACATGTATAGTACAGACAAGAAATATGTCGTCCGTTGCGTTATAGACTAGTATTTTTTAGTGTTTTTTTGGTGTTTTTCGTCACCGATGTGGAGTCTATATAATTGTTTACACGCATTTTAGCGACACATAATTTAGATTTCGGGGTATGAAGAAGAACCCTTTTATCAAGAATTTCCCTGTCATGGCCCTTCTCGGGTCTGTGGCTTTCTCTGTACCCTCTTTTGCTGAGAACGTTTTCTATTTCAACGAAGCGGGCTACGACTCCGACCAGCCGATTTCCATCGTGGTCAAGAGCACCGACAACCTCGAAGGGCAAAAGTGGACCCTCTGGTTCGACCCGGATGGCGGCCAGACCGGCGCGTCCGTGGCGACGGGCACTTTCGGTGCGGGCGTAAATCCGGACAACTGGACGAACAACGGGAAGTATTACACCATCAGCCTGACGGAAAAGCCTTCGCAATCGGGTAACTTCCATGTGGAGGTGGCTGCGGGTAGTCCGTCGAGCTCGCAGAAGTTCTTTATCGGCGACAAGGCTCTCGCGCAAAAGACTCTTGGCATGGTGATGGATTACTTCTACGACGACCGTGCGACAAACGCGACCATCGTTGCGCAAGACCAGAAGGTCCCTGTATACGGGAGTGGTGCCACGCGCGATGTCCACGGCGGCTGGTACGATGCGAGCGGCGACGTGAGCAAGTACCTCAGTCATCTTTCTTATGCGAACTACCTGAACCCGCAGCAGATTCCGCTGACGGTGTGGTCGCTCGCTTTTGCGGCAGAACACATTCCGCAGTTGCTCGGCAGTACGAGCACCAAGGCGAAGGCTGCGGACGAGGCGGCGTTCGGTGCGGACTTCCTGGTGCGCATGCTCGACGACCAGGGATTCTTCTACATGACGGTTTTCGACAAGTGGGGTAACCCGCTGGACAGGCGCGAACTCTGTGCGTTCAAGGGTTCCGACGGCATAAAGAGTGCCGATTACCAGACGGCATTCCGTGAAGGCGGTGGCATGGCGATTGCTGGCCTTGCCCGCGTGGCGCATCTCGAAGCGATGAACATTACGGCCAAGGGCGACTACACTACGGCGCAGTACCTCGATGCGGCGAAGAAGGCTTACGAACACCTGACCTCGAAACAGAGCATTGGCGGCAACTGCGCCTACTGCGACGACGGCAAGGAAAATATCATCGACGATTACACGGCTCTCCTCGCGGCGACGGAACTCTATATAGCGACGGGCAAGAGCCAGTACCTGACGGATGCGCAGGCCCGTGCGGAGCACCTTGCCGGTCGCCTGAGTGATGACGGATATTTCTGGAGCGACGACGCGAAGACGCGCCCGTTCTGGCATGCAAGCGATGCGGGCCTCCCGCTGATGGCCTTGGTGCGCTACCTGGAAGCGGAAGCCATGGTGGATTACGAACCGTGTCCGCCTGACGTAGAGTGCGTTATTCCTGGGGCAGATATCATGAGGGCTGCGAAGGCCGCCATCGAAAAGCACCTGAATTGGCTTGTCTCCATTACGAACAAGGTGGAAAATCCGTTCGGTTATGCACGCCAGACTTACAAGACGAACAATGCCATCAAGGACGGTTTCTTTATTCCGCACGACAACGAGAGCGGTTACTGGTGGCAGGGCGAGGATGCCCGAATTGCAAGCCTTGCTGCGGCTGCGGTATATGCTGCAAATGCTCTCAAGTCGCTTGATGACGGCGTGAACAAATACGCTGCCGACCAGCTCGACTGGATTTTGGGCAAGAACCCTTACGCAACGTGCATGATGTATGGCATCGGCAAAAAGAACCCGAACAAGTATGACGGCCAGTCTAATTATGACGCAACGCTCAAGGGCGGTATCGCGAACGGCATTTCCGGCAAGAACAACGACGGCTCGGGAATTGCCTGGACCGATGACGGTGTCGCTGCGGTAGGCTTTGACGCTTTGAAGGAATCTTGGCAGGTGTGGCGCTGGGACGAACAGTGGCTCCCGCATACCACGTGGTTCATGAACGCGCTTGTCGCCCGTTACGACGAGAACAAGCCGTTTATCGCAGTTCCGGAAAAGGTCTCTGTTTCGAAGGTGAATGTCGTTGCCGCAGGGCTTGACGTGCGCCTTTCCGGCCGTATGCTCACGGTGAACGCTGCTGGCGCAAGGAACGGCGTTACGGTGACGGTACTCGGGCTTGACGGCTCGAAGGTCGCTTCGGGTGCCTTGAATGCGGGGCATGCGGCGCTGAACCTGGAATCCGTGAAGAGTGGAGCCTACCTGGTGAAGGTTGAGGGCTTCGGCGCGAAGAAGGTGCTTGTCCGGTAGTAGAACGCTTGATAGGGAGTGTCTGATGGGTGGTAAATTTCGTTTGACAGCCGGGGCTGTCGCCTTGTGCGCGTTGTTGCCGGCGGCGGCATTCGCGTCTCCGTTCGATCCCAGCGAAAGGCGGGTCGTCATCAATGACGGCGATTCGCTTACGTTGCAGGACTTGGGCGACGAACATTACAGCGTTACGCGTACGGAAGACGGTTTCCTCGTGGTTACCGATGAAAATAAGGTTTTCTACTACGCCGATGAAAACGGCAAACCTTCAAAATTCAAGGCGAGGAATGCGCACCGGCGTAGCCCTGCGGAAAAAGCCTTCTTGAACGGCCTCGACCGGGAAAAGTCCTTCAAGGCGCACAGGCTGAGAACGCCGAATCGATTTGAAGAATCTTATGTAGAACGCAAGGCGATGCGTGCCGCCTGGGTGCCGACTGCTCTGCCTGCATCGCACCATTCCCGCGGACATTTGCGCTTCCCTATCATCCTTGTGGCGGGGGAGGCTGACGGCAGGGAAAATCTCGATTCTGCAGGTATGTACGCACGCTTGAGTGCCGAAAACTACAACGAAGATAATTATTTGGGGTCTGTCAGGGATTATTTCTATGACCAGTCATCTGGCGTGTTTGTTCCGACCTTCGACATATTCTTGGTGAGCGAGAGCGAACCTTTCGAGGGCTATATCGGGAACGAGGCGCTCCTCATGAAACGAGCCGTTTTATCGATGTTGGAAAAATATCCTTCGTTCGATGGTTCCTTGTACGATGGGGACAACGATGGCGAAATTGATGCGTTCGGCGTGTTGTATGCGGGAGACCGCTACAAGAGTGGGAGTAGCCACTTGGGCGGGTTCCAGACTACGATGAAAAAATACAAGTCGACGGTTGAGACTGCGGACGGGTTTGTATTCAATACCTGTTTCATTATCGACCAGGGCTCCACTCATGTTGTGCAGTTGATTCATGAGTTCAGCCATACGATGGGCCTTAAGGATCATTACTGTGTATGGTCGAGCGACTGTAGCGCCAATTACTCCAGCAGCCCTTACCAAGCTCCCGGGGTGCATGCATGGGATGTGATGGCGACGGGCATGTATAATGGCAGTTCTCGAAAGCCGCCTAACTACAGCGCGTTCGAGCGAAACTTCATGGGATGGCTGAATTATACCGTACTTGAGAAGGATTCCTTGGTGAAGGCGCTCCCGCCGCTTGGCACGAACAACTTCGCCTATTCCGTGAGTGCGAACGAAAAGGAGTGGTATGTTTTCGAGAACCGCCAGCTGGTCAAGTGGGATTCGGGGCTTCCGAATCACGGGATGCTTGTGTGGCATATCGAGTACAATTCCCGCTTGTGGAATGGCGATGCCCTTAACGATTCGGTGGCACACCAGTATGTTGATGTTGTTGAGGCCGGGGACGTGAAGGTGGTTTCGCAGTCGAAAGGGTATGACAGCAATGGTGGAAAAGCCTATCAGAAGGACGACCCGTTCCCCGGAAGCCAGAACGTGACGAAGCTTTCGCCGGTCCTTTCGCATGCGGGTGATACGGTGCTTGCGGGCCTGTTCAACATTCTGGAACCGGATACGAACGTGTGCTTTGTGCTGAATCCGAACATCCCTGTGAATGGATGTGAATATGTCCCTGTTTCATCGAGCAGTGAGGAATCGAGTTCCAGTGTGGAGCCGGAATCGAGCAGTTCGTCTGTAAAATCGTCGAGCAGTTCCAAGCTGAAATCGAGCTCTTCTGAAGCGCTGTCGAGTTCCGCGAAGTCCTCGTCCAGTTCGAAGGCGGTCTTGTCGAGTAGTTCCAAGCCGAAATCGAGCTCTTCCGAAGCGCGGTCCAGTTCCTCGACGGCAATCGCGTGGCAAGGAATTCCGGCTGACGCTGGTTTCCACGTCTCGCTGTCCGGCCGCATGCTGGAAATCATCGCTCCCGTATCGGGCGTGAAGGTTGTCCGCATCTTCGACATGCAGGGCAATGCGCTTGCTTCTGTCTCGTTTGCCGGTGCTTCGTACCGCTTTGACATCGGGGCCGTTGCCCGCGGAATGCCGCTTGTGGTGCGTCTGGAATCGGGCAATCGTGCGAAGAACTTCATTGTCCGCTGATTTGCCGGTGGGCTCCCGCCCGAAAAATGTGTAAATTTAGGGTATGAGTTTTTTACCGAAATTTTTTGAAAAGCGTATCGCGGTTGCCGCCGCGGTGCTTTCTTTTTGTGCGTTTTCCCATGCCGAAGTGAAACTGGATGTCCACAAGGAAGTCCTGCCGAACGGGCTTACCGTTTTGCTGCACCCGAACAAGCAGGCCCCGACGGTGAGCTGCCGCCTGTTTTACGTGACGGGTTCCGTGCACGAGGTCCCGGGCAAGTCTGGTCTGGCGCATATTCTGGAACATGAACTTTTCAAGGGCACCAACAAGGTGGGCGTTACCGACAGTGTCGCCGACGCCGCGTTCATGGTGCGCGAAGACAGCCTTCAGGCGCTTATCCGCCCGGCGAAACTCGCTGGCGATTCTGCGACCGTGAAAAAGCTGACTGCCGAACATGATTCCCTTTTGAACGAACAGCGCAAGCTCTTCGTGAAAGATGAACTCTGGGGCGCATACCAGTCCGTTGGCGGTACTGGCCTCAACGCATTCACGACCGACTTGATGACGGCCTACATCGTGACGCTCCCGAAAGACAAGATTGAACTCTTTATGTGGCTCGAATCCGACCGCATGCAGAATGCGGTGTTGCGCGAGTTCTATTCCGAGCGCGACGTGGTGCGCGAAGAACGCCGCATGCGTTACGACGACAAGCCCACGGGCCGCTTCTTCGAGACGCTCAACTCCCTCATCTACGAGGCGTTCCCGTACCGCGTGCCGACCATCGGATGGCCTTCCGACATCATGAACTTGACCCGCGAGATGGCCGACGAGCATTACCGCAAGTACTACAAGCCCCGCAACGCCATCCTCGTGCTGGCGGGCGACCTGGATACTACCTCCACGATGGAGATGGTGAAGAAGTATTTCGGAAAAATTCCGGCGGGGGAGGCATTCCCCCCGCTTACGATCCGCGACCCGGAACAGGTAGGGGAAAAGCGCTTCAAGCAAGTACGCGCAGATGCCCCGAACTTGTACGTGTTGGTGTTCAAGACGCCCGAGGTGGGCGATTCCTCGCTGTATGCGCTTGACATTGCCGAAGGTGTACTGAACGGGCGTTCGGGCAGGCTCTACAAGCGCCTGGTGGAACAGGAAAAGCTTGCCGTGAGCGTGAGTGCGGGCAACAGCCCCAACAAGTATGTCTCGGAATTCTCGGTGCGCGTGAGCATGAGGCTCGATGCCGACGCCGATAAGGTCGAAAAGATTGTTTGGGAAGAACTCGAAAAACTCAAGAACGAACCCGTGAGCGAACACGATTTCCAGAAGGTGAAGAACCACGCCTATGCGGGCCTGGTGCGCAGCTTTACCGACATGGAGAACGTGGCGACGATGCTTGCCTGGTACGAAATGTTCGGCGACTACCACATATTCCTGAGGTGGGCCGACATGCTCGACAAGGTGACGGCGGACGACGTGCAGAAAGTCGCCAAGCAAACGTTTGTGCGTGAAAAGAGCGTGTCGGGATTGCTGTTGAAGAGCGACAAGCAGACCTCTGCGAAAAAGTGAGTATATTTACCCAAAAGGCAGGTACGCAATGTCTATTGGAATTCCCGAAATAATCCTCATCGTGGTGGTCGTCTTGCTCCTGTTCGGGGCTAAGCGAATTCCCGAATTGGCCCGTTCGCTTGGTCGTGCCCAGAACGAGTATAAGAAGGCGAAGGACGCGCTGAAGGAAGAAGCCGAAGATCTCCAGAAGACGGTCGAAAAAGCCGCCGAAACCGAAGAGAAGTAATTTTCAATCGGTCTTAGCCCTTTGACAATGTCGCCAGAAAACGGACAGGAGTCTACGCTGGTGTCGCACCTCGAAGCTCTGCGACATGCTCTCATCCGTTCGATTGCGGCCCTGACCAGTTTATTGTTTATCGCGGGTGTGGCGTTCTGCCTGGTTGTCTGCTACCCGCTGGTCGTCAAGTTCGGTATGGGTTTCGCGAACGGCATGCTGGAACCCGTCTTCGGGATTTCGAACCTGGTGTCGCTCGCCATCTGGCTTTCCCTGGCGTTCGGTTGCATGTTCCAGTTCCCGCTGGTGACATACGCGCTTATACGTGCGGGCATCGTGAGTTACGGAACGGTCTGCGACAAGCGCCTCTACGTGGTGGTCGCAATTCTGCTGGTGGCAGCTAGGCGCTACAAGTAATTTTACTGGGAAACTCGAATGTAGTCGACGAGCATTTCGTTCGGGAACTGGGAATCGTCTATATCGAATTTGGGCCAGTTTCCACCTACGGCGACATTGAGGATAAAGAAGAACGGCTTGTGGAAGGCGTCCGTTCCGCCGGCATTGTCTTTTATGGAAATTTCGTGGTACTTGAAATCGTCCACGTACATCGTGATGAGTTCCTTGTCCCAAGTGAATTTGTACGTATGGAACTCCGTGATGTCCATTTTTTTGCTGGTGCCATAATAATCGCCGGTGTTGTTGCCGTACTGAGCGTGGTCTCCGTTATAAGACCAGTGGTTTGTCCCGTAGACGATGTTTTCGCTGTTCACGGCTTCGATGATGTCGATTTCGCCGCAGGCGGGCCACGAGACTCGATCGATGTTTTCGCCGAGCATCCAGAACGCGGGCCAGATTCCCTTGCCCACGGGGAGCGCGATACGGGCTTCGACCGTGCCGTAGGTGAAAGTGAATTTGCCCTTGGTAATCATGCGGGCCGAAGTGTATCCGGAGCCTTCGTAGCTTTCCTTGTTCGCGCGGATGTGGAGGATGCCGTCATGCACATAGGCGTTTTCGCTGCGGCCCGTGTAGTACTGCTTCTCGTTGTTGCCCCAGCCGCTTGCGCCCGTACCGATTTCGAACGTCCACTTCGCGGTGTCGATGGTATCGAACTCGTCGTTCCACAGGTAGGGCGATTCGCTGGAAGATGAGATGGCCGCGGAACTACTCGACGATGTCATCTCGGCCGAAGAGCCGTGATTGCCGGGTTCGCTGCTAGAAGAAGATTCTACGGGCGCGGCAATGGAAGAGGAAATGCCCAGTGTGACGCTGGATGAAGAACTTGCCAGTTCGGAACTTGTAGGTTCGATGGTGGCGGAAGATTCCGGTTGTGTATCCGGTGCGCTGGGGGTGTCGTCGGAACATGCCACAAGCATTCCCGCGATGGCGAATGCGGTTGCCGCAGTCTTGAGAAAAGCAGACTTTAGGACTGTCTTGTGGCGCATGGAAACCTCCTAGTCTTCGGGAGCTTCGGGCGGGACTCTTGCGATAACGCCCACGGTCGCGCGTGTCGCCTTTACGAGGTCGGCGGGTGCAACCTTCAATTGCAGGCCGCGTTCACCTGCGCTCACGTAGATGTACGGGAACTGCATCGCAGTCTCGTGAATGAAAATTGGGAAGTTCTTCTTGAGGCCGAGCGGGCTGCAGCCACCGCGGATGTAGCCGGTAAGGGGAGTCAGGTCCTTGAGCGGGACGGTATCGATTTTCTTGTTGCCGCTCACTTTCGCAGCGCCCTTCAAATCCACTTCGAGGTTCCCGGGAACGACGCAAACCAAGTAACCGATCTTGTCGCCGTGAACGAGGATAGTCTTGAAAACCTGGTTGATGTCTTCGCCGAGGCTGTCGGCTACGTGCTGTGCGCCCAGGTCGGCTTCATCGACCTTGTAGGGGATAAGTTCATAACTGATTTTCTGGCGGTCCAGAATACGCGCTGCATTTGTCTTCTTGATATCCATATGGTGTAAAATATAAATCTTTGCGGAGTGGTGTGCAATGTCCCCATTTTTCTATATTCCTCATCATGGATACGCTCGTCTACACGGCAGATATTTCGGCGCTGGAAGATCCCGCAGTTTTTGAACGGCTGCTCGGGACTGTTCCCGCTTATCGTCGGGAGAAGGCGATGCGTTTCAGGTTCCAGAGTGGGCGCATGCAGTCGCTTGGTGTGGGCCTCCTGCTGCGCCTTGCGTGTCGTGATTTCGGGATTGAGGGCGCCGACGAGAATGTGGTGCTGGGCGAAAACGGAAAGCCCGCGTTCCGCGATTTTCCGGATGTCCATTTCAATCTGTCCCATTCGAAGGAGCGCGTGATGTGCGTGGTTTCGCCTTGCGAAGTGGGCTGCGACGTGGAACGCGTGAAGGAAGGCCGCTCCCGGCTTGCGGAACGTTTTTTCAAGGAATCCGAAACCCGCTGGATACAATCCTTCCCGGAAGGCGATGCGCAAGATACCGCATTTTGCAGGCTCTGGACGTTGAAGGAATGTTATATGAAGGTCACGGGCCGCGGCATGTCGCTTTCCCCGGACAAGTTTACGCTGGCGATGGCTCCGGAAGAAATTTCGCTGGATCACGAAGGGCCGAGGCCGGAATATACCTTCCGCGAAGTCAGCCATGATGGCGGCTATTGTGCGGCTTTTTGCCTGAAGGATGCACCGGAAGGTATTCGCATAGTGCAGCGGGAAATCGATCTCGCAAGTGAGCCGCTGTTTAACGAAGGAATTCCAAACAAAGAGGCTCTGCGATGAAGCGTTACAAGGCGATTCTCGTCGGTAACGGAACCATGGGCAAACGCCATCGAATCCGTTTTGAAGCGTGTGATGTGCAGTTTGTTGCTGTCGTGGACAACCTTGCTGAATTTAACGAAATTGCAGACAAACTAAATTTTGGTAATCCTGTTGAAAAAGAAACGTGCACAAACGGAATGCAGGCGTCACAAGAGGTGGATTTTGTCGTAATCTCATCGCCTGCAACGACGCATTATGCTTATGCGAAGTTCTTCGTGGAACGGAAAATACCTGTATTCGTGGAAAAACCGCTTGCAATTGCTGGCGAGGAAGCGCAGGAACTTGTCGACTTGGCGGTGAAAAATGATACGCTCCTTTTTGTCGCTCAGTCAGAATGCTATAACCCGCTGTTCCTGAATTTCCGGAAGCATTTCCTTGCGGAATTGAATATGCGGGGGCATGTGCTGCATGATGCCGGCAATGTACGGCCCGACGCAGGCAATGTTCGCCTGGAATTCCGGCGCGAACACAAGTATTCTGAACGCTGCCGCGATGTGAACGTGGCGCTGGACTTGCTCGTGCACGATTTGAGCCTGTTTTTCACGATGTTCCGCTCGCAGGATGTGGATGTGGTGTGGTTCGAAACGGGAAAAAAATCGGAGAATGATCCTGCGAATTTTGATTCAGCAAAGTTGCGGTTGACTGTCGCGCGGGGCCCGCATCAGGGCGTTGTCGCGGATTTCTACGTGAACCGCAGCAGTGATTGTGATGTGCGTACGATAGCAGTCGATTTTGCTCGCGTCACAAATCCTTGTAATCGCAGTGTCGTTGTGCCGGAATCAAACTATGTGGTAAGTCTCTCGTATTATACGTCGGAAGGCGAGGTTGTGCATATTCCCGATTCCCTCGACAACGAACATCGTTTCTTCTTGAAGCTCCTTGCCGGTGCCTGCGCAGATTGGGGACACCGTGCCGCACAGAATGCCGCCGACTGCGTAAAGTTCGCCTCGGAGCAATAACCAACCGACATTAAACAGAAAAACCCGCATACGTTTAGCGGGTCTTTTTTTGATGAGAACTTTTTGAGAACACTTTTTTTGCTACGAAAAAAATATCTCGGTATGGATTGTCGTTTTTTAAAGTAGATTTATCTTGTTTGGAATAAAAAAATAGGAGGGGACTTATGTCCTTAAAGAATGGTCTTGTGCCATTTTTGTTGCTGGCGGTTGCCGCCACGGCGGCAATGCAGGAATTGCCGACACCGTATGACTTGATTCGTCCGGTTTGGCCACTCACGTGGGACAGCACCGTTTTCGAGCATTTCGTTCCGGATGATTTTCCGAGACAGCCACTTCCGGATACTCTTACGCCTGCGGGGTATGCTCCGAATGAAATCATGCCCATAGAGATGGACCAAGCTTACCTGGATGCGATTAACTACCGCATTTCACCTATTCGCGTGAATCAGGCGGGCTATCTCGAAAAAGATGTCGAAAAGCAATTCTACTATGTGGGCAATGCGACGACGTTCGAAGTTGTCGATGTCAATGGACATTCGTTATCCCCGGCTGTTACGGGGACGTTTACCCCTAGCGGAAAAACAATTTCTTCGTCATGGCAAATCAATGCCGGCACTAATGCCGCTACCAGCAACCAGGACCGCTATTCCCTTTTGGTTACGGGCCAGTCCGGACCCGTTCAGGTGGGAAAACTCGGGAACCTTTCTCTCCCCACGGACACGCGCCTGCGTATCAAGGTGGGCAACGATATTTCGAGTACGTTCATCATCAGTGAAAAAGTTTATTCCATGGTGCGTTCCGCGGCCCTCAAGTTCTACGGCATCAACCGCAGTGGTTATGGGGAATCCTGGTTCCACCCGGCAAGCCATACCAAGGATGGCGCAGGCCCGGTTACTAATGTGAGCGAAAGTTCCGAAAAAAGCTATGATGCCTCGCTTGCCGGAACGCTGGAAGGCGGCTACTACGACTGCGGTGACCACCTGAAGGAATCGCAGACACAGATGTATGCGTTCATGGTGGCTGCCCTCATGGCGGCAACGAACGAAGACGCTGATGATGACCAGTACTCTTACAATCAGGAAAAAACTATTCGGGACGGCATTCCGGACATGCTCCGCGAAGCAAAACACGGGGCAGACTTTGTCTTTAAAGCCTACAGGCGTGCGAATGGAGTCATTGACGATATGGCGCTTTCGATTGGCAGTAAGGGCTCTGACCATAATTGGTGGAATCGACCGGAATTTAGCGATGGTATGCCTGTCGACAATTCCAATGCGGCAAATGACCGTGGCGGCCCCAAGACTAGATTGGTTCGCCTGGGCGAAATCGGTTCCAATGTCGGTGGCGAAACGGCTGCCGGCCTTGCCATTCTCGGCAAGATCCTTTCCGAGCAATATCCCGAGTATAAGAGTTATGCGGACAGTTGCTTGTTAATTGCCGAAAAGATGTACGACTTTGCCAATTCTTTGGCACAGGGTAAAGGTTCTTATGATGGCGGCAAGGCTTTTGTACATAATAAGAAGCCTGCCACATGGGAATCTGCCGCTTATCAGGGCAACAACGAATTTTATGATGATATGGCCCTCGCTTCCGTGGCACTCCTCTATGCGACCGGCAAAAAGGAATACGCCGACGATATGATTCGCAACAAGAACATGGTTCCAGTGAGTTCAGATTTCCCTAGGCAAGAATACATGGAAAATTGCGCAGGGTGTTTCGAGGGTGGCTGGTTCGTCACCAACGACAAGGGCTTCCTCAAGAACGGAAAAAATACGAGCTGGGCAAACTCCTATTCCTACGCCCTTTATGCTTTGTACAAGTTGATTCTCGCAGATAAAGATAAAGCGATGAATGTATACGGCCTTAGCGAAAGCGAATGGCTGAATGCCATCGAGGACTGCGTCGCAAACATGATTTACAACCTGGGCGATATGTCGCTAGGGAACGGCTCGGCATCTATTGATTTGCCTGCAGGAAGCATTATTTGGAAATCAACTACCGTCAAATATGACCCGATGTGGTATACGATGTTTTTCCCTGATACGTGGATTTACAACCGCTACCAGGCCGGCAACATATTCGAAGTGCTCGCCTATGCGGACGTGGCCGCCGATATCGAAGGGAAGGGCCTCGCGCTCCCCATCATGGGGGCCCCGAACTGGAAAACCGCGGAGATGTACCAACTGGGTCTCAACCAGTTGAACTACTTGCTCGGCGTGAACCCCTGGGATGTCTCTTTCATCTACGGTATCGGTGACAAGAACGATGCTCACCCGCACCATCGTGCGGCCAACCCCGAAGGCAAGAATGTGGCCGGAACGCCTTATCAGTATAAAGTGCCCGTTGGTGCGCTTTTCGGCGGTGTAAAACCTGATGCCACAAACGACTGGGATCCGGGTACGCGTAGTTGGGAAGAATACCACATTTCTGAAACCTGTATCGACGCCACTGCAACCCTCGTGAGCTCGGGCATGCTCGCCTCGCAAAAAATCAACCGCACGCGCCCCCCGAAAATGCAGGTGGAAATCCGACACGTGAGCATGGACTCCGCCATCGTGGTGGTAAAGCTTGATATTCGCGGCACGGCGCTCATCAAATACGGTAAAACCGATGAGGCGTCCGGGATGAACAATACGGCCAAGCCAGACAACGATATTCCCGGAGTCGAACACGAAATTGTCCTGCGCAACCTCGAACCGGGCACCATGTACTATTTCTACGCGGGCGGCATCAACGCCTACAACCCAGACAGCATTTCTACGAAGTACATGGTCGACAGCACGCAGACCCCGTTCAGTTTCACGACGCTCAACACCATCGAGAACGCAGAAATCAAGAACGTCACGGTTTGCAACGTGAGTGCGGACAGCGCCGAAATCATGTGGTACACCCCGAACGGCGAATACGAATCGAAGCTATACTGGGATACCATCCCGCACACGAACGCAAGCGAATTTGCGCACAATACGGGCAGCGGCAATGCAGATATCTCGGGATATCCGACCAAGTTCCACTATGTGAAAATCGGCGGGCTCAAGGAAAGTACGACCTACTACTACGCGGTGGAAAGCAACGGCCAGTACACGAACGTGAACGAGGCCGGCGCCATGCTGAAGTTCACCACGCCGGTGACGCAATACGACTTCGGCGTGTACACGTACCAGTATTCCTGGAGTGAAAAACCCGCCATAATGATGGCAATTTTTAATAACGAATCCAGGCCTTTCGACAGCCTTACCGTGCGCATGTTCATGCGCGGTGATGACGACCTCTACGATGACGTGGCCATCCGCACCGACATCTGCCAGGCGTACGACGAGGCGGGTTTCAACAAGGCTTGCGATGTGTCGACCCTAAACCAGCTGAACGAAGGGTTCCGCCACGTGCGCCCCGTGAAGGTCGAGGACACCTACGACGCGGCGAGCGGCACATGGCAGTGGTATTTCCCCATCCCGCTCGGCTCCACCGTCATCAAGAGTGCGAGCCGCTTCCGCGTGGACGTGGTTTTCGTGGCCCGCATCCGTGCGCCCGGCCAGGACGACCCGCTCGATGTGCCGCCGCAGAACAAAAAACTCTACTGCAACGTCGGCAGTTCCTGGTACTGGGTCTCCGACGAGGAAAGAGTCGGGCCGACGCTTACTGCGAACCCGGGCGACTGGAGCTGGATGCCGCACAGCAAGGCCAACGGTGACTACGCCGACTACCCGGGCATGCCCTGCTTGAATAAGAATTATGGCGATGGCGACTTCAAGGCGGCCCCGCTGAATCCCTACGTGGCCGTGTACCGCAAGGACGAGTTCGTGTGGGGCTACAGCCCCTCCAGAAGCGAAATGGAGACCAAGCGCGCGAACTACAAGATCGATGTCACGCTCGACGCACCGTTCAATGTGTCCAACGGCAGCCACGTGGAAATCGACCAGCCGAGCAGCACCGTGTTCGTGAAGGGCCACGCCCACATAACCGAGGGCGGCTACATCACGAAAATCTGGGCCAACGGCACGCAGCTCCCGCTGGAGCGCATCGTGGTTGACAACACCAGCTACATGGGCTACAACGGCATGGTCGTCGCTCAGTACAACATGGCCACCGGCCTGTGGGATCTGAATATCCCTGTGAAGATGGGCATCGGCAGCAACAAGGTGGACATCACGATATTCGCGGGCCCGGACCCCGAATGCGAGGCCTGCATCGAGAACGGTGGCTGTGCGTTCGAGAACCGCTCGTACTACGTGCAGTTCACGAAGGGCGACGCGACAGCGTCGGCGCTGACCATCAAGGACGAGGCCGGCAACCCGGTGAAGAGCCCGGCTGACCCGGCGGGTACGCGTTTCAACATATTCCTGACCGACAAGGACAAGGCGAAGTACACGCAGCCCATCGAGGTGCTCGTAATAAACAACAGGAAGAACGATACGTTGCGAGTGGCGATGGAGCCTGTTGCTGGCAATCCGGGTTCGTTCCAGAGCAAGATAATGGTGACTGCTCTTGAAGTGGCCAAGGACATGCGTACGAACGGCCAGATATCGTTCTTCGCGGGCGACACCATCCAGGTGATCTACATTGACCCGGAAGATGAGGAAGACGTTTCGAAGCAGACGTTCTTCTCCGAGTCCACGTACCCGGCGCCCAGGCAGGTGCTTGCGCAGGACACCGACTGCGACAACATCGCCGACAGGCTCTCCATTACGTTCACGAACGCATTCGACGAGGACTATTCCTTCGACAGCGTCCGCGTGTACATCGAGGGCATGGCCGACACGGTCACGCTGTCCGTGCCGCAACCGGTCTCGGGCCTTAATGAAATCACTATCCCGCTGACGGGCGTGACCGTTCCCGAGACGGCGGCCCCGACGGGCACTGTCGGCATCTACCTGCAGACCAAGGGCCAGGTATCGCGCGAGAACGCCAAGATCACTGACGGCATACCGCCGCAGCTCCTGAGCGTGACCATCCTCGAGAACCCCGTCCCGCGCTCGACAGAGGACACCCTCATGATAGCTTTCACCGAACCCGTGATGCTCTCTTCGCCTGGGGCCTGGCCGCTCGCCATCGAGGGCGTATCCGGTGACCATATCAGCGTGTCGGGCAAGGCGACCACCAACAACGGCGGCAAGAGCTGGCTGTTCGTGGTGACCGGCAACGACAACGGCAACTACATCCCCGTGGGCGGCATCGCCAGCATCAGGAGCGGAGTGAACGTGACCGACGAGGCGCTCAACGCGCTCGACCCGGCTTCTCCCTGCGCCCAGGGTGTCAAGATAGCTGAGACCCCGAAGCCCGTGCCCGTGACGCTCGCCGAGATGCGCGACAACGAAGGCGACGGCTACGCCGACGAAATTTACCTGAAGTTCGAGAAGAAGCTGCGCGACAAGGACATGCTGGACAGTTTCGTCGTAGAATGGGGCATGAAGAACATCACGAAGAGCTTCCGTCCCAACGACTGGACGCACACGATGGAATACGGCGAGCACTGGCAGCACAACCAGAAACTCGACAGCCTCACCGGCACCGTCACCGACGACTCCACGCTGGTGAAGGACACCGTCTCCATCATCACCATCGCGCTCACGGCGTCGAACGGCTTCCCGTACGGCACGACCAGCGGCTCCTACGACGGCTACGGCCACGTGACTCCGCGCCTTGGCCCCGAGGGCGGCTTCTTCGACAAGTACTACTTCGTCGTGGACAAGTGTCCCCCGGTCATCATGAAGGCGACCAAGTCCTCCTCGGGCTCCCTGGGGCTCCTCGAGGCCACGATGTCCGAGCCGCTCGCCACGATAAGCAACACGGCCCTCGAGTACATCGAGCGCCGCCGCGGCTCGCAGGCCGGCGTGTACCTGAGGCCCAAGGCCACGACCACGAAGAACGAGATCAAGGAGAGCTACGCCTACGACGAGGACGCCGACGACGCCGTGCGCACCGGCGACTACGTCAGGCTCGTCCCGATTGCCACGCTCTCGCGCTACAAGGACAAGGCGGGCAACTACCCGACCGAGCAGAACCCGTGGGTGGCGGTTGGCGGCTCCGCTGCCGAGAAGACGAAGTTCAGGGTGACGCTCGCGCATAGCGTGACGCAGCCTTCGTCCGTCGAGCACTATGCGGGCACGCAGGTGTCCGACAAGGAGGTGTTCCGCGCTACGGTAATCAACCAGGATGGCACCGAGACCTTGATGGGCCTCGAGGACGGCGTCCTTGCCGCGACGGGCACCGTGCTTGACACCAACATATACAAGCATGCGGGCCCGCAGTTCATTGTGGAGATGACAATCCCCTCGGCGCTGCTGACCGACGACTTCGGTAACCCGCTGTTCGATTTCGACATCAAGTTCACGATGGACCTCTACGACAACCTCGGGCAGTTCATCGCCAGACAGGATGTGAGCCTGAACTTGAAGGAAATCGGTTACGACAAGGTCTCCGACGACGGCGTGCTCCGCCTGAACATGGAATGGATGGCGAAGGACGGCTCGCCCAAGAGCCGCAAGGGCCGCAAGCTTGGCACGGGTGCCTACATCGCGAAGTTCGACTTCGAGTCGAAGGCGACCTACGTGGCGGAGACCAGCACGGCCCAGGAGGACGGCCCCGCATACGAGAAGGGCGACGTCATCAAGACGACGGACAACACCACGAAGACATTCGGCTTCAAGCGGGCTAAGAGAAAATAATCCGGTGTGTAGAAAAGCCTGCCTTTCGGGGCAGGCTTTTTCTGTTATTTAAAGCGACGAGCGCCTTGGTACTTGTTCTTGTAGTATTTCTCGTTCAGGTTCGAAATGACGACGCCCCTGCTGGAACTGGCGTGGATGAAACGGTCTCCGCTGAGGTAGATTCCCACATGGTCGATTTTCCAGAAACTGCCGAAGAAAATCAGGTCGCCTTCACGTAGGTTCCCGCGACTTACGCTTTTTCCGCGGGAATCGTCGTACATTTTTGCCGCACTGTGGTCGAGCGCAATCTTGTAGTAGCCCTGGTAAACTTGCATCACGTATCCGGAACAGTCCGTCTTGTTTTTGCTGGCGGCTCCGTAGACGTACTTTGCGCCCAGCCATCCCTTGGCGTAGGCCTCGAAATTTGTAGGAGGGGCGGACTTTTGCGCCGCCTTTTCCGCTTCCTTCTTCTTTACAGCAGCCCTCGCCTTGTCGGCAGAATTCATGTGCTTCGGTTTGGATTCTGTTGTTACGGAGTCTTCGCCTGAGGGGGAGGATTCTGTGCCGACATTTTCCTGGACTTGTTCGTCCGCAGCCGGAGCTTCCGCTATTTGCTCGTTCGATGAGGGGACGGGCTTGTAGTCACCGATGCTCCGGTCGTAACCCGTGCGTACGGGGAAAGAGCAACTGAGCAATCCTGCGCAGAGCGGAATCAGCATTAGGCATGCGTATTTTGATGACGGACCCATTGCTGAGAAATGTAATTAAAAAAGGCCGCTTGCTATATTTGGCGGGTATGGAAAAAGTGAAAATCCTGTTCGTGTGTCATGGCAACATCTGCCGCAGTCCCATGGCGGAATTCGTCATGAAGCACAAGCTTGCAAGTGCCGGAATCGAAGGTTTTGAGGTGGCGAGCGCCGCGACGAGTACCGAAGAAATCGGGAATCCCGTGTACCCGCCGGCCAGGCGCATGCTGAATTCTCATGGTATCGATTGCAGCGGAAAACATGCCCGCCAGATGACCGTGCAGGATTACGAATACTACGATTACATCGTACTCATGGACAGGAACAACTTGCGGAACTTGCGCTGGATACTGGGCGCAAATCACGACATGTCGAAAATTTCTCTGTTGATGGACTGGACCGGCAAATCGCGGGATGTTGCCGATCCATGGTATACCGGAGATTTTCAGGCGACCTGGGACGACGTGAACGCAGGTTGCGATGCGATGATAGATAAACTAATATCTCGCGGATAATTATTCCTGATAAATCATAATAGTGGAGAATATGTCGCCAGCGGTCATGGTGATAACGGCCTTTCTTGAGGTTGTTTTTTTGTCACACTCTTCGGACTCGCATGTTTCAAGACTGTTTACTGTAATTATGGCTTTGTTTGGCGAATCTTTCAGAATTTTACCTTTCCACCAGCCGCCATCGATGTTGTGAAAATCAGTATATCCTGTTTCTAGGGTATCGGGATGTATGTATATATCGTTGGCGCAGTCATCGTCGCATGCGGAACTGAACCACCATGAGCTGTAATTTTTTACGGAAATCGTATCGGTGCCGCCATTGGGGCCGAAGTGGAGTTCTTTTTTGCTTAGTTTCATTTCATCCCAAAGCCCATCAGGTGTGCTAGTGACGAAATCGAAGGAACAGGCTGTAAAAAACAGCGTGAGGGATAAGAGACCTAGGTGAAGTCTTTTCATTTTGATATTCCTTCTGTAAACGGTTTTGAATGGCTTTTTGCACTATGCAATATACCTTGCCGCGGTAAAAAAACAAATACCGTTTAAGCCTTTTTTTGGAAAAAAAATGCGTTCTTTTGTATGAAATTTAAAAGTGCGTTTCATATAGGCCATTTTGCAGGCCCAAAGAACGTATTGTTAGTTCAAAAATCCGTGGGGTTTGAATCCGAGTCCCTTCACGAGCTCGAAATCCTTGCAACTGTTGACTCCCGCGGTAGTGAGCATGTCGTCGGTGATGGCCGCGTTTGCCCCGCTCTTGAAGGCGCGCTTGCCGTCGTCGCCCAATACACCGCGTCCGCCCGCGAGGCGGATGAACGCCTTCGGGTTGATGAAGCGGTAAATCGCTACGATGCGGCAGAATTCGTCGTTTGTGAGTTTCGGGAGGCTTTCGTACGGAGTGCCCGGAATGGCGTTCAGCACGTTCACCGGAGTGGACTTGACGCCAAGTTTACGCAGGTCAAGGCACATGTCGATGCGGTCTTCCATCGTCTCGCCGAGTCCCATGATGCCTCCGCTGCAGATTTCAAGCCCTGCGGCGAGCGCATTCTGGAGTGCGCCAATCTTGTCGTCGTAGGTGTGCGTGGTGCATACGTCGGGGAAGTGCCTGCGGTAGGTTTCCAGGTTGTTGTGGAAGCGGGTGAGGCCGGCCTCTTTCAGTTTGTCGAACTGCTCGCGGTTCAAAAGCCCCGCCGAAAGGCACACGGAAAGTTTCGTTTCTTTTTTGAGGCGGCGGATGGCCTCACCGATCTGTTCCACGTCGCGGTTCGAGAGCGTACGGCCCGAAGTCACGATGGAGTAGCGCGGAATGCCGGCGGCTTCTTTCTTTTTCGCGTCTTCGACGATTTCGTCGGCGCTGAGAAGCTTGTATTCCGGGGCGCCGGTGTGGTAGTAGCTGCTCTGGGCGCAGTACTTGCAGTTTTCGGAGCAGCGGCCGCTGCGGGCGTTCACGATGGAGCAGAAGTCAAAATCGTCGCCGTGGAATTTCTCGCGAATCTCGTTCGCCGCGTTGCAAAGTTCTTCGAGGTCAGCGTCCAACAGGCGAATCGCCTCTTCGCGGTTGATCTCGTAACCGTTGATAACTTTATCTTTAAGTTCAGAAATAAAAGACATGGTTCTGCTCCTTTCTGATTTTTTCGCACCCAAATATAAAAAATCCCGTATTTGCAAAACCAAGGCGTCTTTCTTTTTTTTAATTTATGGTCGTGCGGATATTCTTGACGATATTCCTTTTCGCCATGTGCGCTTTCGCGGCTGATGCCGTGGAGGATGTTTCCGCTATAGCTTCTCCTGATACCTCCGCCGCTTCTGTGGATGCATCGGTAGTTGCCGCGTTTGATACTTCGACCTTTACGGTGGATACCCTCGTGACCGATTCTTCGGCCGCACTAAATGATACGACGGCTTTAGTTGCCGATTCCGTGGTGGCGGATACGGTTGTTGCCGATACGGTGGCGGCGGACTCTGCGGTAAAGGACACGTCTGCGAAGGATTCCGCGTTGGCGGTGCAGGACTCTGCAAAGAAGAATTCCGCCTCGCGCAAGGAAGGAAGCATTCCGCTTCCGCACCAATCCGCGTATACCGGTTATGGCTTGTTGGTCGGGCTTGCTGCCGGCCTTTTCAACCCAACTGAGGAATGCGACTGCCTGGGAGTATGGCAGGGACAGCTTGAATACTTTTATAAGGATTGGATCAGTGCGGGTGTTGACGTGCGCTTTTTTGGCGGGGATCTCGACACTGACGTGATGGTCCGTTACCAGCGCTACAGGATGAACGTGCGGTTCCACAGACCGCATGAACGTTGGTCCTGGTATATAAGCCCGATTATCGAGTTCGAGTCTACAGACTTGGAAGATATCCGCGATGAATGGCACCAGCGTGATATGGAAGGCTGGATTCCGGGAGTGTCTACGAAGACCGAACAGGAAGTGGAAGACTGTGAAAAGATGTTCTCGCTGGATGGTTTTTCCATCGGCGTAGATTTGGGCGGAGGCCTTGTCTTCTGGGATATTATCGGCGCTACGGCGAACGTCTTGTACGAATACAATTTCGGTGGAGCGCAGTTGCTCACGATCTCTCCGGGCATCGCTTATAATTTGCAGGCAATTTGGCCTTGGGCCAAGAAGAGCCTTTCTGCGGCATGGATTTCGGTTGAAACGGGCTTCCAGCGTTTCTTCAACAGGTCTGTTGATTCCTGGGCAATGTCGGGTTACCTGGGTGTCGCGGTCGGTTTTTAATTCTATATTTGTCACGTCTAAAATTTTTCTAAAGGACATTCAAAATGGCTAAGAAAGAATCCAAGAAGAAGGTTGTCCTCGCCTATAGCGGTGGACTCGATACTTCCATCATCATCCCCTGGCTCAAGGAAAACTACGATTGCGAAGTGATCGCTTTCGCCGCCGACCTCGGTCAGAACGACTTCCCGGATGCCAAGGCCCTCGAAGACAAGGCCCTCAAGACTGGCGCTTCCAAGTGCTACGTCCTCGACCTCAAGAAGGAATTCCTCGAAGACTACGTTTGGCCCACTGTCCGCGCTGGCGCCAAGTACGAAGGAACCTACCTCCTGGGTACGTCTTTCGCCCGTCCGCTCATCGCGAAGTACCAGGTGAAGATTGCCGAGAAGGAAGGTGCTTACGCCGTTGCTCACGGCGCTACCGGTAAGGGTAACGACCAGGTCCGTTTCGAACTGACCTATGCCGCCCTCAATCCGAAGCTCGAAATCATCGCTCCGTGGAAGGACCCGAAGTGGACGTTCCACAGCCGTGAAGACGCTATCGACTACGCCGCTGCCCACAAGATTCCGCTTAACGGCATCAGCAAGAAGAAGATTTACTCCGAAGACGGTAACCTGTGGCACCTCTCTCACGAAGGTGGCGTTCTGGAATTCCCGGAACAGGAACACAAGTACGAATTCCTCAAGCACACCGCCACGTACGAAAAGGCCCCGAACAAGGCAGATCACGTGACCATCGGTTTCGAAAAGGGCAACCCGGTCTCCATCAACGGCAAGAAGATGGGCGCTGTGGAACTCCTCGAATTCCTGAACAAGATCGGTGGCAAGAACGCTTGCGGTCTTCTCGACATCGTCGAAAACCGCCTCGTCGGCCTGAAGAGCCGCGGCGTGTACGAAACTCCGGGTGGCACGCTCCTGTACAAGGCTCACGAATGCCTGCAGCAGCTCGTGCTCGACAAGGAAACCTTGTTCGAAGCCCAGAAGATGTCCATGACGTACGCGAACCTCGTGTACAATGGCCAGTGGTTCACTCCGCTCCGCCAGGCTATGGACGCCTTCTTCAACGAAGTCAACAGCGTTGTTACCGGTGAAGTGACGCTCAAGCTCTACAAGGGCAACATCATTCCGGCCGGCATCAAGAGCCCCTACAGCCTCTACGACATGGGCCTCGGTGGATTCACCGACGTCGACATGTACGACCAGAAGGACGCAACGGGCTTCATCCGCTGCTACGGTCTGCCGCTCAAGACGCGCGCCCTGTTGCTCGGCAACAAGACCAACGTCGACTTCGGCAAGGCTGTCAAGCTCCCGAATAAGTAATGAGACCGCTCACGCCAAACTAGGGTGTTAAATTACTCCGGTTGGCGCTTGCTCTCGCCTGCGACGACTCGTTAATACGAGTCGCCTACGGCTCACGGGAGACCGCTCGCAGAACTCAAAAAAAATCCTCGGTTCAACCGAGGATTTTTTCATTCCATACCCGACACCCCTCATCATCAATTATCAATCATCCATTATCAATTAATCAAAACTCCACCATGTACCCGATTCGCCAGAGCATGTCGGGTGCTTCGTGTTCCATGAAGTTGTAGATGGGAATGTCGATCTGGGTGAAAAATCCGAACAAATGAATGCGCATTTCGGCGGAGACGTCCAGGATTTCCTTGAAATTGAAAGGATAGAGGTATTTGGCGTCGTTCGCTTTGTTCACTGCCTGATGTATTTCGTTGGGCGCTTCCGCGAATTCGTATCCGCCTCCGATGCCGAACTCTATGGAAAACGGCAAGTCGCGGGGAATGCGCCACATGATACCGCCCCGGATTCCGCACCAGTAGTCGTTGGAGCCTTTATATAAACCGAAGCCATCGACGTGCAGGTGAAAGGCTTTGTAACCGATGCTCGCATCGAGCATAATCGGAGTTAGAGCACCTGCCGAAACGCCGGCTTCGAATTTCCAGGGGGAGGTCGCGTTTTTGGCCTTGCTTTCGCTTTCGTTCGCTGCGGCATGGGCCAAAACCGCACAAAGAGCGATTCCGATGACGAAAAATTTCTTGAAGGCGTTAATCATGGGCTCAATTATAGAAAACAGCGTTCGTTTACTCGAAAAAAAAGCGCTTTTTACGGGCTCTTTTGTCTAGACCATTTACAAAAAGTACAAAAGTGCTATCTTTAAAAACAAGAAACCGGCCCAGGAAGGCAAAAACCAGGGCCATAACGAGGAAAACAACATGAAAATCAAATCACTTCTTCTGGCTTGCGCCACTGCTTGTGCAATTGCCACGCCCGCTATGGCGGAAGGTGGCATGTTCGAAGGGGTTCTCCCCGAAGGCTGGACTGCCGATGTGGTCGCCGCTGTCAAGTGGAACTACTACAACTTCTCTAACTGGCAGCAGGACGGCACTTCCAACTACACTTGGCTCGTGACCTACGATGCCGACGTGCAGGGCAAGTGGAAGGTTGCCAACTGGCGTAACCTCGTGAACCTCGCCTTGGGCAAGACATGGACCGACGGTCTTGGCCAGCGCAAGAGCGCCGACAAGATTTTCTGGGAATCCATGCTCGACTTCAACTTGTCCGAAGTACTGAAGCCCTACATCGGCAACCGCTTTGAAACGCAGTTCCTCGCTGGCTACTCTTACAGCGAAGACGAAGAAGGCAATGAAGTGAAGAAGGCCGTTTCAAGCTTCATGGATCCGGCTTACGAAACTCAGGTTGCCGGTCTTGCCTACATTCCGAACGAAATGTTCAGCCAGCGTCTCGGTTTTGCTAACCGTATGACGATTTCCCATGGCTACGGCTTCGCGGACGATCCGGATACCGAAAAGTTCGAAAAGTTCAAGGATGAACCGGGTCTTGAATCCATCACGGAATTCAAGTATACTTACAAAAATATCGCTAGCTTCAAGTCCCGTCTGTGGGCCTTCGTCAACTTCAAGGGTGTAGACGAAATTGACGGCAAGTGGGAAAACCTCCTCGCCGTGACGCTCGTCCCGTACATTGAATTCCAGGTCGGCTTCGACATGGCGTACGACAAGGACCTCTCTCTTGACGCACAGTACAAGACGATGGTGCTCTTCGGCATCACTTGGCGCTGGTTCTAAGGAAACCGCTCGTTCGACGTCACAGGCGTAGAACCTCCGGTTGCTTACTCGCTCTCGCAAACGCCCTCGGCTAACACCCGAGGGCTTTTTGCTCACGGCGGCGAAGCCGCAGTTACTAGTTGAAAAAATCCCTGCCTTCGGGTGGGGATTTGTTATTTTGTTCTAATTTGGGGTTGCGGTCAGGAGGTCGTCCATCCAGGCGTCGCGCTGCTTCCTGAGGGCTTCGAGCGACTTGTCGTCGGCTCCGCTCGTGTCCCGAACCTCAATGAGCTTCCGGTAAGAATCTATGAGCGCTGATGCCTTGCCGTAAAATGGAACCAGCCTCTCCAGTTCGACCATAATGGATTCGTCCGAATAGAGACGCGCGATTCCTTCCAGGCTGCGTTCGATGTAGGCCTGCATATCCCCGTTCGACTTGGCGGTCTCGGCTTCGGCGAATTCCAGCGGGCGGAGCTTGTCCATCCAGGCGGATTCTTTGGCGTAGAGTTCGTTGTCCTCGGCGATGGCGTTCTTCTGGCGCGTAATCCGGAGCTGCGCGTCGATGTAGGTCTTGTACTCCTCGAAGTCGGCTTCCAGTCCGTGCGCTTTAACGAAATCGGTCAGATTTTCGACGTTCGTCCTGGAGGGGTTGTTCAACAGGCATTCCTTGAGGACGGCAAGCTGGTCCTTGGTCTGCATGTTCTTGAAAGATTCGGAGTGTACGCTATTAGCTTTGATTCGGAGGTAGGCAACCCGCAGCAAGAGCAGGGCTATGGCGATGGCAAAAATTATGGACCAATTCATGGCTCAAATATAGAACCGCAACCGCTTTTTTTTGTGAAAAAAACGCAGTCCGACCTTGGCTGGCAGTCCAAAGTCTTTGTTTTGAGTCACGGGAAACCGCAAAAACCCCTGTTTAAGGGTATTTTACAAAAATATAAGTATTGATATGGATAATTTTGGTTTATATTTAGGGGTGAATATTGTAGACCTATTTTCGAGTAGGTGGAGATTGGATCTTATGAAAAGAAATATCGTATCTGGACTAGCTCTTACGGCAGTATCCTTTGGTTTGGTCTGTGTCGCATCGGCAAATGCCGCTGCGGCTGGGGCGGCTAACCTAGACATTGTTGTTCGCGACTTCCCCGTGAACCATCCTGACTTTGAAAATTTCTCTGAAGAATATGCAAGTACGGGTGACGGAAACGGAGGGCAGTGGTGTCTTCAGGGTATTAAAAATGAAAGCCATCGAGCTCTCGGGACCGGTCTTTGTGGCGAATCCATGTATAGAACGGGTCTTTTTGGCTATGACGATATCTGGTATGGCCAGGTGAATCAGCATAATACCTGTGGTAACAAGCGTTCCAGAAAAGGAGCGTGGATTGGTCAGGATGGTAAGCCCAACCAGATAAATCTCTTCCTGCCTTCGTACTTGCAGGCGATTACTTCGGCCGATACTCTTCAGTATGGTGAGTGCAGCGACCTAGTGAATGGACGCACGCAGCGTGGTTATGTGGCTTATCAGGATGGTAAGGTCAGCGGTGTGAAGTGCAGCGCTAAAGGTGTTGCCTGGTCGAACCCGGTGTATTACACGCCTGGCATGGTGCAGCCTTATCTCCAATTTGACTTGAATGCCGCAGGCGAAATCGACATGCTCGATGGCGTGCATATCTTGAAGGCTCAGGAACTGTGCGATAACACCTATTTTGACCAGTGGTTTTCCGATAATAACGATTATGCCTTGCGTAGCAACACGATTCTCTCGCTTCCGCCTGTTGTCTCCAATGGCTCTTCGAAGAGTGCCTATTCCATTGACTATAACTACAGTAACGGTGGTTACTTCCCGCTTGATATCGTAGACACTATTACGCAAATACGTTTGGGGCAGGTGTCTACGGGTAATGGTTGCTCGACGGAAATTTGCAACCAGTGGGGTCCGCAGACTCTTTCCATCTTCTGTCCTCCGTATGAATACGAATACGCATCTACGCAGAAGGATATGATGCAATCGGTAACTGCGGACCTGTGCTCCCAGTGGCTCATGGCCGGTGGTCCGAGAAATCCGAATGCCGCTTATAATGCCTCGCTGACTGATCCTGTGCTTGGTCCTCGTCACCTGCGCAACTACGGCTTCACCATGATGGGTTATGCCAAGTTTAAGTATCATTCCAAGAACCAGGTGAATGCCGCTGGCCAGCCTGATCCCGAAATCTTTGAATTCGCCGGTGATGACGACATGTGGATTTTCGTGGATGGTGTGCTTGTCGTGGACCTCGGTGGTACGCACCTTGCAGCTCCTGGTCGCGTGGATATTTCCGTGCTTGCCCAGAACGGTCACGGCTGCCATGCTGATCCGTCGCTCTCCGCTTCGGGTTATGGTGAACCCCCGCTTTCTATGCAGAAGGGTAAAGGTCAGAACTGTGAATTGAAGGCCGACGGCACCTGGGCTGACAACACCTGGCACCATCTGCACTTCTTCTATGCTGACCGTCAGTCCGATGGTTCGAACATGTACATGCGTACTTCCCTTGCTCAAATCGCCCCGACCAAGTATGGCCAGCCGCAGGTTACCTCCGCCGAAGTGACCATGACTGACGGTGTTGCTACGACGAGCCTTATCTTGAATACAGAACTTTCTGAAGCGACTTTGGAGATGATGATGCTCGGTGGCAGAAATAAGACTGTCCCGTCTCTTGTGGTTACACACTGCACCAACTACAATATTGCGACGCAGTCTTGTGTCGACTACGATACCTTGGGTCTTTATGTGGAGGATATCCACTTTGTTATCGACAAGGGTGCGGACGGAATTGTGTATGATATCCAAGGCAAGTTGTTTGATAAGAATGGCAAGGAATCCACTATCCAGGCTGGCGACCATATTGCGTTTAACTACCCGAACGTGGAGCTGTTGAGCGAAGGCCACAACATGTGGACTGAACAGATGGCTAATGGAACAGCTGCCATATACGGAACACCGCTCTACATTATGTCCAAGGCTGGCAAGATGGTCGAAACGTATCCGCCGGAATGGGCTGTGGCAACATTGCTCGTGAACCCGACGACTCTTATCGAGATGAAGGATACGACGATTGTGCGTCCGATTTTCAACAACGAGGAACTCACCCAAAAAGCTAATGGTGGAAGCCTCGATCCTAAATCCACTGGTGAACTTCTGATTACCCCGCTTCCGCCTTCATTTATCGACGGTGGTGACCAGAACAAGTGGCTTGATGAACATTGGAATGATGTTACAGCTGCTGCATCTGGTTCGGACGGACGTGCCCTTTCCGGCGTGGATGCAAGGCTTATCCCGGGCGTGATGATTAGTGATAACAGCCCTGATGGTTCCAACGTGGCTCGTTGCTATGCCGATGCGAACGGTACTGAAAGTTGCTCCAGCATTTCGTTCCGTACGTCGCAGCCGTTCATGGTGAACGTCCGTGTGTTTGACAACCTCGGTCATTTCATCAGCCAGTACACCGAAGGCATTACCGATCCGGAAAAGTTCAAAGCGTTGGTCAGCAAGCAGACGGTTCCGAATGCGACCTCCAATACCTGTACCGATGGTAATAACTATGAGAAAGTGACAGGTGTGGGCGAAATGATGGTGACCATCAAGATGTACCCGGTTTCCCAGCAGGGTCGCAAGATTGCTACTGGCCCGTACATCTACCAGGTGTCCATCATCAAGGAACACTATGTGTACTGTGCCTACATGGGTGGCGGCGGCTTCCAGTACATCGACGCCCCGTACCAGCGTTCCTTCTTTACGACCACTCGCGGTTACCGCCGTACGGATAAGTAAGGTGCGAACAGTTTAACGAAAAGCCCGGCTAAGCCGGGCTTTTTCTGTATGCGGAGAGAAACCGCAGTTTTGCTGATTCTAGATCGAACGGTCGCCTCTGTGAGCAACAAACGCTCGGTATTAATCGGGCGTGGTTGCGACCTTTGGCCACTTAGCGCTTCAGCGCTTACGTGGACATGGCCCCCCTTGCGGGGGTAGCGAGGGCCAGCCCAGCACTTGTGATTCTGATTCTAGACCGAACGGTCGCTTCTGTGAGCAACAAACGCTCGGTATTAACCGGGCGTGGTTGCGAGAGTGAGGGAGAAACCGGAGATTCAGTTCCCTAGACGACGAACGAACGGTCGCTTAATAATGCGAAGGCTTCTGCGCCGGTGATGCGCACCGTAAGGCGGCTTCCTGCGGGAATGTCGCCGGCGAGGGCTACCGGGCGGTAGGCCTCGTTCCGCGCGATGGTCGTACCCGCGCGGTGACCGGGCTTTTCGACCACGACGTCGCATGTATCGCCTATCCAGAGGGAGTTGTTCTCCTGAGCGATTTTCTGGAAGGCGTCGAAGAGGATGGCGGAGCGTTCGTGCTTTACTGCATCGGGAACCCTGAGCGAGGCGTTCTGTTCCATGCGTGCCGCTGGCGTGCCGGGGCGCGCCACAAAGCGGGTGATGTTGCATACCGTCGGGCGGGTTTCTTCGAGCAGCCGCATCGTTTCCGCGAAATCGTCGTCGGTTTCGCCGGGGAAACCGACGATGATGTCCGTGCTGAGCGTGAAGCGTGAAAATTCGGTATTGAACATGCGGGCGATTTTCCGGAAGTCTTCCGCCGTGTGGCGGCGGTTCATCGCTTTCAGTGTGCGGTCGCTTCCGCTCTGCACGGGAACGTGTACGAACTTGTAGACACGTTCGTCGCGGAAACAATCCAGAAGGCTGTCCGCATACCTTATCATGTGCCGCGGGTTTCCCATCCCGAGGCGCAGCCTGTAATTGCCGGGAACGTGCACGAGGATGCGTTGCGTGAGCTCCGCGAGATTCGTTCCGGTATCGAATCCGTAGCAGGCGCAGTCCTGCCCGGTAAGCTGGATTTCGAGGCAACCGTCGTTCACGAGGTCTGCGACTTGCTTGACGATGCCTTCGGGGGTGAAACTCCGGAGGCGTCCCTTCACGAGGTGCGTGCTGCAGAAGGCGCAGGCGTCCAGGCATCCTTCTTCGATGTTCACGATGCCCACATAGGGCGTTTCACGGAGTGTGCTGGGCCCCACGATAGCATCCATAGACTCTGTCGCGGAGGCTTCGTTTTGCTCCAGAGGGGCAATTTCCTTTAGACTCGTAAATATGACTTGCGGCGCAACCTTCAGCGCTTCTTCGCGGAAGTCCTTCGGGGTGCATCCCGTAATGAACAGCGGAATGCCCGGGAACATTTCGGACGCGGTTCGCAACAGTTTCAACGCGCCCGCGTTGCCCTTTACGGTGCAAACGTTCAGATAAATGGAGTCCGGCGCTTCCTGTGCTGTGAACGAACTTCTGGCCTCCTCCTGTGCCGCGGGCGATTCCTGTGCGGTCTTCGCTTCGGGCAGGCGGAAAAGAATCTTGCAGCCCGGATGCCTTGCGGAAAGAGCACGGGCGATTTGCTCGCCTTCTCCGAAGTTCGCGGCGCACCCCTGGCTGATTACGGCATAGACCGGATTTTCGGAGCTCATTTCTCGAATCGCTCCAGCGTGATTCCCGGATAGTAGTGGGTGAGGATCGTAGCGAAGTCCTGGCCTGCGGCGCTGCGGCCCCGCACGCCCATCTGGCACATGCCGACTCCGTGCCCGAATCCCTTTCCGGTCAGGATCCATTCCTGTTTTTTATGTTCTATCCTGAAGAACGAGGACGGAAGTATAGAACCGGATTTCTTGAACAGCCAGCGGACCTTGTCGCCCCGCACATCGAAACTTCCCTTGTCCGTCTCGACGACGAGCGTGAGGATTCTTCCGCTTGCGAGCGTGTCCTTGATGGCGATATTCTTGATTTTCTTGAAGTCGGGAACTTTCGCTTTTGCCTCTTTCCCGTTCTTCTTTACGAGCGATTCCAGTTCCTTGTCGTCGAACTTGCGTTCCCACTTGCTGTAGCTCGATTCGCTGCACCACGGCGTTCCGTCTTTGCGCAGGTCGGGCCTGCTTTGCAGGTAGGGCAGGTCGGGGCGTTCCCAGGTGGCGAGCGTCTCGGTTTCGCCTCCGCAGGTGGAATGGTAGTAGGCGATGATGAACTGCCCACCGTACGTCATCACGATGCCGCGAGTCGCCTTCACGGCGCTGTCGGTGAGGGGCGTGGCGCTAGCGAGTCCCTTGTAGACTTGGTCCTTGGTGTCGGCGTACACGTCGAACCCCATGGATTCGCGGCTGCCGAAGTGCTTGTAGGCATAAGTACGTGCGGCGATGGCCTGCGATTCGAGGGCGCTGAACCTGCTGTTGTCGAGCTTGCCGATTTCGTAGGGGACGACTCCGCGCAGGTAGTCTTCCACGTCGACGATATTCACCGCGTTCACGAGCCCCTTGTTTGCGCTCACGTAGAAGTGTCCCGGATAGCACGAGGTGGAAAGTTCGCGGAGGGTCGGTGCGATGGAAACACATTTCCCCTCGCCGTGAATTTCCTTGTGGTCGAGCGTGGCGGAGTTTTCCTTGCCCTGGAACTTCACCTTGTTGCCCGCCGCCGTCATGTGGATGGTTTCGCCTTCAAGTTTCAGGTAGAGTTCCTTCACGCCGATAAACACGCCTACTTGCAGGGGGCGGTTCAATTCTTCGGGAATTTTCTTCGGGACGATAGCTTTGCTGCCCTGCTGCCTGGGGGGATTGGACGAGGGTTGTTCCGTCTTTGATTCCGAAAGCGTTGTCGCTTCGATGGGTGCGAAGTTCACGGGGCCGTCGTAATCCGATTGTTCCGGCGCATCTTTAGACACATCCTTCGACACATCTTTAGAAACATTTTTTGCCGGCACATCTTTAGCCGCATTCTTCGGCGCATCTATCGGTGCATCCTTAGAGGCGTCTTTAGAAACGTCTTTAGTCGGAGTCTCTTCCGGTTTTGCATTTTCTTTTATCGCGTCGCTGGTCGGTTCGGTTGTGGCCTGGGGCGGCTCCGGCAAATCCGGCAGCTCGAAATCATCGGCGAAAGCTATCGCCGAGAATGCGAACAGGCAGAACCAGAAGAGTTTTGAACGAGCGATAATCAACCTGCAATTCTAGTAACTAGTGACTAACAACTGCGGCGAAGCCGCCCTATCTCTTCTTCAGCTTGGCTTGGGTTTCCTTCGCCATCTTGCGGAGCTTGGATTGGTTCAGCGTGCGGTCGGCGGTAGAAATCTTGTCGACGAACAGGTCACCGTTCAGGTGGTCCGTTTCGTGCTGGATGCAGCGTGCGAAGAGGCCTTCGCAGTTGTGGATTTCTTGCGGTTCGCCGTTGATGTCGAAGAATCGCACGCAAACCTTGTCCGGGCGGACGACGTTGCAGAAAATATCCGGGAGCGAGAGGCAGCCTTCGTCGTAGTCCGTGGGCTTTGCGTCTTCTTCTGCTTCCCATTCCGGGTTGAACATGATATAGGGGCGCGGATCCTCTTCACCGGGGATGGCCGTGTCGATGACGACCAGGCGGATGTTCCTGCCGATTTGCGGGGCGGCGAGGCCGCACCCGGGTGCGTCGTACATGGTTTCGAGCATGTCCTGTGCCAACTGGCGCAGTTCCGGGGTAATCTCGGTAATCGGCTCGCACTTCTTGCGGAGCACCGGGTCACCGTAAATGCGGATAGGGAGGATCGCCATTTATCTTGTTCCTTGTCGCGGATTACTTCTTTTCTTCGGTCTTGTCTTCGGCGTTCATCACGCGGACGATGGCGGACTTGTCGAAGTCGATGAAGGTGGTGGAACCCGTGCGGACGGTGATGATGTTCGAATTGTCTTCGATGGAGGTGATGGTACCGATGATGCCGGCCGTGGTGATGATCTTGTCACCCTTCTTGAGGGCCTTGCGCATTTCTTCCATCTTCTTCCTTTCCTTGCTCTGCGGGCGGATGAAGAAGAGCCACATCACGACGAACAGGAGGATAATGGGGAGGAAGCTCATGACGCCACCGCCCTGCTGGTCGGCCGGAGCGGCTTCCTGGGCGAATGCGGCGATGGAGGAAAGGGTCACGAGGAGTGCGGAAAGTTTCATATTAAGCCTTGTTTTAAGGTGAATTTTTGTTACGGGGTAAATATAGAAAAAACGAGTTCCTAGTTCTAAGTTCCGAGTTCCTAGTATCGTGGATTTCAAGAGGCTTCTTGATGCTAGAAATTCTAGTAACTAATAACTAGTAACTGTAAACTAGCGCCTTCGGCGCTATACCAGCTTCTTGTCGAGCAGCGGGAAGATGCGGTTGAGTTCGAGCAGGTCGATGACGTGGTAGAAATCCGCGGTGAACGAATCGGTGTCGTCGAGTACGGGGGATTGCCCGCTTGCAGGTGAGGCCTCGAGAATTCCGCTTGCGGTGAGCGGCGCAATGATGCGTCGCGTGAGGGTGCCGCCGTGCATAGCCTTCTTGGCTTCCGCTTTGAGCATTTCGGTGGGGACGGTCGCCTTGTTGCCGCGGATGGAAATGCCGTTCTCCTTGACCGCCTTCACGAACGCCGTGAGCACGAGCTGTTCCGTGATGGAAAGAATATCCGGCGATACCTGCTTGTTGAGCGCGCGGTAACGGAGCGCCTCGTACAGGAGCGGAATAATCTGCAGGTTCGGCACGCGGATGGTTTCGCCTTCAATCTTCAGAATGTCGAATTCCTCGAGTAGTTGCAGGAGTCTCTCGGTTTCGGAAAACTCGGTGTTGTTCAGCACGAGCATCTTCTTCTGGAGGGTGGCGAGCGCTATGTTGTCTGAACCGCTCGCGACGAGGTGCTTGCTGAACAGGAACAGCAGTGCGGGGAGCGCCTGCACGATCTTGCTCTTCTTCAGGTTCTCTTCGGCGATGTGGCAATGATTGGCGAGGAAGGAAAGCGTGGACTGGAACCAGCCCGGCTTGTGCTCGAGTTCCCGCTGGAGCGCCTTCTGCTCGATGAACAGGACTTCGCTGTTCTCCGCCGCACGCAGCGTGTATTCCCTGGGCTTGCTTTCGAGCAGGCTGAATTCACCGATGATGGAACCGGGCCCGAAATTGCGCCAGTGCCTCTGGCGCAGCTGCTTGGACATGCCGACCAGCATGCCCGACTTGACGATGACGAGGCTTGTGCCCTTGTCGCCTTCGAGGAACAGGTATTCGCCTTCCTTGACGAACATCAGACCGCCCCCCTCAGGTTGGAATCGTAGCGTATCGCCGTCAGGTAGTATTCGATTCTTTCCATGTCCACGTGGAACTTGTTCGAGAGCCCCTGTTTGAAGCATCCGAGATCCTGCAGTGTAATCCACTGCGCGACGTCGATGGGCAGCTCCCTCTCGTTGAGGAGGCGTATCCATTCGGGCGCTTCCATCTCGACGCCTTTCTTGATCGTGGTGAGGTGCACCAGGATGCGCTTCTGCGGGAGGCTAAGGCGGAGCGGTTCCCATACGAGCCCTTCTTCGCGGGCATACAGGTAGTCCGAGAATATCTGCATGAGCGTCGCGTTGTGGACCTGTATCAGCAGTTCTTCGCCGTTCTTGGAGAGCCCGATGAAGCGGCGACGCAAAAGCGACTTGAGGTCGGCCTTGATGGTCACCGGCGGGATGCGCGTAAGCCAGTTGAATTCGCGGATGAGCGTGTCGACTGGGTACTTCACGCCCGATTCGAGATGCGCGCAGTATTCCGCGAGGCTCATCAGCGTGTTCTCCACGGGAGTCCGGTGTGCGGATTCCTTCAGGAGGCGCGTGTTCTGGGAAAGGTTCTTGAGGGTCGCGAGCAGCCAGATGGGGATGTTCTTCAGCTCGGATTCCAGGCAGTCCTCGGAAATGATGGTGACCGAGGAATCCTCGGTTGCCTCGAGGGTGTAGCGGAACGGTTCGTTCTCGAAGAGGGAGGCCACGCCGACGATGTCGCCCGCGTGCATGCGAAACTTGATTTCGCGGTTGTCGTGGGACTTGTCCACGGCCACGAGTTCGCCTTCGTCCAGGATGACCAGTTCGCGGTTGCCAGAGTCCGGAGAGTATACAACAAAACCCGCCTTCACGCGGAGGCGCGTGGGCGGGATAATCTGCTGTCGGGAATTCCCCGTGTTCATCGGGAAAAGACCCATTGAAGCCTAATTAGGCTTCGCGTTCTTCGATACGGGCAGCCTTGCCGCGGAGGTTGCGCATGTAGTAGATGCGAGACTGGCGGACCTTACCGGCGCGGTCGAGAACGATGGAATCGATACGGGGGCTGTTCACCGGGAAGATGCGTTCAACGGCAACGGAGCCGGACATCTTGCGGACGGTGAGGGTCTTGGAAACGCCCGAGTTCTTGAGCTGGATGACAACACCCTTGAACGGCTGGATACGTTCCTTGGTGCCTTCAATGACCTTGACGTTGACAGTGACGGTGTCGCCAGCGCGGAAGGCCGGCACATCGGACTTCACGTTTTCGCTATGGATTGCTTCGATGTTCAGGGACATAATGTGTACCTCTTAATTATTTGTCGCCAAATTTAGCATTTAATTTGATTTTTTCAAGGATGTCGGGGCGTCTTTCCTGCGTTCTTTTCAGGGATTCCTGCTTCCGCCATTCAGAAATGTTCTTATGATGGCCCGAAAGGAGCACTTCGGGCACCTTTTTGCCCTCGAATTCCTCCGGACGGGTGTAGACCGGCCATCCCAGTACGCCCTGCGCGAAGGAGTCGGTATCGCCGCTTTCGCGGTTCCCGAGGGCGCCGTCGATGAGCCTCACTACCGCATCGGTCACCAGCATGGCGGGCAATTCACCGCCGCTGACCACGAAATCGCCTATGGAAATCTCCATATCGACCTCGGTCTGGCGGATGCGGTCGTCGATGCCCTTGTAGTGCCCGCACACGAGCACCAGGTGGCTTTCGTGCGAGAGTTCTTCCGCGATCTTGTGCGTAAAGGGCACGCCGTCTGCCGTGAGGTAGATGACCTTGCCTCCGTCCTGCTTCACGCCCGTGCTGCGGATGGCGGCGGCGAGCGGTTCGGGCCGGAGCACCATGCCCGGTTCGCCCCCGTAGGGCACGTCGTCCACCTGGCCGTAGTCGTTTATCGCGAAGTCGCGGAGGTAGACGGTGTTGAATTCCAGGAGCCCTTTCGCCTGTGCGCGCCCCATGATGGATTGCTTCATCGGGGTGAACATCTCGGGGAATATGGTGATGCAGTCGATGACCATCGCGCTAGCCCTCCGCCTTCGCCTCGGAACTGTGGTCCTCGGGGCAGAGTGCCTTCAGGTAGGCCGCATCGCAAACGATGAACTCGCCTTCGTCGTCGATATCGAGCACGCAGTCGTCAATCCACGGGGCGAAGACCGGCTTCTTGCTGAATTCGGACTGGAACTCCTCGTCGAACCTGATATTGAACGCGTTGACAGTCGGGAGTTCTTCTACGGAGAGAACCTCGCCGATGTCGCGGCCGTCTTCCGTATGGACGCGGAAGCCTTCCAGGTCGTCGATGTAGTACTCGCCCTCGGGGAGCGGGAGCCTCTCGGATTCAGGAATCATCACGTCGCCGTTCACGAAATGCACGAGCGATTCGGGCGTGTCGTAGCCCTCGAACTTGAGGAGCCAAATGTCGTTCGCTTGTTTCGAGTCCTCGATACGCAGGTCCAGTTCCTCGCCGTTCGTCTTCTTCAGGCGCACGTCCTTGAGGCTCTTGTGGCGCGTGAGGTCGTGAGTCAGGGGCATCGCCTTGATGTACCCTTTCACGCCATGCGTGCGCATGAGCTGGCAGACGGTTATGTATTCCTGGGAGTCGGACATTTCTGGTAGGCGGTAGGAATCGGTTGGTGGATGTAAAGGCTACGGGTTTGCGGTTGCTTTGCGGGATAAAAAAAGTCCCGTGCGCGGGGCACAGGACTTTTTAAAAGCGCATGATTAGGCTTCGGCAGGAGCCTCGGCCGGAGCTTCGGAGGCGGCAGCGGCTTCAGCAGCAGCGGCTTCCTTGGCGGCCTTTTCGGCTTCGATCTTGGCGAGGGCCTTGGGGCCGAGCTTCACGGCCTTCTTCTTTTCGGCACGCGGAGTAGCGGTCTTGCCTTCGATAGAACGGCCGGCCTTGATCTCGTGGAACAAGTCGAGGATGCCGACCTGCTTCAGGAGGTTGCGGACGGTGTCAGACGGCTGAGCACCGACGGAGAGCCACTTGAGAACCTTTTCCTGGTCGAAACGGATTTCGGCCTTCTTCATGTTCGGGTTGTAGAAACCGACCTGTTCGATAAAGCTGTCGTCACGAGCCTTGCGGTTGTCGATGACGATGGCGCGGTAGATCGGGTTGTGGCGCTTGCCGAAGCGAGCGAGACGGATAACAGTTGCCATTTTAACCTCTTTTGGGGTTCCCGGAAACCGGGGGTTGTTGTTTTTTTGCGAAGGCAATATAGAAATAAACCTTTTGTGTGTAAAGGACGGAAATGTAAATTTTTCCGTCTTTTACATACAAATTAACGCAAGAAATTGTAAAAATTGGCGATTTCTGATTAAAATCGCCAATTTTGAGTGATTCTGATGCTGACCTTCGTCAGCATGACGATGGGGGTAGAATGGCTTTATTCGCCTTTTAGGATGGCCCGGAGCTCGTTTGCCGCCTTCTCGAGGTCGTCGTTCACGATGGTGAACTCGTATTTTCCCTGCGTTTTCGCGAATTCCATCTCCTTTTTCGCGTTGTGGAGGCGGGTCTGGATGACTTCTTCGCTGTCGGTGCCGCGCCCGCGGAGCCTGCGCTCGAGTTCTTCTTCGCTCGGGGGCAGGATGAGGATGCCCGTCGCCTCGGGGTAGACCTTGTCGAAGTTCACCTTGCCGAACACGTCTATATCAAATAGAACGCGCTTGCCCTGCTTGAGCATGTCCTCGACGAAGAACTTGGGCGTGCCGTAGTAGTTGCCGTGCACCAGGTTGTATTCCACAAGCGCATCGTCCTTGATCATCTGCTCGAACTCTTCCTTCGTCTTGAAGAAGTAGTGCACGCCGTCGACTTCGCCCTCGCGGGGCTTGCGCGTCGTTGCCGAGATGGAATACACAATGTCCGGGAATTCCCCGATGACCTTGTCCTTGAGGGTGGTCTTGCCGGCGCCACTTGCGGCGCTCATCACGAAGAGCTTGTTTTTCATGCGGAAAAATGTAGTTAAATTTGGGGCATGTTTTGTAACAGGATTCTCGGAACCACACATCACGGAACCTACAAGAAGGTTGTCGATGTCCCGCTCTTGCGCGAGGAACTCACGGCGCGGTCGGTGCGCTGCATTGCCCGCGACGGCGTGGAAATAGAAATCGAACTCTACGAGGACCTGCAGGAAGGCGACATCGTGGCGGAGACGGAACAGAACGTCTATGCCATAAAGGTGTACGTGCCGAAGAAGCAGCACGAGACGGAAGTCCCGCGCATGAACAAGAGCTACCTCTGATTTTTCTTTCGGCGAGGAATGCGCTTGCATGATGTGGTTACAAGAAGCGCGCGAAATTTGAGTATGGGATGCGCGGCCCGCTATTTTTCGATGCTCAGGCTTTCGCTTGCGCTGATTTTCTGCTTGCCGAGCAGGCGGTAGAGCTTGCAGCGGAATAGCGGTATGGCGACAATGACGCCCGCGGCAACAACCGCGATGGAGAGGTAGGCGATTCCCGGCTTGTTGAAGGATGCGCGGAACAGCAGGCGCATCACGAGCAGTATATACCAGTGGACGGCGAGTATCACGAGCGCGTTGCGCGAAATGTTGCGGAGGATTCCCTTCGCGATTCGGAGGGGCAGGATGTCGGGAATCCTGTCTATGGCGATAAAGGCGGTCAAAAGCCCGATGATTCCGAATGCGGAACTCGCTAGGAACAAGGGGAGGCTCTTCCCGAGGTCGTTGTTCATGATGCTGAAGTTCGGGTCCGGCACTTCGGTGGCCGCGTAGAGGATGAACGACGTGACGGACGTTGCCACGACGAGGCTCCAGGGGATGCGGTTTTTCCCTTTGTTGCAGAGGCGCTTCTGGATGATTCCCTTGCAGATGTACCCGCAGGCGAAGAAGAACAGCACGGTGAGGTCGCGCTCGATTCCGAGCGGAAGCCGGATGTGGTGCCTGTACAGGAGCCAACCTCCCGCGAGGCCTGCGATTGCGGCAACTGCGATGATTATCCGGCCTGCTATTCCGGACTTGTTCCGCGAACGCTTGCCTGAAACCGGCGAAAGGGCGTTTGCAATCGCTTGCACCCCATAGAAAATAAGGCTCACCGAGTAGAGCGTGAACACGAACCAGAGCGGCCCCGACCCGATGGAGGATTTGCCTGCCACGAAAATCTTCGCGAGGTTCCAGTAGATGTAGTCCCAGACGTTCGCGATATGCGGGCGGATGTTCATGATGGTCATGCGCGGCGCCTTCGGGAACAGGTCGAAGTTGTACAAGACTGGGTCGAGCAGGAGGAACAGGAGCGAAAGCAGGATGTAGGGGACGAGCAGGACGCGCGTCTTGTGGATAAAGTAGCTCTTGAAATCGCCGAAGCGTCGCGTGCTGAAAAGCATGCCCGAAATGAAGAAGAATGCCGACATGCGCATCGCGCTCAGGTGGATCATGTTCATGTGCGCCTGCGGAAACGCCTGCTCCACATGGAAGAGGCATACGAGCAAAAGGACGAATCCCTTGAACTCGTCTATCCACCCAATTCTTGCAGTCCCGTTACCCATTCCTACCCGCTCGTCATGCTGACTGTCACCCTGAACTTGATTCAGGGCAGCATCAGTTTTTCAAACCCTGAACCTAATACCATCTCCTCTCATCCCCAATCGTCGTCATGGGTCCGTGTCCGGGGAATACGACTGTATCCTTCGGGAGCGAAAGCAGTTTGTTCTTGATTCCGCTTACAAGTGCATCGTCGTCCCCGCCGAAGAGGTCGCTGCGTCCGCGGCTGCCTGCGAACATGATGTCGCCGGGGAACAGCAGGGGTGGAACATCTTTCTGCCCGTTCACTTCGCCCGGGTTTTCGCAGTAAAACGCGATGCCGCCGGGAGAGTGCCCTGCGATATGGAAAACCTGCAACTTGATACCGGGAACCTCGACGGCATCGCCCTCGGCAAGGTAGTTGCCGAGTCCGGGCGAATGTTCCCGCATCGGGAGGCCGAACATCTGGCTCTGTTCCTCTTGCAAATCAAGCAGGAAGGCGTCTTCTTCGTGAGCCTCGGGCTGCACGCCATACTTGCGGGCGACAAAGGCGTTGCCCAGCACGTGATCCAGGTGCAGGTGCGTGTTCAGAAGCCGACGCACGGTCAAGCCGTTCTGCTCGATATAGCGGGCGAGAGCCTGTTCTTCCTGCTCGCTAGAAACGCTTGGGTCGATGAGAATCGCGTCGCCGTTATCGTTGCTTAAAACGAAACCATTCACGCTGAAGGGGTTTACGACAAATTGCTTGATAACCATGTAAGACAATATAGAAATGTTCTCTTTTTTTAATGGACCCTTCCTTTAAGGCGAAAGGCTGGTGCTGGAAAGGCCTGTATTACATACTAAATTGTCTCTGTGGTGCAAATAGTATGTAATCTGCCGTTGCTGTTTTTCTTGCTTACATACTAAAAGCTTTTTTTCGGGGGTGTGGTATGTAATATTTGTCGCCATTGCTCCCTTTTTGATACTTTTTGAGGTGAAAGTAAAAGAAAAAGCCTAAAACATGTCGTTTTAGGCTTCAAAAAGAATGAATTTTACATACTAAAACCTGCGAAATTGAGGTTTGGTATGTAACCCTTTGGGGCGGTAGCTCACCGTTGCAAACAAAGTAATCGCAGGTGGCTTTGCCGCCCTACGCCTTGATTTCCCAGGTCGTGCCTTCCTTAGAGTCCTTGATGACCACGTTCATTGCGGCGAGTTCGTCGCGGATGCGGTCGCTCTCGGCCCAGTTCTTGTTGGCGCGGGCTTCCTTTCGGGCGGCAATCAGGGCTTCGATCTTGGCGGTGTCGATGCCGTCGTTGGCGCCCTTCTTCGCATATTCTTCGCGCGGCTGGTCGAGCTTCAATCCGAAGATCTTGTCGAAGTCGGCGACCAGGGCGGCCTTCTCGCCGTCGTCGATATCGCTCTTGAGCATCGTGTTCATGATGCCGAGTGCACGCGGCATGTTCAGGTCGTCGCCGATGGCGTCCTTGAATTCGTTCTGGAATGCCTTGGCAGCTTCGCTTTCGATAGCGGTAGCCTTGCCGATCAGCGGGTCCGTCTTCTTGTGCAAGCTCTTGAGGCCTTCCTTGGCACCTTCCAAAGCTTCCCATGTGAAGTTCAGGTAGTTGCGGTAGTGACTACCAATCGCGAAGAAGCGGTAGTCGAGCGGGTTGAAGCCGCGGTCCATCAGGAGCGAAACCGTCAGGAATTCGCCGCTGGACTTGCTCATCTTGCCGAACTTCTGTTCGGTGGTGCCGTCCTCGAGCTTTTCTTCGCTTGCGGTGCGGAGGAATTCGCCGTGCATCCAGAAACGGGCGAACGGGACGCCGTTGGCGCATTCGCTCTGGGCGATTTCGTTGGTGTGGTGCACGCGGATGTGGTCGGTACCGCCGCAGTGGATGTCGAGCGTCGGGCCGTTATACTTCATGGCCATGGCGGAGCATTCGATGTGCCAGCCGGGGAAACCAACGCCCCACGGGCTGTCCCATTCCATGGCGCGCTTCTTGTCCTTCGGGCTGAACTTCCACAGCGCGAAGTCGGTGGCGTTGTGCTTCTCGCCCATGTCGATGCGGCTGCCCTTGCGGAGGTTTTCCACGTCGAGGCGGGCAAAGTCGGCATAGCGCGGGAACTTGAGGCTGTCGAAGTAAATGCCGTCGGATGTGCGGTAGGTGTAGCCCTTTTCTTCGAGGGTCTTCACCAGTTCAATCTGTTCCTGGATGTGCTGCGTGGCAGGCGTCCAGCGGGTCGGTTCCTGGATGTTCAGGCGGTGCCAGTCGGCCATGAAGGCGTCGGTGTAGAACTTC
>CACXXH010000009.1 GCA_902771595.1 Fibrobacter succinogenes | reverse complement strand
TCGTCGCCGTGGAACGAAAGGTTGATGTGGGTGGATTGCAGGTTCGCCCAGCCGTGACCCTTGCAGTTGAAAATGCGGTCGTATGTCTCGTAGATGTCGAGGCAATCGTAGGGCCAGAGCTTCATTTCGGCGGGGTCCATGAAGGGGTGTGCTGCCGTGGGCAATAACATTGCGTTGATGCTCTTGAGCGATTCGTTCGCCTTCAGGATTTCCTTGTGGAAAGTCTTTCCCAGATGGTGGAGGCTTTCGACGGGTTCGGCGCACTTGAATTCCAGCACATGGCTCACGAGTTCATTCGAAAGCCCGATGGGGCCGTGTTCCACGTCAGAAAGCTGCTCGCCCTTCTCGTCTTTTCCGAGAGGGATGTCGGCGCGGGGGAGAACGTTCAGGGAGTCACGATCTACGATCATGTACTCCATCTCGATGCCGTAACGCTGCCATAACTTGTAATTTGCCATAATCATTCTCTTACATCGTCATTCTGACACCGAAGGTGGAAGAATCCAGGTTAGACTTTTTCAGGTCTGGATCCTTCGCGCATTCGCGCTCAGGATGACGTTGCGTTAATAGTTCCAGAAATCCCTCTCGTGTTGTTGCAGTTTGTGCTGGGCGGCGTTCATGCGTTCTTCGATGCGGTGGCGCAGCGACCTCATGACGGCGAGATACACCTTGCTTTTTCCCACGCCGTCTTCGATGCCCGCGTCAATACTCGGGTTGTCGTTCACCTCGATGACAATCGGGTGCCCGTGCCATTCCTTCAAATCAACGCCGTAGAGGCCGTTGCCGATAAGGCTGCAGATGCGGAGCGCCGTCTTCACGATTCCATGCGGCACCATCTCTATGGGCACGCTCTCGCACTTGCCCGAGAAGGCTTCACTCTTCTTGTCGTCGCTTTCCCAGTTGTAAATTTGCCAGTGGCCTTTCGCCATGTGGTACTTACAGGCGTAAAGCGGCTTGCCGTCGAGTACGCCCACGCGCCAGTCGAATTCTGTTGGCGTAAATTCCTGCGCGATAAGCAGGTCGCTGTGCTCGAACATCTCGTCGAGAATCTGTTCGAGTTCTTCCTTGTTGGTCGCCTTCTTCACTCCCATCGAAAAGCTCGAATCGGGCGACTTGATGACCATCGGGAACCCGATTTCTTTTGCGAGCGTGTGGCGGTTTTCTGCATGCGCGATAATCGTTTTAGGCGAATGGATTTTTGCCGCCTGCATGAGTTCCTGCAGGTACACCTTGTTGGAGCAGCGCAGAATGCTATCCGGGTCGTCGATGACCGCAATCCCGAGCGACTGCGCGCGGCGTGCAAAACTGTACGTGTAATGGTTCACGTTCGTCGTCTCGCGGATAAACAGCGCGTCGAATTCACCTACGCGCGGGTAGTCCTTGCGGGTGATCATCTCCACGCGGAATCCCGTATCTTCTGCCGCCTTCACAAAGTGCTGTATGGCTTCGGCGTTGCTCGGCGGCTCCACCTCGTCGGGGTTCGTGAGGATGGCGAGGTCGTACAGGTAATCTTCTTCCCTGCTCGATGCATAGCGGGTCTTTTCGAAGTATTCCTGCGCGAACTTGTCCACAAATTCCATGTGCGATTCGGGAATTTCGTCCACGCAAATCGGGCGGATGCTCTGGATAAACCATTTCTGCTTGAACACGAATTTCGCACGCAGCAGCGGGGCCTGGAACAAGCGGTAGAGTTCCTGCGAAAGTTCCAGGTATTGCGGGCTCACGTTCTGCCCGAAGTATATCGAGAGCACGAATTCCGTACCGGTGAGTTTGTGCAGGCTTTTCTGAATCAGGTTGTCGATTTCGTCGGAAATATGCTTGATGACCGCGGGGGCCTTGAAGTCGCGCATGTTTTTGACGCCCGGGATAACCTTGTGTCCGCGGGCCTCGGCCAGGAGCGACACGTAGTAGCCCTTGCTCTGGTAACTGTAGTCACGGCAGAGGTTGAATACGCGCAGGTTGCGCTCGTTCGTGTACTTGCTAGAAATCAGGTAGTCCTGCGCCGAAATGATGTCTATGCCTGGAACGTGCAATTTCCAGTTCTTGGGGTTGTTTACGACTATTAACTTCTTCATGTTTTTTTCAAATTGTCATTCCCGGCTTGACCGGGAATCTTTATTTCTTATTCTCTATAACGAGCACGTTGCCGTCGTAGGTCATCACGCCGAGCAATATGCTGTGGATTAATCTAAACTTGTCGACCTTGTAGTAGGGCGTCTTGTGGAGCGGATTGGTGCCGTCGGGGTCCGCCACCATGAACTGCTTGTTTTCGTCGATGCCGTATACGACCACGAAATGCCCCATGGGCTCGCCGTGGATGTCGTCGAATACAGACTTGTCATCGGCACCGGTGAACTCGCGCATGCTGCGGTACAGGTAGGTGGCCGAAAGCCCGCAGAGCACGGGCACGCCCTTCTTGAAGTACTTCTCGAACATGGCCGCGCGCAAATCCTCGAATGCAACCTTACCGCCCAGGTCAATGAAGCGGATGTACGCCTCGATGGCCTTGCGGAGCTTGGGCGCGTGCTTTGCCTTGTGCAATAATTCAAGCTTCGCCTTCAGTTCCGGCATGCTGAGCGTGCTCCACGTGGGGTCCAAGAGCGTCAGGTTGTAGGAGTGTAGCGTGACCTTGAACCCGCGCTTGAGCGCGTCGATGCCGAGGAATACGCCTAGCGTCCCTCCGTCTTCCAGGAACTCAATTTCAGAAATAAGCTGCTTTAGAGAAATCTTGTAGCCGAGGTGGTTGTAGACCGCCTGGAGGCTTGTTGGCCCGCATGTCACATCGTCGGGCTGCTGCAGAATCTTGATGTCCATCGTATTGCCTTTTTATGCCTTTTAAGCCGGAGGTTTATCCGTTCTCGTCTGGCGGCTGTCGGGATGTTTTCCCGGGTCGTCGATGGGGTGGCTAAATAATACCAATTTTTGTGGCTTCTGGCTTGCTATTGTCTAGAATGGGTATGTGGGAATCTATATTTGCAAAGGAACGTATGGGTAGGAGATGTTTATGAAAAAGTTTGCAAGTTTCGTGCCGTTCGTGTTCGCCATGGCGTTCCTCGTCGCCTGTGGCGATGACGGTAACGATTTTGTGTCACGTCCTTCGGACGATTCGTCCTCCAGCGTCACGCCGAAGTCGAGCTCTAGCGAGATAAGTGAGTCCAGCTGCAGTTCTGTGAAATTGTCATCGTCGAGTGGCAGTACCCCTGAGGAGTATGTAGATTCATCGTCTGTTGTTGCGGGGATTATGACTGATGAACGTGACGGCCAGACGTACAAGACTGTTAAAATCGGTACGCAGACTTGGATGGCGGAAAACTTGAACTACGCATACACTGGTGTACCTTATAAAGTTGATGGCAACACCTCTGATTCCATTAGCTGGTGCTATGACAACGACCCAGCCAACTGCGCCAAATATGGTCGCTTGTATACCTGGGCTGCCGCGATGGATAGCGTGGGCACGTGGTCTGCGAATAGCCAAGGTTGCGGCTGTAGTTCGGTATGCACACCGAATTATCCAGTGCGAGGTATATGCCCCGAGGGCTGGCACCTGCCAGACGAAGAGGAATTTATGACCTTGCTCACTGCGGTGGGCGGGGTGCTCACTGCCGGCATAAAGTTGAAGTCTACCAGCGGCTGGAATAATGATGGTGACGGCACTGACGCTTTCGGATTTTCGGCGTTGCCTGCTGGCGACAGGTATGGCGATGGGGGTTACGGCTTTGCGGGCGACCGCGTGTTCTACTGGAGTTCTACTAGGAGCAGCAACCTTGCGGATTACATGTATTTGCGCGGCGATTACGACAGGGCGAGCATGTACGCCAACATTGAGAATTTTGCGCTCTCTGTCCGTTGCATCAAGGACTGATTTTTTAAATTTCTTCAAAAAAAGGAATTATCATGAAGAACTTTAGCGAAAATATCAAGTACATCGGTGTCGATGACCGCGACTTGGATTTGTTCGAAGGCCAGTACGTGGTGCCCGAGGGCATGGCGTACAATTCGTATGTAATTGTTGATGAAAAGATTGCCGTGACGGATACGGTCGATGCGCACAAGGTGGGCGAATGGCTCGCCAACTTGGAAACCGCTCTCGCTGGCCGCAAGCCGGATTACTTGGTGATTCACCATCTGGAACCGGACCACGCCGGTGGCATTGCTGATTTCGTGGCGAAGTACCCGGAGGTAACTCTCGTGGCATCCGCGAAGGCGTTTGCTCTCTTGCCGCAGTTCATGACGCTGCCTGCATCGACTAAGACGCAGGCCGTGAAGGAAGGCGATACGCTCGCACTCGGCGCACACACCTTGCAGTTTATCGGTGCGCCGATGGTGCACTGGCCCGAAGTCCTGTTCAGCTATGAACAGAGTGAAAAGATTTTATTTGCAGCCGATGCGTTCGGCAAGTTCGGCGTGTACGATGCCGACCCGGATGACTGGGCGTGCGAAGCTCGTCGCTACTACTTCAATATCGTGGGCAAGTACGGCAACCAGGTGCAGGCGGTGCTCAAGAAGGCTGCTGCGCTCGACATCAAGACGATTTGCCCGCTGCACGGCCCGGTGCTTGCCGAGAATCTCGGCTACTACATCGACAAGTACAATACCTGGAGCAGCTACGCTCCGGAAGACAAGGGCGTGCTCGTGGCGTTCGCATCCATTTATGGCAACACCAAGAAGGCTGCCGAAAAGCTCGCCGAGAAGTTGACAGCCGCCGGTGTCGAGAAGGTGGTGGTCTCTGACCTTGCCCGTAGCGACATGGCCGAAGTCATCGAAGATGCCTTCCGTTACGACCGCATGGTGGTCGCCGCTCCCACGTACGACGCGGGCCTTTTCCCGGTGATGGAAGATTTCCTGAACCACCTGAAGGCGAAGAACTACAGCAACCGCAAGGTGGGCGTCGTGGAAAACGGCACGTGGGCTCCGATGGCCGCGAAGAAGATGACCGAAATCCTCTCAACGCTCAAGAACGTGACGCTCGCCGAAACCGTGGTGACGGTGAAGTCCTCGCTCAACGCCGAATCCGAAGCGGCCCTCGACAAGCTCGTCGCTGAGATGGTCTAGTTTTTGGGAATTTCGATTCCCAGAATGTCGTAGAATTTTTGCAAGAGCGTATCGGGCGGTGTAATCAGGGCGTCCTTGATTTCGTTGACGCTTCTGACTTCGCGCAAGACGGCGTCGCCGCCTTCGAAATACTTCAAGGTAATGTGTGAATAGCCCGCGCCTTTGATGGCTTGTGCCAGGGGGCGCAAAGCCTTCATGTTGTTTTCGGTAAACATGGTGTCGAGTACGAGGGCTATTTGGCCGATATCGGGGATGCCCTTTATCTCTTTGAGAATTGTGGACAAGTCTTTGGCTATCACGTCGTGAGCGTGTAGCGGGCGGATGGTGTAGTTTGTCGCTTCATCTCCGGCGGGTTTCCTCAAAGCCCATGGAGGTGTGTCGCCCAAAGAGCCTTCACCTGGAAGTGCGAGGAAATTTTTGTTGCTGTCGAGATAGATGCTGTCGTTTGCGTAAACGGCCCAGATGGTGCGCCCCGGGTCTTCTTCGGATTCTTTTTGGATTGCCCAGAATTCGAAGGGCCATTCTTCACCGAGTTTAATTTGCTTCGCGATACGGAAATAGACGTTCGGCTGGAAACCGCCCCAACCGCCTAAAACCATATATTCGCTCGTGACAAAGAGCGAAAGGTTCAGCGGCCGCGCGTTGGTTTCTGTGTTCGTGGGCTCTTTGGGAGGGGTATTTCTTGTGCACGCGTTCGCCCCGAGCATCACCGCGAATAATACGGAAGCCAGAAGGATTTTATTTCTAAGTGTCATGGGTTTGTCTCAGATTGCGAGTTTTTTTCAGTGTTGTAGGTGATGCAGTAAATTGCCGTCTTGAATCAGGCTATTGACCACCTCGTCTTCTGAAACGATGTCATCCATTTCACCGCCGATTGGCCCGTGGTAAGTGGAGTCGTTGCTTGTCGAGGACGATGATGAGGAAAGTGCCGATGGCGAAATGGTGCTTGCCGTACTCGTAGAATCAGCCGATTCCTTTTGATCCGAGGTCGAAGCGAATGCCGGAATCGAGAAAGCAGCGGATAGCCCCAAGAGAGCGACGAGTTTCGCCTTGGTTTTGGGATTGAGTTCGCCCTCTTTTTTGACTATGCGCTTTTCTATGTGCATTTTGATTAGTAACTTGGTTTGTACCTTGATTTATAAAGAGTCACTATAAGATTTAAAAAGTCAGTAGCATCAACAAACCGCCGCCCGAATTTTGCGGATCAATCAAAGGATTGATTTTCAATTCCCACCGGCGTTTTTGTTTTCCATATTCCTCGGCCAAACCGCGTTGCTTTTGCGCGTCTTTTTGCACGTCACCACGGACTGCACCAACAATAGACTTCCCCAAGAAATACAATCCATCAACAAGAAGACATATGCCAAAGAACATTCCAAAACCCCTTGTCACTTTACCTTCATAAGGGTAAAATGTAAGGTATCCTCCCACACCACTTAGACCTAACGAAATCAAAGCCAATTTTAAGTTTGGAAAACTTCGTTCAGTACTATTGGCAACTTGTTCACAATTTTTTTCCCACTGTTCGTAAGTTTTCGTACTATCCGACAAAGGTTCTGCGCCAAAAACATCGGCATACAACTGGCTTGGCGAAGACTTTTCAGAAATCGAATCCGACTTTATATCATAAAACCAGGTAGCACATCCCTTATCTACAATGATACCCTTGGCGCTATAAATATCGCCTAGATAAATAGTATCTTCCGTAGATCCATTGTACGGCACCCCACGATCAATACCCCTGCTAAACGCAAAGCAAGACGTCGCACAAAAAAGACTGATTACAAAAAACAGAAAGCTTTTTGTTTTACCTCGGCTCATAAAGAGTCTGAATAGCCATTCAAAAGGCAAATCAAATAAATTATCAAACATGTTCTAGCTCTTCGTTTTGGGGTTGATTTCCCCCTCTTTTTTGACTATGCGCTTTTCTATGTGCATCTTGATTAGTTAAAAGCTTGCGGGAGCATTTCGATGACATCGCTTGGGAGCATGCTGAATGCTCCCATTTTTGTGCGGGCTATGCGGCCCGCTTTTTGGTGCAGTAATGCTCCGAGAACGGCAGCTTCGCAAGTGGACAAGCCTTGCGCGAGCAGTGCCGTGATGATTCCGGTCAGAACGTCGCCGGAGCCGCCCTTGGCGAGCCCCGAGTTATGAGCCGGAATCACGAATACGCGCCCGTCGGGAACGGCGACGAAGGTCGGCGCGCCCTTCAGGAGGATTATTTTTTTCGTGTGGTGGGTGATGTCGCGCAATAGATTTGGTATGTCGATATCGTTTGTCGGAAGGGCGCCGAAAAGCCTTTCGAATTCCCGACGGTGCGGCGTGAGGATCGCCTCGCAGGGAATGCCGTACAGGAACGAAGCCGCTCCGGAGGCGGGGCTCGCCGAAGTCTTGTTGAACGAGGCGATGGCGTTCAGAGCGTCGGCGTCGATGACGGTCGGGCAAGTGATTTGCGTGAGCAGGCTGATGACGGCGCCTTGCGTGCATTCGGCGCTGCCTAGTCCCGGCCCGATGGCGAACGCCTGGTTGTGCTTCGCCTTTTCGAGAATTTGCGGGATGTGAGCGGGCGAGAGCGCGGTGGCGCGGTCATCGACCGTGTCTCCGTCCTGGCCTGAGATATCTTGCAGGTTGCAGAATACGGGTTCAGAGAGCTTCGCCTGTAGTACGGGCATGATGGCGTCTGGGCTTGCGAGCGTCACGAGGCCGGCTCCGCTCCGGAGGGCGGCTTGCGTGCAGAGCGCCGCTGCTCCCGGCATGTCGCCCGAGCCTGCTACAATCATCGCGCAGCCCTGTTTGCGCTTGTCGCCCCAGTCGTCGCGTTCGGGGAGCATCTGCAGGATAAGCGCCTCGGTGGCGAGGTAAAGCTTGGTGTCGTAATTGCGGGCGAGCGAATCGGGGTAGGGGAGCGTGGCGACGGCCGGTTGGCCAAAGATTTCGCCGCCTTCCCGGATGTAGGCATCTAGCCGCGGGAACCCGAACATCAGGGTCTCAAGTGCGTGTATGCAGGGTTCCCGACGCCCGTGTGCTTGGGAGTCGTATCCGGTAGGGGCGTCGGCCGCGACAACCGGGACGCCTGCGGCGCCGATGTCGCGGACCGCGGCTGCGTACAGTTCCCGCAATTCGCCGGACGCGCCGTTCCCGAGCATGCAATCAACAATCAGGTCGAACCGCGCGAATCTTGAAGCTTGCGGTGCAGTTTTTGCCTGCGACAAACCTTCTTCAGCCGGCGAATAAGCAATCAACTTTCCGCCAGCCTGTGAAAAATCGTCCAGAGCCATTTTGGCTTCGTTCTTGAACTTTTCGACAGCGGCAAGCGAATACGTTGTGCATGGTATTCCCGCTTCGATAAGCAATTTCGCGAGGACGAGCCCGTCGCCCCCGTTGTTGCCCCCGCCTACGAAAACGGCTACAGCCTGCGACGCTGTCTTAGCCCCGCAATAAGCGGATTTGCAATTTGGCGTCTCGGGCGCAGTCTTTGCCGAGCAATAAACATCCCCGCAACCTTTCAAAACTTCGACCACTTTTCTATACAGCGCCGCTCCCGCCAATTTCATCAGTTCATAACCAGCCTCGACCGCCGCACAATCCTTACTCGCAGCAGAAAGACCCTTGGCCATCTCTTCCTTTGTAGCGGCGTCAAGTTGCCTCATCCCCTCTGTCGAAAGGATGGGCGGGAGTTCTGCATAACTGAATTGGCCGAGTTTTTTCATACCATATTTTTCCCGAGGGAATTTAGCGGTGTCTGTTTTAGTTTTTTTATTGGTCGCTTTCGGTATCTTTGTTTATGTAAAGGCGCTCTCCATCTTTAAGCAAATCTTGATGTGTGTAGGTGTTTCCGTCATCGCATTTGACGGACTGGGCCAATGTTTGGATATTATAGTTCATTCCCTCTGTATAGGTTACCAAGTTAGTTGTTACTATATATGATTGTTTGCAATTGACTGTTGTGTCCTTGGCCAATTTGTACGGATACACGGAACTTGCTTCGGTCTCCGCTATCACCTTTGCAAATTCTTCTTCTGCGGGAGGACATCCATTGTTGCGTTCAAGTGCACATTGTATGATTGTGTCTGCAACTACTTGAAAAGCCGGTGTGTTCCCCTGTGCAGGGATGATGGTTCCGTCGTCACATGTGAATACGGGAAGGTTCTTGGAGGGAATGGTGCAAGATGGGTTGACTATGCCATAAAGGGGTGCGGTTTCTTCCAAGTCGGAAGCTTTGCTTACCGGTCCAGGCTTGCTTGTCGAGCATGGCGAAGGAATGAGAAAAGTCGAGTCCTTGCAGTGAATGGCTGTATTTAGTTTTAACGTATAGGGATAGTTGAGGTGGCTTGCGGACTCGCTCGATGTCGGGGTGTCGCTGCTGTGGGGAACGCCGGCTGCATTGGTTTCGGAACTTTCCGGCGGGGTGCTCACGTCAGGTGCGGTACTGGAATCGTTTTCGCAGGCCGCCCAAAAGATTGATGCGATACATAGCGCAATTTTGCGCTTGCTTTTGCGTATGGACATACTTCCTCCCTGTTTTTATCTCTAATGAATATACATAAAAAGGGAAAAGATGTAAATTATAAGCAGAATTGTATGGCCGGAAGTTTTGTATATCTGAATTGGTCGAGGTGCTTCGTGCTTTGAATATAACATTATCGTACGTACCCATATTCCGTCCAAATATGTTTTTTTTGTGAAAAAAGAAAATAAGTGTGATTTCAAAGGCAAAAAATTGTTTTTTCTTGGCTTTTGTTTCTAAAAAAATATATATATAGCGTAAATGGGAAAAACCTCAACGAGGAGATACAATGAAAAAAATACTTGCTCTTTTAGCAATATGCACATTAGTTGCTTGTAACGAATCTGGTGAAAGCAGCGTTTCAGGCCCGGTGGGTGGTGGTACTCAGAGTGGAGAATTGAATGCCGATTCCATTCGCCAGCATGTGCTTGACTCTATCGCCATGGCCAATCAGTCCTCTGCAGTAGTTGGACCGGGCCTTAGCAGCGCTACCGTGCCGGTGTTCAGCTCTAGCACGGTTGCTCCGCTGGTCAGCAGTTCAAGTGTTGTGGCTCCACCCCCCAGTTCTGCGGTCATTCCGAAATCCAGCGCTACGGTTCCGCCGAAGAGCTCCAGCTCGGTTGTCGTGGACGACGGCACCATCAAGCTTGAATTGTGGGATGGCTCCCTTGGCCAGCCGCATGTTCCGGTTGGAAACAAAGACGGTGGCTGGTGGTACAAGTATGACGACCAGGAAAATGGTGGCGCATCTTCTCTGGAATGGGAGACCGAACCGGGCGAAAAAGGTGACATGACTCCGGTCGTTGAAATTTGTGGCGGCGTTTGTGGAAGTTTCTCCCTTGGTGGATCGGAAGATCTTGGCTACAACGGCTATGTTGGCTTCGCCTTTGGTTTCGGCAAGAACGACTCTTACTCTGGCGATGCAAGCAAGATGAAAGGCATCTGTGTTGAATACAAGGCTACCGCCCCGATTATTATTGAACTCGGCTTGACTCGAGCAGCCGAAAGGGCTATCGGCAGTGCAAATCCGGCATACGAATTGCCCAAGTCTACCACGGCGGATGTTGTGAATATCACCTGGGCTCAGTTTGCACAACCGGATTGGTATACCGGCACGAAGACCGTTACTGGATCGGCTGCTGCGAAGGAACTTTCCTCGCTCAAGTTCAAGATTACTGGTGATGACGGCGTTCGCGGCACGTTCAACATCATGAAGGTCGGCCCCTACGGCGAGTGCCTGTAATTGTTGAATCTACACTTTTAAAAAGCGCTCCCCCTGCGGGAGCGTTTTTTTTGTCTTATTTTGTATAGAAAATGGCGGCATGAAAAAAGGAACCCTCGCGGGTTCCCTTTTTAATAGCATTGTCGCGTGACTTTTACTTGATGATGAGCATCGAGTCGTCCCAGGCTTCGTGCTTTTCGAGGCCGAGGAGGTTCGCGGTCGTGGCGGCGATGTTGGAGAGACCCCAGTCGCCTTTCTTGAGGCCGAGCTTGCCACCAGTCACGTTATCGTACAGGATGCAGGGCACCTTGTTGAGCGTGTGGCTGGTCTTGGCCTTGAACGTACCGTCCTTGTTGACCTTCGGCATGCCGGTCTTCTTGTCGATTTCGTACATTTCGTCGGCGTTACCGTGGTCAGCCGTGATGATAGCAACACCACCGAGGGCGTCGATGCGCGGAAGGAACCGGTGTGGCCCACCATGTCGCCGTTCGGGAAGTTGCAGCGGAGCGTCTGGTACTTGCCGCTCTTCAAAGCTTCGATCATGGCGTCGGTGATTTCGGCAGCCTTCATCCACGGGCGCTGTTCGAACGGAACAACGTCAGATTCGATTTCGAGGTAGGTTTCGCCGTCGAACTTGCTGGAACGGTTACCATTCCAGAAGTAGGTCACGTGGCCGTACTTCTGCGTTTCGGAGCAAGCGAACTGCTTGACGCCGGTTTCAGCGAGCCATTCGCCGCTGGTTTCCTTGATGGCCGGAGGCGGCACGAGGAAGCGGTTCGGGAGCTTGAGGTCGCCGTCGTACTGGAGCATGCCAGCGTAGCAGACATGCGGGAAGCGCTTGCGGTCAAATTCGTTGAAGGATTCTTCTTCGAAGGCGCGGGTGATTTCGATGGCGCGGTCGCCACGGAAGTTGAAGAACACCACGGAGTCGCCGTCGTTGATGGTACCGACCGGCTGGCCGTCCTTCGCAATCACGAACGGCGGGAGATCCTGGTCAATAGCCTTGGTTTCGCCACGGAGAGTTTCGATAGCCTGGGTGGCGTTGTCGAAGTAGCGGCCTTCGCCGAGCACGTGGGTCTTCCAGCCGAGTTCCACCATCTTCCAGTTAGCGTTGTAACGGTCCATGGTAATCTGCATACGGCCACCGCCGCTAGCAATGCAGACGTCGAATTCCGGGCTGCGGAGTTCGTCGAGGAACTTTTCGAACGGGCCGACGTAATCGAGTGCGGAAGTTTCCGGAACGTCACGGCCGTCGAGGAGGATGTGGACGCGGACCTTCTTGAGGCCTTCCTTCTTGGCCTGGGCGACCATGGCCTTGAGGTGAGAAATGTTGGAGTGGACGTTGCCGTCGCTGAAGAGGCCGATGAAGTGGAGCACGGAACCGTGGTCACGCACGTTGGAGGCGATTTCCTTCCAGGCGTCGCGGCCGAAGATGTCACCGGAGACGATGGCGTCCTGCACGAGGGCGGCACCCTGGTTGTACACCTGGCCGGCTCCGATGGCGTTGTGGCCCACTTCGGAGTTACCCATGTCTTCGTTGGTCGGCATACCCACGGCGCGGCCGTGAGCCTTCAGGAGCACGTTCGGGTACATCTTGAAGAGGTTGTCGAGGGTCGGGGTGCGGGCAGCCTTGATAGCGTTGCCTTCGACCTTGTCAGTGATACCAAAACCATCCATCACGATGGTCACGACCGGTCCCTTGATGCCGGGGAAATTGGAAAGCTTCTTGAGCATGTTTTACTCCATTTTAATGTTACGGGGCAAATTTAGAAACTTTTGCGTAAGGCGAGTGAAACGGGACTGTTTACAGGCCCACTTCTGAGCCTAGCAAAAGACACTCGAAGAGTGTCAAAGGCGAGTGCAGCGACAAAAGTGAGCAAGGTGAGAAAGCGCAAAAACATGGCATCGTAGATGCCAAATGCGCTCCGAACGAGCGGTCGCAAAAAAGCCCACCCGGTAAGGGGAGGGCTCAATAAAGGTTTTGGCTAGCGACTACTTGTAGTAGACGAGTGTAACCGTGCCCTTGGTGGCAGATTCGAACATGGCTTTGTGAATCATCATCGGGTACTGCTTGCCGTCCGCGGAGAACACGTTGAGCCAGAGTCCGCTAGAGATGGCGTCTGAGACTTCGTACGGAAGGGACTTTGCGAAATCTTCCATGCAAATCGGATCCTTTGTCGGCATGAGGCCGGTGGTCTGGCGATTCTCTTCGAAGATGGTCACACCTGCGCTCGGAACGATGAATGCCTCATTGTCGACGAACTTGATGGAAATATGCGGATTGTCGGCAAGTCCGGTTTCGAAGTTGATGGCGGTCTTGCTGGTGCCCATGCTGTTCGAAAGCGAATCTTCGTGCGCCGTGATCTGGGTGCAGGTGGCGGCAGAAGAAGAGGATTCAACAGCCTGGGAAGTGGCACATTCCGATTCCGGTCGCTTGAACGTGAGCGTGTCGACAGTCGTGTACTTGTGGGTTTCCAGACCGTCTTCCTTGTTGCTCGCGTAGATGGAAATGTAGAGCTGGAATTCGCCACAGGCACTGAGCTGCTTGAATTCAAGATATTTCTGCGAGAAGGAGAGCATTTCGTTCGGGAAAACGATACCGTCAAGGTTGACGTTCACCTTTTCCTCGTAGGCAGTGCCGTTGATCGTTCTGCCAACGACGAAGGACACGCTGTCGATAGTGGTTCTGACGTTTGCCGTGTAGGCTTCGGTGCTGTCGATGAAATCAGGATCAAGCTTGATAACGCCACCGAGAGAACCGCGCATACCGTCAGCGCCGGACATCACGGTGATTTTCAAACCATTGACAACAATCGGGGAAAGGGCGGATTCCTTGGGAATCTTTACCTCTCCACCAGGAACGTCATCCGGTATGTCAGCGCTGGATCCATCGTCAGGACCACAGGCGAGGAAGGCTGAGAAAGCGGTCGCGAGTACCGAGCCGAGAATAATCTTTTTGAAGTTCATGAGAGTACCTCTAATCTGTTTTTCTTGAAAATAATCAAAAATAAGCTAAAAAGCAAAGGTTTTGAACAAAAAACTGCGAAATTTCGGAAACATACGGCCTAAATTACTCGTTTTTGCCCTTTTTATGAAACGCTCCTGCGCGGATGCCTATCCGAGCCTTTCGGTGAGGCGGGTAAACCGGCGAACGCTCCTGGTATTGCGTACCGCAGTGGCGAATGCCCCCGGGGCCGAAAGCACCCACACGTGGCCCTTGGCGCGGGTTATCGCCGTATAGACGAGGTTCCTCTGGAGCATCATGTAGTGGCTCGAATCGAGAATCACGATGACTGCCGGGTACTCGCTTCCCTGGCTCTTGTGGATGGTGCTCGCATAGGCGAGGGTGAGCTGTTCCAGTTCGTCGCCCTCGTATTCCACGGTCTTGTCGTCGTAGAATACGGTGACCTTGTCGTCGCTCTTGTGCACCTTGAAGATGATGCCCACGTCGCCGTTGAACACGTTCTTGTCGTAGTTGTTCTTTATCTGCATCACCTTGTCGCCATCGCTCCAGGGGACGCCCATAATCCTGTGACGGGTTTTGCCCGGGTTCTGGAGTTCTTGCAAGAAGCTGTTGAGCTCGAATATGCCGAGCGGACCCTTGCGCATGGGGGTGAGAATCTGCAGGTCGGTCTTCTGGTCGATATCGAGCTTGGAGCGCACGCCTTTTTTCAGGAGTTCGCGAAGGATGCCTTTCGCCTGCTCGGGTTCCTCGAATGGAATAAAGTGAAAGTTCGGGCCGTCGATGGGCGAGGGGACGATTCCCTGGTTTATCTTCGATGCCTTGTCGGCGATGTCGTTCCCGCCGGCCTGCCGGAATATGTGCTGCAGGCGCGTCGTCGGGATTCTCGGACAGCGGATGAGGTCGTTCAACACGTTGCCGGGCCCGACGCTCGGAAGCTGGTCCGCGTCACCTACGAGCACGATGCGCGTTTTTGCGTGTATCGCTTCGAATAGCGCCGCGGCAAGCCAGGTGTCGACCATGCTGAACTCGTCGATGATAAGCAGGTCGCAGGGGAGTTTGTTCTCGACGTTGCGGTTGAATTTCTTTGTCGCGGGGTCCATCTCGAGCATGCGGTGGATGGTGCGTGCCTTTATTCCGCAGAGGTCGCTCATGCGCTTGGCCGCACGGCCCGTGGGGGCGGCAAGGAACACGCTCTCTTCCATCTTCTGCGCGAGGTGGAGGATGCCTTTCAATATGGTCGTCTTGCCGGTGCCGGGACCGCCCGTGATGATGGATATGCGGTAAGCGAGCGCCATCTCGATGGCTTTTCTTTGCATGGGGTCGAACGCAAACTTGTGCTCGTGTTCCCAGTCCATGAGGGCACGCTCGAAGCCTGCGGTCGGGAGCGCATTGCCCGCCAGCCGGTAAAGAATGTTGTCTGCAATGCTCTGCTCGGCGCGGAACAGCGGCGGGTAAAAACAGTCGTCGTCTATCCGCTTGATGCGTTCGCGTTCGCACAGGTGGTCGAACTGCTGGATGAGTCCGTAGACGGCGTCATCATCTTCCATCGGGATGCGCAGGATCCGGAACGTCTTTTCGAGAAGGATGTCCTTGGGGAGGAACACGTGCCCTTCATTAAAGCTGGATTCCTGCAGCACGTACAGGAGGGCGGATTGCAGGCGCTTGGGGCTATCCTTCGGGATTCCCACCTTCATCGCGATTTCGTCCGCCTTCAAAAATCCGATGCCCCAGATTTCTTCGCAGAGCAGGTAGGGGTTCTCGGTAATGCGCGCGATGGTCTCTTGCCCGAACTGGTTCCACAGTTTCTTCGCGACGCTGCCCGCGATGCCGTGGCCGTACAGGAACAGCATCGTTTCCCTGCTGTGGCGGTTCAGTTGCCAGGCGGCGAGGAAGGCCTCAATCTTCTTGGCGGTAATGCCCTTGATTTTAGCTTTGCGGAAAATGTCGGGATGGTTGTCGAGAATGTCGGCGGTATCTTCGCCGAAAACTTTCACGATGGCTTCCGCCGTCTTGGGGCCGATGCCCTTGAAAAGTCCGGAGGCTAGATATTCGGTGATGTTCTCGTCTTGCGGGGCGCAGACCTTGAACGAGGTGCATTTGAACTGCCGGCCATATTTGGGATGATTGCCCCAATCGCCTTCCATCTGCAGTTTTTCACCGGACCCTAAATCGGGAAAAGTCCCCGTCACCACGACGGGGGCTCTTTCGCCTTCCACGTTAACGCGCAATACGGAGAAGCCGCTGTCGGCGCTGTGGAAGGTGACGCTTTTTATGGTGCCTTCGAGTTTTACCACTTGTCAGGGTTGAAGGACTTGTCGTTCGAAAGCTTCTTGCCGCGCAGGCACAGGAACGTGACGAGTACGACCGCACCGATGGCTGCGAGTACGAGTGCCAAGTTGTAGTTGAGGCCGAATCCGACAGGGGCACCCTTCAGGTTCTCGGGGCTCACCCAAAGGATGTAGGCGAGGCAGATGAACGACATGAACAGGCACGGGAAAAGCGTAATCCAGAAGTTCTTGCCCTTGCTGCGGAGGTAAACGGTCGCGACGCACAGGCTGCAAACCGCCATGAGCTGGTTGCTCCAGCTGAAGTAGTTCCACAGGATGTTGAAGCCCTGCGGGTTCAGGTTGCTCCAGAAGATGATGGCAAGGCAGATGGCGAACATCGGGACGGTGAGCAGCAGGCGCTTTTTCGGGTCGGCCTGGTCGATGCCGAAGAGTTCAGCGATAGTGAGGCGGAGGCTGCGGAGGCTGGTATCGCCGCTTGTAATCGCGAGGATGATGACGCCCACAACTACGAGGATGGATATCGGTGCAAACGGGATGACGGTCGAGACGAGTACGCTCAAGACCTTCACGCCGCCGGCTGTCATGAGTTCGGGTTGCATGTGGTAGATGAACATGCCGCCGGCTGCCCAGATCATGCCGATGAGGCCTTCGATAATCATCATGCCGTAGAACGTCTGGCGGCCGGTCTTCTCGGTCACTTCGGTGCGGGCGACGAGCGGGCTCTGCGTGCTGTGGAAACCGCTGATGATGCCGCAGGCGATTGTCACGAAGAGCATCGGGATGATGGGCTGGTGACCCGGATGCTGCGTGAAGTTCGAGGCGATATCGGAGAGGTTGATTTCATCAAGGACGTTCAGGTTCGGGGCGATGCCGATCATGATGCCGAGAGAGGCGAGGATGAGCATCCCGCCAAAAATCGGGTAGATGCGTCCGATGACCTTGTCGATGGGGAAGAATGTGCTGGTGAAGTAGTAGGCGAAAATCACGGCGACCGCAATCCAGAACAGCGTGGGCGATACTGCGGAACCTGCGATGATGGGCGTGTTCACGAGCTGCGCGGGCGTGTTCGTGAATACGGCGCCTACGAGGATGAGCGCGACCGAGATGAGCGCGATTACGATTTTCGAGGGAACCTTGCCGAGGAACTTCTGCGAGAGCGCGGGCACGTTGTAGCCGTTGTTGCGCATGCTGACCATGCCCGAGAAGTAGTCGTGTACTGCACCGCCGAGGACGTTGCCCAGCGGGAGGATGATGAATACGATTGCTCCGAACTTGATGCCGAGAATCACGCCGATGACGGGGCCGATTCCCGCGATGTTCAGGAGCTGGATGAGCATGTTCTTCCAGTGCTTCATCGGGACGCGGTCAACGCCGTCCGGGTTTGCGATTGCCGGAGTCTTGCGGTCATCAGGGCCGAAGACATGTTCGACAAACTTTCCGTAGGTAAAGTATCCGCCGATAAGAATCGCGATACCGATAAGGAATGTAATCATGTTATGCCTTCTTTTTGGTCATTGGTCATTAGTTTCTGGTTAATGGTCAATGATAATGTGGTTATTCAATTTCATCTTCGGATTCGGTTTCAGCCGATGTGTCGTCTGTGGCAGGTTCGTCTGCGGCAGATTCTTCTGCGGGCTGTTCCGTTTCCTGGTCTAGTTCCTGCTGGGCTTCCTGGCTTGTTTGTTCCACGGCGGCGTTGCTTTCTTCTTTCTTCGCGCCACGCACGTAGCCCTTGTCCTTCGCGATTTCGTCGGGAGTCTTGTCTTCGCCGAATTGCTGGCGCAGGTAAATCACGTTCGTCGTGAAGCTCGACTTGCCCGCATAATCGAAACCGATGACCGGGTGGTATGTCTTGCCGAGCTGGAATGCGACCGCGAGGCCGAACTTGAATCCGCAATTTCCGTCAACAGAAATGTTCGGGTTGACGAACATGGCCGGATTGGCTTCCTGTTCGAGGTGTCCGGATGCCTTCATTGTCGCAGACTGATAGCCGAGAGTCATCAAGACTTCGAAGAAGTTGAACGGCTTGTAACCGATGACCACGTCGAACGTCGTTGCGCCCACGTCGAGATTGAGCTGCCCGCTATAATCTTTGGGCTTGTATTTGATGCTGCTCGAGTTGTAACCGAAAACGAGGCTCACGTCAAGCCCTTGCGCTGCCTTCGGGAGCATGTACTGGAACCATCTGCCGAAACTGTACTGCAGGCCGAAACCGAGCAGGTTGAATCCGCGTAGTTCGCTGATGGGGGGGAGCCACATTCCGCGAAGCACGATTCTCGCGTGGAACATGCTCACGCCGAACTGCAGGTAGGGATAGGAGAAAACGCTGAGCCCGTTCAGGGTCTCGTTACCGTAAACGTTCAGGCCGGCCGGATCGGTGACCGGGTCCCATTGGCCGCCGAAGATTGTCGGGACTTCGTTCGGCTGGCCGAGAATGTTTTTTTCCGTGAAGGTGCGGTCTTCGCTGTTGATGGGAATGAGCGCCACGGGCAAGCCAAATTCGAACGTGAGGCTCTGAGGCACGTTTGCGCTTACGTACCAGTTGCTATTGAGTACATTGCCCAAATTCTCGATGATGGGCTTGACGTAACCGGGACGGTTGAAGGGCGATGCCGCGCCGGGCCTGTCTTCGAAGGCGGCGAGGGTTTCATAGATGGTTGCCCAGCCGTTTTCATCTTTTGCTGTTGCAAAAGTGGCGGCCCCTATCAAAATTGCGAGTGTAAGTTTGGTTAGCGTTTTCATACGCTGCCAAATATAGAAAATTGGGGGGCCGGGCCGAACCCTAGAATCGGAACTGCAAGGCTACGCCAGCGAAGAAGAAGGTCTGCCACATGTACGAATCGAGGTCGCAAAGTCCGCTCGCTTCGGTGTAGACATTCCTGTACCAGTTTTCGTAAACTTTGATATACGGGACAATTGCCAAATGGTCGAAAATGTAGTATTTGACGTTGGCGATAAACCCGACGGAAGATCCCATGAATTCGGATTCGCTGGCCTCACCGTCCATGTATGCCGTATTTTCGGTGGTAAGTGTGGTGTAGGAATATGAAACGCCGATGCCAATCTGGAAGTCTTCGGGCCACAAGAAGTTGTACATGAATTCCATGCTGATTCGCCAGTAAAGGCTGTTGCCTTCCACCGATTCGTCCGGGAACCCGTAAATATCCTGTTCAGAATTCCAAATCTGGAAGTTGAACCCGAAGGTGAATTCGCGAACGTTCACGCCGAGAGTGAAGTCCGGGCTTGCGAATACGCCCAGGTCGGGCGAGTGAATTTTCTGTGTACGGCCGGTGGTGTCTTTCAGAGTGAGCACGCGTTCGTTCATGTCGCCGGTGCTTGTGAACACGCCAAAACCCGTGCTGAAGAAAAACCTGCGCGGCCATTCGTTTTCGGCGAATGCGGAATGTGCCGTGAACAGCAAAGCCAAAATGATGAGCAGTCGTTTCATTGTAACCTCGGAATACTAGTAGCCCGCCCATTCTGCGGCGATGGAAGGGCTTGCCTTGCGTATGGCGTCATCTTCGGGCGAATTTTTGGCAGGGGCGATGTCCCCGCTTTCGATGCGCGATTTGATTTCGTCGAATGTCTTAGGGGGAATCGAGGCGGGACTGTTGTCTCCGACGACCTTGCAGGGGGCGCCTTCGGATTCCTTCGCCTTGTCCTTTACCGGTGTGTACTCGCGGGCAGCGGGCACCGTGTAGAACTTGTCTTCTTCGGGGCACCATGCGGTAAGGCATTTGCCGTAGACGCATCCCGAGTCGAGTCCGATAAATCCGGGAATATTCACGAATCCCTTCTTGGCCCAGTGCCCGAACACGACTGTCTTTTCCCATTTAACTTGTTCGTACCATGGCCTGTCATTCCATTTGCGGATGGAAAGCAGTACTTCGGGGCTCATGTCCTCGAGGCGTTTTTTGCCGGGTTCGAGGCCCGCGTGCACGAGGAGCGCGTGCGGGGTGTCGCGCCAGAGGGGCCAGGTCTTCACGGTGTCGCGGATGAACTCCCAGTCTTCCAGGGGGAGCGCCTTGAAACGCTTGCGCTGCTTTTCGGTCCAGGTGCTTTCGGGGTTTTCCATCGAACGGATCAAATGCTCTTCGTGGTTCCCGCGTACGGTAAGGATTCCGAGGTTGATGACGGTACGCATGGCCCGCATCATGTCGGGACCCTTGTTGATGATGTCGCCGGTTTGGTACAAAGTATCGCTTCCGCGTACAAAGCCGAATGCGTCTATGATGCGCTCGAGTTCGTCGGCACAGCCGTGGACGTCACCTATGTAGAGAGTTCTTGACATGATTGATAATTGATGATGGATAATTGATGATTGATGATGGATAAATGCATACACCTATCTTTCGTCTATCGTCTATCGTCTTTCGTCTAAAGATGTACTGCTTGCCGCAATTTGTTCAATTCATCGGCGGTGAGTTCGCGGAATTCACCCGCAGGCAAGTCGCCCAGCTGGATGTGGCTGTAGCTCACGCGCTTCAGGTCTCGGATTTCGTAACCGACGGCGCGCATCATGCGGCGGATTTCGCGGTTCTTGCCTTCGATGAGCACGAGTTCGGCGAATCCGTTTTCGAGATACACGTCGGTCGCGAATGCGATTTCTTCTTCGGCGTCCGGGTCTTCGGGGTCGCGGATGTCGACTCCGTCCACGAGCTTCTGGGCGGCAGCTTCGCTAAGCGGGCGCGTCGTCCACACGTAGTAACTGCGCGGAATCTCGTAGCTCGGGTGCGTGAGCCGGTGCAGTAGTTCCCCGTCGTCGGTAAACAGCAGGAGTCCGCGGCTCTGCAGGTCGAGCCTTCCTACGTACTTGAAGGAGGCGTATCCCGGCGGCAGGTAATCATAGACGGTGCGTCGCCCTTGCGGGTCGTCCTTGGTGCACACGCATCCTGCGGGCTTGTGGAACATGATGACTTTCGTCTTCTTCGGGAGCTTCGCTGTCTTACCGTCTACCTTGACGTCGTCTGCGTTTTCGTCGACCTGGTGTCCCATGTCGGTGATGGTTTCGCCGTTCACCTGCACGCGTCCTTCCTGTACGAGGGCGTCTGCGGCGCGACGGCTCGCGATTCCGCAAAGGGATATGAACTTGTTGATGCGCATCATGTGCTGTTCTTCGATAAAGTTTTTGCCTTAGTCTTCTTCGCCGTCCATCTGGATCTTGAGTTCCTTCAACTTTCTCCAGAGGGTGGCGCGGCTGATTCCGAGCCGCTTGCAGACTTCGGTCTTGTTGTTCTTGCAGACGCTCAGCGCATGCAGAATGTGCCTGCGTTCCATTTCTTCGAGCGAGATGATGTCGTCGCTTTCCGCAGGTTCGCTAGGCGCCTTCGCGGGTACATCCACGTTGCCGGTCTCTAATCCCGGGAGCAGGTGCGTCTCGGACTGGCTTTCCCGGATATGCGGGATGGCGACCGTCTTTTCGCGGGCTTCTTCCTGCACGTTTTCGGGCAGATCTTCGAGCCGCAGTATACCGCCTTCCGAAAGCACAATCGCATGCTCGATAATGTTCTCGAGTTCGCGGATGTTGCCCGGGTACGGATACTTTGCGAGCGCGTACTGCGCCGCCGGTTCCACGTTGATGATGTCCTTCCCGTGGGTTTCCTTGTACTTCAAGATGAAGTAGCGGATAAGCGTGGGAATCACGGGCTTGCGTTCGCGCAGCGGCGGGAGCGTCAGGTGGAACGTGTTGAGGCGGTAGAAAAGGTCTTCGCGGAATTCGCCCTTGAGCATGGACGCCTGCAGGTCGCGGTTCGTCGCCGCGATGATGCGGATGTCTAGGTAACGCGCCTCGGTTTCACCCACGCGCCTGATTTCGTGGCTTTGTAAGAATCTTAACAGTTTCACCTGCGTCGCGGGCGAGAGTTCGCCGACTTCGTCCAGGAACAGCGTTCCCCGGTTTGCCGCCTCGAACAGGCCCTTCTTGTCGGCGGTAGAACCCGTGTACGAACCTTTCTTCGCACCGAAAAGTTCACTTTCGACCAGGTTTTCCGGTATGGCCCCGCAGTTGACCGCGATAAACGGTTCGGCGGCGCGCTGGCTGTAGCGGTGTATTACGTTTGCGAGGAATTCCTTGCCCGAACCGGATTCGCCGGTGATGAGCACGGTGCTCGTCGTGGGGGCAATTTTGTAGACTGTCTTGAGAATCTTCCTCATTTCGGGCGTGTCGCCCAAGAGGCTGTCCAGCACCTGCGATTCCATTAGCTGGTGCGTGGACTTGTTCTGCCTTAATGTCTGGATTTTCTTCGCGGTGTCTTCGAGCTGATTGACCGTTACCGGCTTCATCAAGAAGCTGTTTGCCCCGCGGTTGATGGCGCTGGTGGCGCCCGGCCAGTTCTTATTGTCGCAAAGGATGAAAATCTCGATGTTCGGGTCTTTTTCTTTTAAAAAACTGACAAGATCCATGTTGTCGAAGGTAAGAAACGGAACTTCGATAAAAGCGAGGTCTATCGAACTGTTTTTTACCAGGGGCATCAATTTGTCCTTGTCGTTACAGAGCGAGAGCTCCGTATCGTCCAAGGCCCAGGAACGTCGAATGTCGCTGATAAAGTCCTTGTCGGAATCAGCAATCAGTATGTTCATCGGCATGAATTACTGATGGTTCTTGATGATTTCATCAACCTTTTCGCGGAACTGCTGGATATCGATGGGCTTGTTGAACGTGACAGCCACATCGAAGTGCTTTGCCGTCAACAGGTAGTCGTCCGCTGCGGTACGGCCGCCAGCGCTCACGGCGATGGTCCTGTCGCTCATACCCATGCGGCGCAGGTCCAAAATGACTTCATAGCCATCCACGTCCGGCATGATGATGTCGGTAACGATGACGTCGTACTTCTTGTTCTGGTAGAGGGCCTTTGCCTCTCTGCCGTTGCTTGCCGTTTCCACTTCGTAACCCTTGACTTCAAGGGCGGTCTTCATCATCAAGTTGAACTGTTCGTCGTCATCAATAATCAAGATAGTGGCCATTATGCATCCTCCGTTTTTTCGGTTGCTAAATCCCAATATAGATTAAATTGAGTGCCTTCACCGAGGGTCGTATGCACGGTGAAATGCGCATTACTGTCTTTTAGCAGCCTTAAGGCCGATGTCAGGCCCAAACCAAGCCCTTCTCCGGGCGCTTTTGTGGTGAAAAACGGCGAAAAAATGCGTTCCAGGGTGCCTGAATCGATTCCGGTACCCGTGTCGGCGATGGTGAATTTCGCATAAACTCCCGGTTCGATGGTCTCCGAGAAGGGGAGGACGAGCTTCTTTTCCAGCTGGGTGCGTTCGAGCTTGAACGTGAGCGTACCGCCGGTTTCCTTCATGGCGAATATGGCGTTGTTCGCGAGGTTGCTCAAAATCCTGTCCAAGGCCGCCGGTAGGCACATTATCTTCAGGTCCTTGTCGATTTCCTCGGTCGAGATGTGGATGTTCGAGGGGAGCGTGAGCTGTACCTTCTTCACGACGTCCTCGATAATCAGGAACGGAGAGAACACCATCGGCTTCGGGGCTATGGAGGCTTCGTTTCGGATGGCGCTCAAGAGCTGGTTCACGGAATCCTTCGCCTTGTTCGCTGCCTTGTTCGCTTCGCTGATGAGGTCGGCCGCTCTCGCGATGGTCTTCGCCTTCTTTTCGGGAATGTCGTCGGTCGGGACGCTCAGGAGGGTTTCCTGTGCGAGCTCGCAGAAGCCGATTTGCGCTCCGATACTGTTCTTGTAGTCGTGCGCGAAACCGCCGAGCATCGTTCCCAGGTCTTCGAGGCGCGAATGGATGCGCTTCTGTTCGCTCAGGAGGTCGCGTTCCCTTTCGAGGCGCTTCTGCTCGGTGATGTCCTGCTTCAGCCCGATGATCTTGTACGGCTTCTTTTCCGCGATAATCGGGATGAACTGCTCGTTGTAAATGAATACGGTCTTGTTGTTGAAGATGAGGTTGTTGGCTTCGTCTTCGGAAATCTTTTCGTGACGGTCGTTTTCGTAGGTGGTGCAGATGTTCGAAACGCCGCTGTTGCGCGCCTGCTTTTCGCGGTCCGTGATGGACTCGGAATTGTCCGTCGTCTGAATGAGGTTTCCGCGGTTCTTGATGTCCATGATGTTCTGCGTTGTGTACACGCCCTGTTCGTTCTTGGACCAGAACTGGAATGGGAGCGCGTTGATGAGCGTCGAACTAAAGTTGCTCTGTTCCTTGAATTTCTTTTCGGAGTTGTCGAGGCGGTCCTGGTAGCGGATGAGGTCCTTCTTGTAGTCGGCGAACTGGCGGTTGAGCGTCTTGATGCGTTGCTGGTAGAACAGCGAGTTCGTCTGGTCGCTCAGGAGCAGGAGCCACATGTACGTGGTGAGCGTGGTGCGGTACTTGAACAGCGATACGCAGAAGGAATGCAGCTCGTCGTTGATTTGCACCTTCATGTTTTCCATGAGGATTTCGTTCTCGAATTTCAGGTTCGGGATGAAATCGCGGATGTGGTGCATTTTCATTTCGCTGTCCGACTTGCGGAACAGGAGCTGCGCCGAGGGGTTGCTCGAGCTGATCTTGCCGTCGGACTGGAACGTGAATATGCAGTCGCTCAGCTGGTTAAACAGGCTCTTCATGAGCCAGTGCGAACTTTTGTTCTTGAACGAAATCGAGGTGAAATACTGCCCGCACAGAATGGCGAGGAATATCGTGGCGTATTGGTGCCATTGCAGGAATATGGGGTGCCTTCCGTTGATGTTGAAGTCGCTGGAAATCGGTATGATGAAGTCGAAGAGGAACGCCAGCATGGTAAAGAAGATGAAGGTCCCTGCCATGTAGAGGTTTATCTGCGCCGCATCCTTGTCTCCTGTCTGTAACGTCCGGCTCAGAAGCATGTATATGGTGAGGAGAAGTTCAGGGAGAACGTATATGAGGAAGAGTATTGAAAAAATCTTGAAGAAGGCGTGGTCGTGGAAGGGCATGTAACCGAATACTTTGAATTCGGTGAACAGGGTTTCCTTCAGGCAGAATATGAGCGTGACGACGAGTACGTTGAGAACGCCGATGGCGTTAAGCAGTCTCCAGAAATTCAAACGCTTGAAATGAAGCGCATGTTCGGCGATGTGGTAGATGGCGTTACCAGTCTGGATCCAGGCGAGAGCCTGCAGGCCGAAAATGATTTTTGCCGAGTTCCCGAAATCAGGACCGCTGAAGAACAGGTTTCCGACAAGGCTCAGCGTATTCCAATAGATGCAGATGAGCATCAATTGGTAGATGGCTTTGGGAAACTGCCTAATTCCGGTCTTTTTCCCCAGGATGTAGGGTAGCAAGAACGTAAGCAGAAGAGCCCACGCGGAAAGGGCTGTAGAAATAGGCGAATTTGAATACAGAATCTCTTGCATATCTTTTAGAAACTTATATAAAAAAATCCTGAAAAGAAAAGTCCCGCTGTCGCGGGACCGAAGAAATTGCCCTATGTTTTACTTCTTACGCCGTATACCGAATGTTTCGGTCTTTTCGTAAGAATCCGACGAATTGAAGCGATCCCTCGTTTTTTCGTCGAGATTCGGGTTGGGGTTGAATTTGCAGTTCAGTTCAGCCTTGTAGATGTAGGCTCCTGTACCGACAGCCCTGCCCTTGTTCGAACGGACACCGCCTTTGGGCGCGTTGACCCATTCCACCAAGAACGTTACCTTGTTCGATGTAGAAAGGTAGGTGTCGGAATTAATGGTGAACGAGCCTGCAACACGGTTTACGTAGCTGCCCATATTCGTGTAGATGGGTATACGGTACTTGAACTCCATGCTCCTCCAGTAGGGATCCTGGTTCAAGGCACCACCGCGAGGAATGGTCATGTCCATTGTCCATACGACACCGTTGAGCGGTGTTTGCGCTGTGTCGATACCCGTTTGCACGACGGTCTCATTCTCAATGCGGTCGAGCTTGTGGTTGCTCGGGTTCACGATGTAGATGTTTATCGTCTTGTCGCTCGGGTTGAGGGACGGGTTGGCCGCCGAGATGGTCGTCACCTGTTCTTGCAGATGTACATCGAACTTGATTTTCGGCTTGTCGTCGCCACCGATCGTAACCATGGGGTTGTTATCGGCCGGCATATTGCCGCTCAAGTCGGTAAATACGCTGGCGACTTTCGGGGCGAGGTTGATGCGGTCGCCTTCCAAGACTGCAGACTCAGCGTCAGACGCAAAGAACGCATTGAGGGTCGTCTTGCCGTTAGAAAGGTTCCACGAGGTGAGATCCATTTTGCTGATGCTCATGTTTCCGCGTTCTCGTACGTAGAGGATTGCGGATTGATCTACGATGGAGACAGGTTCGCTTATGTGGACGTTGAGCAGAGTCGCCGAGCTCAGGGTCGCCGATGTGAATACAGGACCCGCGAGGTCTTCGGCAATCGTGGATTCCGTTTCGTATGCGGCACCATCGCCAAGATGTTCTAAGACAAGGCCTGCGCCTATGAGGTCCTTGCCGTTCAGGGTTCCCTCGTAATTGCCGTTGGTGTTGCCCAGCGAGAAAGGTTCGGGAAGGTCGAACGAACTGGACATCTGGTCAGCGTTCAGCTGGAATTGCGACTTGTATACGGTGAGGGTTTCGGGCAAGGCGCTACCGAATACGATAGAGATCGAATCCGGGTAGTGCTTCGTGTCGACAGTCTGCGCGAATTTGATTTCGATGTGTTCTGCAAGGCCGTCTTCATCCTTGTCCGAGATGCTAGCGTAGGTCATCGGGATCGGGCGAAGCTTCAGGAGCACATCTACTACCTTCGGAGCGCAAGGTCCGATGCCGTTTCCGGCGAGATCCTTGATGGTCGCTGTCGGGGCAAGTTCTGCCTTCATGCCTTCCCTCACGTACGAGCCTCCGCCCGCGTCGAAGTCTATTTCGAATTCCCAGATGTTGTGAGCTTCGTTGTAGAGTTTTACGCCCTTCACGTGGACTGCGACATCGGCAGAATTCAGGCGCAGCGGCCATTCGGGAGAGGGTTCCTTCACGGGTTCGCTGAACTGGATGTAGACGAAGTCGCTTGTCGCGGTCGGGAGTTTCTCGAGTACGGATACGGATACGAGCGTGGGCGGAATACCATCCTTGTAGAAGTCAGCGGATTCTTTCAATCCGTTTTTGGTGTTGCTCACGAGAGTGATGCTTCCTTCAGGGTTCGTATTCATGGTGGCGCCAGAGAGATTCGCTCCGACGACCAGGTCCCTGCCGTTCTGCGAAATGACTTTGGTGCTCTTGATGGTGTCGGTGCCATACACGTACCAGATGGAACGGAACGACTGGTTTTCTGACGCGATGTATTCGTTCGAAAGCGTAATATTGAACGCGTCGGGAATGTCGTCGCAGTCGGAGTCGACCATCTTCGCTTCTTCGATGATGGGCCATGGCGGCAGGTCTTCGATGATGAGCACTGCCTTTGCGGGAATATAGTTGAATTTGGAGGTGTTGTTCCCGATTGCCTTCAAGATAGTCGTTGTCGCCTTGTCAGAAGAAAGGTAGAATTCGGCTTCGCCCTTGATGATGTCGATTTTTTCGACGGGAATCGTTGAATTGAGGGACGTGTAGAATTTTGCGAATCCCGTTTCCGAAGAAAGGAGAACGCTTATGGGGTCTACGTTGAGTAGCGCCATGTTGCTGTCCAGAAGCTGCAACTTGACCTTGACCATTTTCCCGGTATAGGCGTGCACCGTGTCGACGGTAAATTTCAGATGGCGGATTTCAGGAGGAACCATGATGGAGTCTATTTCCACGTTGCTGCGGACGACGGCGCAGGCGCAATCATAGCTGCCGTTCTGGTTCGCTGCACGGTTGTGCCAGCTGACCCATTCCATGTAGTTGTTGCCATAGACAAGTGTCGTGTCAATCTTGAATTGGAACGCGTCCTTGCGGTTTGCCGGATCGTATGCCGTGTGGTTGAAATAGGAGCTGCCGTTCATCTCGAATTCGTCGAGCATGCCGGTCGGAGTCACCTTGCTCATTCCGCTGTAGGTGGCGCCGTAGTCTTCCTGTTCCACGGAGTAGTGCGGAGATACGAACGGGCTGTCGAAATTGAGCGTTATGGTACGGTTAAGCTGCGGTCCCGTTTCGGGCGTGTAGTCCGGGGCGTAACCGTAGATGTATTTGCCGTGATAGTAGGCCGTGACGTAAGGCGTCTTTCGGAAGGCCTTTTCCTTTACACCATTTATGGTTTCGATGTACATGGTGGAATTGGATTCTTCCTTGTACAACGGTCCACGGGTCAGATCTATGCCTTCGAACATTTCTGGATCGTCGGAGCCCGTATGTGGCCTGAAGGACCAGCTGTTTTCCAGGCTTCCGTAGGAGGGCTGAACCTTGAATTCAAAGAAGTAGCTGCCGGAAACGGCGAGGTTGCCTTCGATATGGACCTGCGTGTAATATCCGCTTTCGGTCGTTCCGCTCGGTGTCGTTGCCGTATAGGCTACGGGGGCTTCGAAATTCATCGTGGGCCATCCGACCGATTGTCCCGTTCCGTCCCAAATGGACCTGTTGTCGCTGCCTCCGGTGACGGCGACCGGGAAATAGAATCTCAGGTCGAGATCCTGGTATGGCATCGTATCCCTGTTTGTGACGATGACCAGGAAGGTGTTGCATTTCTTCCAGTCGGAACTGCTGGAGCAACCGTTCTTGTTGAGAGGCTTCACGTAGATGTCCATCTCGACTGTCGTGGCGTATTCTTCGGTCGTGAAAGAGAATTCGCTTGACGTCGTGGCACCCGAAGATACGGAGAAGTAGTACTTGGTGCCAGCCTGAAGGTTGGTGAGCGTCGCTTCGTGGAAGAGGACTGCGCCGCCTTCTGCCGCTTTGGACTGGGTGTAGGCTCCCGGAGCCGTTCCGAAATTCACGACTCCATTCATGCGGTCGCTAGACCACCAGTAAATCTTTGCGCTCCGGTTGTCGACTTGGCAGATGGTGACCCCGCTGATGGTCGTGTTGGCAGGGGTCATGGTAAACTGGTACCACTGGCCGTGATTGTTGTCGGTTGTGAGATTCCTTCTCGTGTCCATGCCTTCGAGGAAGAAGTAGTAGGTCTTCCCCGGGGTGAGCCCGGTGAGTGTGACAGCCCCGCCCTTTGTGGCCGTGTTCTGTTGAACGGACTTGACGGTTGTCTCGTCGGGAACTTCGCTGTAGAATACGGTTACGAGTGCGACTTCGTTGGCGTCCCAGCTCACGATGGCTTCGGTGTCCGAAATCGGTGTGCCGGCGATGTTGCTGAACAGCGGACCATCCATATCGGGCGGGAGAGTCTGGGCAAGGCTCTGGGCCGGGAACAGGAACTGCGCCGTGAAGTCGATGCAGGTTTCGGTCGAGGTGTATTTGCTCCAGTCTTCAATCAAGGTTTTGTTCGGAGCGCGGGCACCCATCAGGGCTCCCACGGGACATCTGTATTCATACGGCATGCCACCCGCGTTGTATCCGTCGGGGTTCGCCGAACGGTTGTGGGGGTGTTGCGGGTTCTTGTCGCCGGTTCCCATGAGGAACGATATATCCCACGGATTCGCGCCCAGAATAAAGTACATGTTGTCGAGGGCCACCCTCAGGTAGCGTTCGTCGCCGGTGAGTTCGTACATCAAGAAAATGGCAACGGCGGTTCCCATGTTGTAGCGCATCACGCCCCAGTCGAAAGTTGTCCAAACCAGGTTGTAGGGCGTAATCACGTGTAGTTTGCTGGGGCCTTCGTGCGGATCACCGTTGGGAATGCCCGGGTTGGTAAGCACCAGGGAATCGCCCTGGTTGGTCGAAACATCAATCAGCTTGCGGAAGGTCGCCATGGTTCGCATCGAGAGCGAGTCACGTTCCAGTTCGCTGAGTCCGTATTCTGCAGCTGTCTGCGGATTGTTCAGAATTAGCCTCTGCATTGCGAACAGCACGTAGGCATGGACGTTCTGATAGTCCGTGGCCCAGCCGCCCGGCGTAAACCCGCCGTTAGGGTTCCCGAGGAAGCCCGCTTTAAAAAGATCTAGGTTGAATTTGTATAAGTTTGCGTTGTTGAATATGGCCGGGTTCTTGTAAAGGTCGTATTGGTAGGTCGTATCCTTGGTGGCGTACCAGAGGGCGAATGCTGCCGCGCCACCGTCGTCGTACAGGGGGCCGCCTCCCGTATAAAACTGGTTGTAGTAATTGCCTCCCGTGTTACGCTTTGCTGCGTAGGCGACCTTGAAAACGTTCTTGTAGATGTCTTCTGCTGCGGCAAGCAGGGAATCCGAATAGGCGGCGTCGTAGACCTTGTATCCGACGGCGACGTTCGCAAGTGCCGCGACGAAGATACCTGCGGTGTTGGCGCCGATGCCCTTTGTAACGTCGCGGTCGGGGCCTCCCTTGGCCGGGGACTGGGCATCCTGACGCTCCGGCTTGTCCCAGTACAAATGGTCGGGGTCGGCGACACCCACGGAATGGTACATGTCGCCTTGGGCAATCAGGCCGTCAGCTTTAGAAGCTTTGTAGAGTTTAAGAATATAGTCCGTTCCGATCTTGGCTTCGTAGAGGATGTCGGGAATGCCGTCGGTAAACACGGTGTCCGCATAGGAATTGCCGTAGCGGTCTTCTGCCTTGTCCTGGTAAGTGAGGTAGACCATCGAAAGCACATACGCCGCGTATCCCAGCGTTTCCGAAACCTTGAAGTGGTCGCCACAGTCATGCCATCCGCCCGTAAGGTCGTGATGGACTGCAGAACCGTCCTGCAAGTGGCAAGCCCCGTGGAAATGCGATTTCGTATCTCCGCAACGCTGTACGCCGAAGAACATGAGCGACTTTTCGAGGATGGAATTGAATATGGATGGGTGAATCAGGAAGTGAGCCGAGGTGTCGTGCCCGTTCACGATATAGTATTCACCCATAGAGGTGAGAGAGGTAAAGTCCGCCCGGTACAAGTCTTCCCTTGCGGAAGTCAGGGAATCCTGCGACCCGAATTCATATTCGCTCGCGATGGAGTTGAATGCGCCGTTAATCCAGATGTTGGGCTTTATGACGTTCTGCTTGATAAGAGAAAGGCTGCCGTTCGAAACCTCCGTTTTGGTGCTCGCGTCGATAACCTTGAAGGTCATGTCCGTTGGATCGGCCACATAGGCGTACTTGTAGTCCTGGGGCCTGAATCCGCTCTGGTTCAGTCGAATCGGACGACGGTCGAACACGTTGAGCGAATCGAGGTATCGCCGACTATGGACCTTGTCAGTGCGGTCGAGGTTCGGGAGTTGGGCCATCGCCTGGACGGCGAAAATGTCACTCAGGACAAATGTTGCCGTCAGCAATTTTTTCAAGTACGTCATTTTCATGTTGTTTTCCAATGCAATCTATCTATTATTTTCTTTTTGCGCGCTTGAAGCCGAATGTCTTCGTGGTGTTGTCCGTCGTCTTGATGATGTCGCCCTTCTCGTATTTGGGGCCGTCTTCCTGGGCCGTGCTGGTCTCCGCCACGTAGGTCGCCTTCGACTCGAAGTCGAACTTCGCGATGTAGGCGCCCGTGCCGAGCTTGCGGCCCTTGCGGCTCCTGGGAGAGCCGTCCTTCGCCATCCATTCCATGTTCAGGCGGAGCACGCCGTCTTCGGAAATCTTGTCGTAGCCGATTTTCTTCATGTTCAGGCTCACGTCCTGCTTGGCGACGAACTGACCGAGGTTGTCGTAGACACCCATCGAGAACTTGATGTCGAAATCAAACAGGGGCTTCCCGAATTCGTCGGTCTGCTGCGCAGAGGGCATCGTTATTTCCACGATGAACTGCGGGCCCGCGTGCTTGTAGATGTTGGTGTCAAGCACGGTGCCCGTCGTGGTAAGGATGCCGTCCTCGAGGCCCATCAGAGTCTCGGTGCCGTCCTGGTTGATTACCGTAGCGCGGAACACCTCCTTGTCGGACACCTGCGTGCCCACGTAGTGATCGACGGACGTCGGCTGCGTCACGCTTTGCGCGAGCGTCACCCTGAACTTCGTCTTCTCGGCGGAGGAGCCGCCGACCGCCACCCACGGGTTATGCTCGGTCGGGAAGTTGCCCGCCTTGTCCTTGTAGCGCGAGAGCGTGGGAATCGGGACGAGCCTGATGAAGTCGCCGGTACGCACGGCGTCGTCAGCGTCTTCGTCGTAGGCGTAGTTCTCCCTGACCTCGTACTTCGTGGTCGTGGCCTTGGGCCTCAGGTACACGCCGACCTGCGAGCCGCGGCGGCGCTCGATGTATTCGAGGGCTGTGTTGCTTATCGAGACTAGCGGCTCAGACATCGTAGCCTCGAGGAGACCCAGGGAGCCCGAGGTGGACTTGGTCGCCTTCACGATGATCGGCGGACACTTGTCGATAAGTGTTGCTCGCGTAGCATCTAGCAGGCTTTCGATGGAACCTTTGCGGGGGAGAATCGCTCCGTTGCCGCCGTTAGCGCCGTAGGTCACGTTCTTGTAAAGGTCTCCCGTAATCTTGATGCGTATAGCGCTATGTTCGGTCTGCACGGAGTCCCAACCCACCGTATCAATCTTGGGTATGAATGTAGAATCTTGCACGTTTTCTTTTCTGGCGCATTTCTGCGTGACCGTTATAGAAGTCGTGTCGACCCGAGCCAGCGTGCTGTCTATGACGGGCATGGTAGAATCGCCGTCAAAATACGTGTAGGTGTAGACGTTCTTTGTCACGTAGGAGGTGTCGTCCTTGTATTCTGCACAAATGGTCTTTGCGGCACCCTTGATCCAGCTTCCGTTGACGGAGTCGATCTTTGTGATGGCCATGGCTGTCTTTTCGCCATAGATGGTGTCAAGGTCCCAGCCGCCAGCCGGAATGACGAACGGTGTGTAGACTGCGGGGCTGCCCCAGTATACATCAACTGTGTCGGGGATGTTCTTCGTCTTGAGCAGGCGGACGAACTCGACGTAGATTTCGTCGGGTTGGCCGTCGCCTTCGATGTCGGTGATGGTGGCGTAGTGCACGGGGACAGGACGCGTAGATTCCATCACGTTGACCGGGGCGCAAGTGGCAAGGGAGTTCATTGACATGTCGCTTACGTTGAATCCCTCGGCTATCTGTGCGCGGAACCCGGGCTTAATCAGGTTGCCGCCTGCATTACCTTCAATGACGTACATCCAGCTCTTGCCTTCGTCGCTTGTAGTTGCCGAAATCACGCGGATGCCGGCCTGCACGACTTCGGACGTTCCGTCGTAAACGGAGAGAGGCCATTCCGTCTTGGAAGCCAGGTTGACTGGTTCAGAGAACGTAATTTTGAGCGTGTCGCGTTCGTTTTCGTGGTTCTCGTTTTCGAGTATGGAAATGTTCGCGAGTTTCGGTTTTATCGCATCGGTGATGGCGACAGTCGCTGTCTGGTTCTTTCCGTTCTCGCGCATGTAGACGGTCACGGAGCCCTTCGGGTTGGCGACATTGACCAAGGAATCGGCAAAGGGGATGTTCACCGTGGCGCCTGTTACCTTGGAGGAGGGCGTCAGCGTGAATGATGTTTCATCGGTGGTCGCGGTAGCGTTGATGGTCACTACGACGCTGTCGAGGATAATCTTGTCGCCGTCGAACATGCTGCCGGAAAATTCCATGTTGAGTGACATGTCTTTTACGGCATCGCCCGTGATGGAGCAAACGTTGCTTGAGATTAAGGCCTTTTTGGGGTCAGGTCTGGTCGGAGTCGAGTAGAACCAGACCGAGTCACGTTCTTCTTCGTCACGCGGGTCTTGGTACTTGACCGTAATCGTGTCGCCGCCGAGGAAGTTCACGTTGGGAAGTCCCGATTCCTTTGTGGACGCGGTGAGCCAATCGCTCTCGAAGTAACCCAGGGCGTCGTTTGTGCGGGTCAGGGTCACGTCGGTCGAATCACCTGTGCGGGAATTGAACAACTTGACGGTCATTGTATTGTTGTCCTTGCTGTCCTTGTCACGCAACTGGATTTGGAATTGCAGCGAACCGTCAATCTTGGCGGGGCTCGTTACCGAGTTTCCGTCCTTCTGTACCAGCAAGAGCTGGCCCTGGGTGCGGTCGCCCTTGCTGAACTGCACGTAGTAGGTGCGGTTCACGAATGCGCAACCGCCGTTCTCCTGGCATTCCTCGCATTCGGGATTCGGGCCCGCGAATATGGTCACGTCCACCTTGTTGGTACCGATGGTCATCTTCGCCGGGATGTTCAGGTCGTACTTGCCTGTAGTGCCATTGTAGACTGCCGCCTTGGCCAGCTGTTCTTTGGTAAGGGCGACGCCGTTTACCCAGATAGATGTCACGAAGCCGCTTTCCGAGATCAGGGCCGTTCCCGTGAGGTGCATGGTGCTGGTCGCGGAATCAATATGAATGTAGGAACCGTTCGATACGTTGAACGGCGGGTCGTATGCCACCACCATGTCGTAATGGGCGCGCTTGGTCGTCATTTCCTTATACGAGGGGCTGAAGCCGGAAATGAACTCGTCCTTGCGGTAGACAACGATGTAGGGGTTGATCGGGGCCTGCTCGATGTCGCCCTGGTCCTTGTCCCAAGCGGGTACGCCGTCGTAGTCAGCTCCGTCATCCTCGCGTTTGTGTGCCGCCCATGACCAGTCATTGGACGAGCCTCCGGTCACAAGGCGTTTCTTGGCCGGGGTACGCAAGGTTTCGCACATGTTGTTCTGGTAGATACCGCTAGAGAAGCCGATGTCGATACGCATGCGCGACGACGATTTAATCGTGGTTCCGCCCAAAGGAATGGGTATGTACCAGTCATATTCTCCTGTCGCCGGGTTGTAGGTGTCTTCCAACTTCACGGGGACGGCGTGTCTCAGGTAGTAGCGCAGGGAGTCGTCGACGCTCTGGCCCGCCTGGTTCACGCAGGGCCTGTTGAAGCCCGCTTCGTCGTAGGCCTGGCAAATATCTTCGTCGACCAACAGGGGGCAGGTTCCCGGCTGGTTGTTTACGCCGGGTACGGCCTCGATATCTTCGGGTTTAGCAGTCACGTAGAAGCGCAGCGTCAGGTCGTTAAAGGCGCGGTCCTCGTTGTTGGTGAGGTTCAGGTTCAAGAAGTCCATCCCGCCGAACTCGTACTGGTACACGCTTACGTCAAAGTCGTAGTGCGTCACGGGTGTGGTAAACTTGAGCGGCATTCCATTGTCGTCGGTGCAGCGCTGTACGCCGTTGCTCTCGACGCAATAGTAGTAGGTAGTCTTTTCCTTGAGCTTTCCAATCTTCACGTAGTGGAAACTTGTCGGGATTCCCGCGACGTCGGCATTGCCGTCGATGTCGCAATTGCCCTTTGACGAAACAGGGCAGGTCATCTTGTCGTAGGTGGTGAGCACGGTATCCCAGTACACCTTGGATTCGTACTGGCCGTTGGGTGTGTACCACATGATTTCGGCGCTGTCGGAACTCAGGTTACATACCTTCACGTTCTGGATGTCGGCCGGTGCCGGCGGGCTTGCCAGCGTAGTGAACGAGAACGGGGTAGTGGTGCTGTCCACAAGCCACTTGGTCGCGTAGGCCTCGCTCCGGATATTGATGGCGATGACCTTGAAATAGTAGGTCGTTCCGTTTTGGAGTCCGGTGAGGTGAATCTCGTGGCTCACGCCGTTGGTGGTGTCCTTGACCGGAACGTTGAACGGGCCGGTTTCGTTGGTGCTGTAGAGGATCATCGCCGGGCCGCGGACGTCCTGCGCAACCTTCACGATGGCCGAGTCGAAGCCCACGTAGCGGATTTCCACCTTGATTTCGGAGGGGGCGCGGTTGCGGTCTTCTTCCTTGATGGCCGTAGTCGCAGCCGCAAGGAACATAGCCGTACCGTCGATACAGGTTTCGGACTTGAAGTAGTCTTCCCAGCTGAGCGTGCTCGGAATCCATTCGTTGTTGCCCTCGGGCGGGACGCCGCCGAAGATGGCTCCGGTGGGCGGGGTGTACCTGTAGCTTGCGCCGGGCATGTTCTTGCCTTCGGGGTTGGCGCCGCGGTGGTGCGGGTGGTTGTCGCTCTTGTCGCCCACGCCAATCAGGAACGAAATATCCCACGGGTTTACGCCGAAGAGGTAGTTGAGCTGGTTGATGCCCAGCTGCTTCATCTTGGCGGAGTTCCAGTTCTGCACGCCCTTCTGCGGCAACTTGACGCCTTCCAGGTCCTTGGTCACGTCGGCATAGGCGAACACGTCGAAAATGTTGCCCGCCTGGTAGCGGTTGTAAATCCATGCCATCTGGTACCGCATCTGGTACCACAGGTCGCTTGCGGACACGGTCGCGGAACCGTTGCTCGGGTGCGGGATGGTGATGGAGGTCGAGCCTTCACCGGTTCTTGATGCGACGTTGTTTGCCAGCATGAAGGCGACGTTTTCGGCGTACCAAAGGCGGTCTTCCTTGCTGATGCCGAAACTTGCTGCCGTTTCGTCGTCTTTGAGCAGGAGTTTGTAGAAGGCGTAAAGGGCGTAGGTGTGCACGTTTGCCCAGTCCGTGTTGCTGGACTTGCGCATGCCGTCACGGCTGCCGGCGAACCAGCCTCCGCGGAAGAACCCTACGCCGGGTTCCTGTTCCACGCCGATAGTCTTGTCTTCGACGGCGTCGTTCAGGTACTTCATGCCGGAATCGGGGTAGGTGCCGAAATGGAGCGCGATTGCCGCGACGCTGATATCGTCGAGGTAGTTGTTGCTGCCGCTGTAGGCCGATGTGCCCCAAGTGCCCTTTTCCTTGTTGTTTGCGTAGGTCTTGCGGCCAAGCGCCAGGTCCTTGGCGAATTCATAGAGCTGCACGGCGACCATCTTGCAGGAGTCGGCGAATGCCTTGTCGTATGGAGCGTATTCCCTGCCCAAGATGGCAAGGCCTGCGGCGATTTCGCTAGAGACGTTTGCGTTGAGTTCGCCAAGGCGCACGTCACGTTCGTGCGGGCCGCCTCTGCGGGCAAGCGTGGCCGGGAGAGCGTCCTGGTTTTCCGGACGGCCCCACCAGCTGTGGTCGGCACCGAAGTTTCCTATGGAGACCGCCATGTTGTCGATGACGCCCTTTGCGGCACGGTAGGATCTCAGGAAGAAGTCCGCTCCATGCTTTGCCTCGCGAAGAATGTCGGGAATACCATCGGTATTAATCGTCTCGCCTTGGTTGTAGGCGTAATTGTCGTCGTCGCGGTCCGGGTTTCCGCCGGCAACCACGGAGAGTACCATGAATGCGTAGGCCTGCGTGTAGGATTCCTTCAAGTGGTCTCCGCAGTCGTACCAACCGCCTTGGAGGTCGCCTTCTTTAAAGGTAAGTCCTGCCGGCACGTTGCCGCCGATATCGTTCACCACCGGGCCGGCACCGTCCTTGGCGTGGGTGGGCTTGAAATGGAACCAGGATTCGGAGTCTCCGGAGCGGTTGACCCCATAGAACTTGAGCAGGGCGTCGCGCACCATGGAATAGACGCGCTCGCTGATAATGAATGTAGAGGAAAGCTGCTTGAGTACCTTGACGCGGTAGCGGGTATCCAGGGCGAGGTTCCCTGCCAGTTCTACCAGCTTGCCTTCACAGACGGTTCCCGAGGGGGCGTCGGCCGTGGTTTCGTAGCGGCCCTGGTTGGCGGTCGCGGCGTCGGTTCCGGCCTTGATTTCCCAATGTGCAGACGTCTTGTGGCCAGTCGATGTGAATTTTCCTCCTGTGGCGACCTCTTTGCCCTCAAGGTCGACAATGGAATAGGTTTCGGAACAGTTGCCTGTGGAAACATAGTAGAAGTGCATTTCCGGGTCATCGGGCAGGTATCCCGCCTGGTTGATACGGATACGGCCGATACGCAGGTTCTGTGCGTCGCGGAAGGCCTGGTTCAATGTGTCGGGAATGAATGCGTTGGGCGCAAAATCTTGGGGAACCGAACCTACGGGAGGAACAGTGTTGTGTTTTTTCCTGTTGGGAACGTATTTGCTGAAACTTTCTACAGTACCGCCGTCATCGGTAGCGGCAGTGTCCCACTTCATGGGCCAAATAGGGCGAATTAGGTCATAAGGAGTCGGCTGCTCTTGGTCAACCGCAGCAAACGACAACGAAACCAGAATCAGTACTGGTATCAAAAAAACCGGCATAATGCCTCCCTTAGAAATGTGCGCACAACAATCCCATATAATAGAAAATAGACTTTTTTTTAAAGCTCGTAAAAAACGTATTAAAAAAAACTCCACTTTTGGGCTTATTTATGTATATTTCGTGATATGAGAACCCCATTTTTGTCGAAAAGTTTTTTTTACATTTCAGTGCCGGCGCTGGTGGTTTCAGGAGCGGCGTTGTTCGGCCTTTCTGCATGTGGCGGCGACGACGTGAGCAGCCCCGACGAGGTGACGAGTTCTGATTCCACACCCGAGAGTTCTGATGACATACCGGAATCGGAAGGCGGTCCGGTTACTACGTCTTCTTCATCTGAGTCTGCGTCTAACGGCTCTTCGTCTTCTTCCAAGGCGCAGCAGCCCAAGATTTCTTCGTCCCAGGGAGCGACGGCCTCTTCCGATGAAGTTCTCAACGACCCTCAGGGAATTGTGAAGGGTTCTTGTGGTCCCAAGGAAGCTGTTATCGAAAAAGGTGCGATGGCTACCTGGACGTTCTATCGCGAATCGGGCGACGTGTTCGACGCCATCATGGCTCCGTTTGTATGGACTTTCCCTGAACTGAATAAGACGGTGCAGGGGAACGGTTACAATACAGTTAGTACAAATTATACAGAATCGGGAACTTACACGGCTACGCTCGACGTGGATGGTACGAAAATCACCTGCGACCCCTTGCGTGTTCAGGGAATTCCCATTACCATAAAGTCGTGCAAGGCCGCAAAGAATTCTGTCACGGCCGGCGAGACGATCTCTTGGACAGTGGAGGCTGAGTCGGAGTCTGAAATAACGGGGTATTCTTGGAAGTCCAGTGACGCGGATGTTTCGGGAAGCGGCACTACGGCGACGATGGCCGCAACAAGCGAAATGCACAAGAAAACCGTGTCGGCGACCGTGTCTGTCGAGAACAAGGACAAGACCATCCAGGATTATTCCTGCGAGCCGGTCTCCGTGATTGACCCGAACCAGGTGGATGTAGTCATCGCCCACTCGGTTGCTGACGAAAAGAAGGCGTTTACTGCCGGGCAGACGATGGTGGCCCAGTATCCATCCAATGCGGTCAACTGCCAGATGATTTGCAGTGCTCAAGGCAATGGCGTCATTCTGGAAATCGACGGTGAAGAATATACGATTGACTATTCAGCAAATATTTCGCCCAAGGCGTGTAAGGATGGTGCCGCAGCCGGAACGAAGATATCTGTAAAGGCTTCGATGCAGGTGCTGTGCTACGTGGCATACTAAACCGCGTTTAGCTTAAGATAGCCAATAACGCAACTCTTACATAAACAACCTCCCGGACTATTCCGGGAGGTTGTTTTTTTTCTGATAAATGGACGCTTCCGTGAACTGTGAAGGCTCGTGTCAAACGAGCCTTTGCAGTGAGAGAGTGCATTCCGGAGTAATTTAATTCCAGAACATGGCGCGAACGGTCGCATCCGTGAACGGAAAAGGCTCGTGCTAAACGAGCCTTTGCAGTGAGAGAGAGCGCTTACCGGAGTAATTTAATTTCAGAACATGGCACGAACGGTCGCTTCCGTGAACAACAAACGCCTCGTATTAACGAGGCGTGGTTGTGAGAGAGAGCGCTTACTGGAGTAATTTAACTCCAGAACATGGCGCGAACGGTCTCTTAATCCCCGGTGAAGATGATCACGAGGACAGAGGCGACGAACAGAGCAGACACCACGAGGAATTCCCACGGATTTTCCATGATGGTGGTCTTAGCAGAGCCCATGGAAGCGGCTTCCTTCTTCTGCTGTTCTTCAGCCTTGGCCTTTGCTTCAGCTTCGGCGGCCTTCTTGTCGGCTTCAGCCTTGGCGAGAGCGGCGCTGTCGACCGGGGCTTCTTCCTTCTTGGCTTCAAGAACTTCAGTTTCGGCCTTTGCTTCTTCGGCAGGAGCGGCTTCAGCGGCAGGAGCAGCTTCGGCAGCAGCTTCAGCGGCGGGGGCGGCTTCAGCAGGAGCAGCCTCGGCAGTGGCTTCAGCGGCAGGAGCGGCTTCGGCAGCGGGGGCAGCTTCAGCAGCAGGAGCGGCTTCAGCGGCAGGGGCGGCTTCGGCGGCCGGTGCAGCAGTTTCAGCGGCAGGAGCAGCTTCGGCGGCCGGTGCGGCAGCTTCAGCGGCAGGAGCGGCTTCGGCGGCCGGTGCAGCAACTTCAGCAGCAGGGGCAGCTTCCGGAGCGGCGACAGTCTTTGCCGGAGCAGCCTTGGCCTTGGGGGCCTTGGCGCCCTTTGCCGGGGCAGCGAATGCGACTGCTGCGGCGAGCATGGACACCATCAAGATCTTCTTCATCATATTTCCATTCCTCGTTAAGGTTTGTTTTTAAAACTTCAGGTAAAAAATAACTCTTCTAGCGACATTTTGCCAAAAAAAAAGAAAAAAAAGTAAAAAAACCACGGAAAATGTCACTTTATCGGTAATTTTTGCAAAAAAATGTAATGCGGGTGGCGTGACCGCCCCCTTCGGTCGGGTCATTTTTAGACGAATGAACGAACCTTCTCTCTAACAGACGAAAGGTGAAAGAATTATTTTTGCTCCTGTAATTAACAAAATCCCATCAGTACGAACCATTAATTAGAGACACAACTATGGCATTCAAGTACGAAGCTACCGTCCAGCACGGTGAAGATACTACCGAATACGTCAATCTCGGCAAGGAAGGCGTTTCCGTCACCGAGTTCGAAGGCAAGAAAATCCTGAAGGTTTCCAAGGAGGCTTTGACCAAGCTTTCCCAGGCTGCTTTCGAAGAAGTCGAATTCTGCCTGCGTCCGGCTCACACGGCCAAGGTCGCGAAGATCCTCCAGGATCCGGAAGCTTCCGATAACGACAAGTTTGTCGCCCTCACCATGCTCAAGAACGCCGTGGTTGCCGCCAAGGGTATCCTCCCGTTCTGCCAGGACACCGGTACGGCAATCTGCGTTGCCCACAAGGGTCAGCAGGTCTGGACGGGTTTCGATGACGCCGAGGCGATTTCCGAAGGTATCTACAACGCTTACACCACCAAGAACCTTCGCTACAGCCAGATTGCTCCCTTGACCATGTACGAAGAAAAGAACACGGCTTGCAACCTCCCGGCTCAGATTGATATCCACGCCGAAGAAGGTGCTGAAATGAAGTTCCTCTTTGTGGCCAAGGGCGGTGGCTCTGCCAACAAGACTTACTACTGGCCGATGACCAAGGCGCTCCTCAACCCGAAGTCCTTGGAAAAGTTCCTCGCCGAAAAGGTGAAGACTCTCGGTACTGCGGCTTGCCCTCCGTACCACCTCGCCATCGTGATTGGCGGTACTTCTGCCGAAATGAACACGCACACGGTGAAGCTCGCTAGCTGCGGCTACTACGACGATATTCCGACGAGCGGTTCCGAAGGCGGCCGTATCTTCCGCGACCTCGAAATGGAAGAAAAGGTTCTGCACATCTGCCAGAAGACGGGCATCGGCGCCCAGTTCGGCGGCAAGTACCTCGTTCACGACGTCCGTGTGATTCGTGCTCCGCGTCATGCTGCAAGCTGCCCGGTTTCTATCGGCGTCAGCTGCTCTGCTGACCGTAACATCAAGGCTAAGATTGACGAAAACGGCATCTGGCTCGAAAAGATGGAACACCATCCGGAAAACTACATTCCGGCAGGCAATGCAGTGAACCTCGCTCCGGCTGTTGAAATCGACCTCGATCGCCCGATGAAGGAAGTGCTCGCCGACCTCACCAAGTACCCGGTGAAGACCCGCCTCAGCCTCAAGGGCACGATGATCGTGGCCCGCGACATGGCCCACGCCAAGATTGCTGAAATCTTCGACAAGCAGGAACGCGGCGAAGAACTCACGGACGAAGAAAAGACCGTGCTCAAGGTTGTTTCTGACCACCCGATTTACTACGCCGGCCCGGCCAAGACTCCGGCAGGCATGCCCACGGGTAGCTTCGGCCCGACGACGGCTAACCGCATGGACCCGTACGTGATGCGCTTCCAGAGCAAGGGTGCTTCGATGATCATGGTCGCTAAGGGCAACCGCTCTCAGGACGTGACCGACGCCTGCAAGAAGTACGGTGGATTCTTCCTCGGCTCCATCGGCGGTCCGGCAGCCATTCTCGCTGAACAGAACATCCTGTCCAACGACATCGTGGCCTTCCCGGAGCTCGGCATGGAAGCCATCCGCAAGATCACCATCAAGGACTTCCCCGCCTTCATCTTGGTCGACGATAAGGGAAATAATTTCTTCGAGGGACTCATCTAATCGTCGCCCAAGCGGGGGCCATGCGCACTAAGCACTAAAGTGCTAAGTGCTGTCCGCCCCGCCTTCATCTTGGTCGACGATAAGGGAAATAATTTCTTTGAAGGCTTGATCTAAAAGCTTGTTATCCCCGCCAGCGGGGATCTCCCTTTTCAATAGAAACGCCCCGCAAGTTTGTGCTTGCGGGGTGTCCTTGTATGTGAAAATTTGAGGAGTCTCTAGTTTTTGAATTCTACGCTCTCGATTGCCTCCAGGAGCGTTGCCTTAACATCCGTGTCGTAAGTTAAACTACGCATGAAGGCGATGATAATATTTCCTTTTGGTGTTAATCTTGATGCGATGCAGATGTCCTTTGGCGTTTTTATTTTGTAGCATCTGTATGTATACTTTTTTTCGGAATTATAATCGGCATCGACAAGGTTTTCTTTTGTAAAACTTGGGAAGAAATCTTCGTAAGCAGAAAAAATTTTGGTTGTCTTCAATGAATCGCTTATATCGTTCTGAAAAACTTCTGGGTTGTTTTGCGAAGCTTTGCTATATGAAGCGAGTCTGAAACCCATTTCTAAATCTCTATTATCTAACGTCACAGAAGCTATTCCTTTAGTGGTGTCATGAATGGCGTTTCTGTAATCGAAACGACCGCTGACATAGAATGGGGTGTCGATTTCAAGTTTTTCTGGCATCTCGGTTGCAATAAATGCCTTTGCTGTTGATGTACGGACGTAAATGAGCATTTTCCCAAGAATGATTGGACGCATGCTTGTTCCCATCAAAATGGCGCAACTAGAAAGAACAAGTGTCGTGAAAATAAGTAAAATCTTTTTCATGAATACCTCTTTTAGGTTATGTTGAAATAATAATAAATTTTATACGAATAAAAAGCAGCCCCCTAGAGAAGTCAGATTAAATGACTTTATCTGTAACCATGCGCCACTCGCCGGGCTTTAAGTTGCCGAGCGGGATGTTGCCGATTTGCACGCGGATAAGGCGGAGCGTGGGGAAGCCTACTGCCGCTGTCATGTGGCGCACCTGACGGTTCTTGCCTTCGATGAGTGTGAGACGTACCCAGCTGGTGGGGATGTTTGCACGGAATCGCACTGGCGGATTGCGCGGCCAGAGCCAATCGGGTTCGCTTGCGATTTCGGCTTTGCAGGGCTTGGTGTGATATCCCTTGATGTCGACGCCCTTCGATAATTTGCGGACCGCCTCTTCGGTAATCTGCCCGTCGACCTGCGCCAAGTATGTGCGCGGGTGCTCGTATTTCGGGTCCAATAACTTCTTGATGAGTTTCCCGTTGTCCGTGAGCAGCAATGCGCCTTCGCTGTCGTGGTCTAGTCTGCCTGCCGCATATACTCTCGGTGGAAACCCGAACGTGTCGAGTGCCGCGTGCCCGGATTCGGGCGTAAACTGGCTTAGTACGCCGAAGGGCTTGTTGAAGAGGATTACGGTGGACATTTGGGCGAAAGGTAGAAAAGCTATTCCATATTGTAATGAAAGAATCAAAAAATCTTTCCAAAAAACTGGTTTTGTAAACAATAGTTTTCGTACTTTATTTTTAGGGTTAACGATAAAGCTAGGAGGTAATACCATGAAACGCGTAACGTTAACAATGGTAATCGCTGTCGCGATGCTTGCAACGTCTTCGATTGCGGCCAACAAGGTGAAATCCAAATTGGGCAATGTCGATCTCACAATGCAGCGCGGTGGCGGAGAAGTGGTCTGCACGGCCAATTTCTACGACGAAATGACGATTGTCAGGGAGTCGGACGCAGAAGTCCTCGTCAAGGGGGCTTGCGGTCAGGGCTGGGTAGAAAAATCGAAAATCGAGTATGTAGCCGCTAAACCCGGAGACAATTCGATTACGATGGAAAACTTCGATGTGCGTGCTTGGATTGACAACAAGACCGCATTCGGAGTGTTCAGCGACCACTATGAAGACTTCGACGGCGTGAATATCGACCGAGACTTCAAGGAGTACTTGGTACACACGCTGGATCGAGAAAAAATGGAAATGAGCCGCGGTGAAAACTGAGCCCGGTTTGGCCTGACCCGAACGGATTATATTCCATACAAATTATTGCCCCGGTAGGCGCCGCCGGGGTTTACGTTTTTTGTAAGCGGAAATGATGATTTTGGCGATAAATAATATATATTAGGGGTATGATCGATATCTACGCTTTGTCGAAAAACCCGCTTGTTTTCCAAAAGACGAGGACAATCACCTCGGCTTATATTGACGTATCCGGAAAGATGGGACTTGCCCAAACGGTACTCATGGTTCAGGACAACATAACCGAAAATTTCGGATCCATCAAGATGGACAACTTCGTGGTGAAGGAAAAGGGCGGCTTCTGGGTCGTTTACAAGGCGAAGTTCAAGTTCCTGCGCAGGCCGTACTGGCGCGACAAGGTGGTGACCACGTCGTTCCCGGCGGATAACCAGCTGATTCGACTCAACGAGAATACGGCCATCACGACTGTCGAAGGCGACCCGATAATCTTCGCCAAACAGGAGATGTGTTGCCTCAGCATGGACAGGCATCGTCCGATGCGGCTTTCGTCCGTGAACTTCCCGACGGAAGGGTTCCCGGAAGCGTTCATTACCGATGACTTTGACCGGTTCAACGTGAAGCCCGAGGAATACAAGGAAGTCTACCGGCAGAAGGTTTTGCCGCAGCATATCGACATGTCGCATCACATGAACAACATCGAGTACGTGAAGCTCGCATTGAACGTGTTCAGTGCATCCGACCTTGAACTCTGCATTCCGTCGGCTCTGGAAATACATTACCTGGGCGAATCGAAGGAAGGGCAGACCATGAAGATTTTCCGTGCCGACCACAACGGCGCAACCTACATGCGTATTCTCGACGAGACCGACCGTCCCGTCTTCGAAATGAAGCTACGCATGATGTAGTCTTTGCTTTGTCACCTTGGAGGCCCTGCAAAGGAGCCGATAGGATTCTAGCACTTTGGGTTATACCAAAAAATTGAAGAACTCGGGCCGGTGAAAATCCGGCTTTTCTGTTTCTATCGGGAAGGCGCTCAGGTAATGCGGCGTCTTCGCCTTGTCGGCGCACTTGTACAGGTTCCCGCGCAGTTGCACGCCTTCGAAGGAATGCAGCCCGAACAGGCTTGCGGGAATCCGGATGCTCACGTTCCAGCTGATGAAATCCCCGATGACGCTCGCGAGTTGCTTCGAGCGTTCTATCTGCGCAAGGCGCGCGCTGCTCAGCGGCGTGCGGTTCTCGCGGTCGGGGCCGTGTGCCGCAAGGATGAACCCGCGGCTCGTCGTCTCGAAGTTGTAGTATTCGGAATGGTCCGATGGATTCTCGATGAAGATTTCGACGCAGGAGTCTTCCCAGCTGTTGCCGCCGTCTTCCATGACTTCGGAGCGGAAGCAGTCCAGCGGTTCTTCGACAAAAAAATCAACCTGAAGAAAAGCGCCGTCGTTATGGACGTTTGCCATCACGGTGGGGAGCGCAATTCCGCAGTTCTTTTCCCAGTTCATGTTCGGTTTCAGGAGCATGTGATTAAAATAGATAAATCAGTGATTTAAGCGATTAATCACCCCATGGCTTGTTGCCGATATGGCGGTTCCTGCGCAAAAACGGCAATTTCATTTTGGCACGCTTCTTGCAAATAGAGTTATGCCCCGCGGGAGTTCGGCTCATGCATTGCCGGCCGCGGGTTCACACCAAATTATAGGAGGCCATACCATGGCAGAAAAAAACAATGCAGAAAAGGCTACCGCCGTCCAGGCGAGCGTAGAAACCAGCGGCGCAGAAAGCAAGGGCGCCGAATCCAAAAATGCCCAGTCGAAGGACAAGGCGCTTTCGTCTTTCGATTGCCTCGCCGTGACGCAGGTGCAGGTGTTCCCGTTCAAGGAAGGCCCGAGCCTCGGTCACATGAAGGGACTGGCGCAGATTGTCCTTAACGACCAGATGGTCATTCGTGGCCTTCGCGTGATGGACGGCGTGAACGGGCTGTTTGTCAGCTACCCGCTCGATCCGTTCTACAAGGGCGAAGACTTCAAGTCCATCTGCAATCCGATTACGCGCCAGCTGCGCGAACATATTGAAAATTGCGTGCTTGAAAAGTACCAGGCCGCTGTAGCATAGGGGTGTCCTTTGTTCTATAGAATCCGCTCGTATTGCCTGTTTGGAATCAAGGCCGTTCCCGTAAGCGTTGAAGTCGATGCTTCGCAGGGGCTGCCCGGCTTTACTTTGGTCGGACTTCCCGACAACGCCGTTCGCGAATCCCGCGAGCGCGTGGTGTCGGCGATACGGTCCATAGGAAAGGTCGTTACGGGATTCCGGACGACAGTGAATCTTTCACCGGCGGATTTGCGGAAAGAGGGAAGTGCCCTGGACCTTCCGCTGGCGATAGGGATGCTTGTGTCTACCGGCGAGATTGGCGTCGAGGAAATCGAACGCTATGTCTTTGTCGGGGAGCTGTCGCTGGACGGGCTTTTGAAACCGGTAAGAGGGGTCTTGGCCATTGCGATGAGCCTGTCTCGCGATGACAAGAACATCCTGGTGATCCCGAGGGCGAATGCCTCCGAGGCGTCGCTGGTGGAAGGTCTTCGCTATGTCTGTTTTGATTCTCTTGGGGAGTGTGTCGAATTTTTGGAAAGCGGAAATTTGGATTTGGTTGCCACCGCATCGGGAATGTCGCGGGATGACTGCCTGTCGGTTTCCTGCGATGTTCCCGATTTCAAGAACGTGGTGGGCATGGAAGGTGTCAAGCGCGCGCTCGAGATTGCGGCCGCGGGCGCCCATAATTTTTTGCTGGTCGGTTCGCCGGGGGCGGGCAAGACGCTGTGCGCCCGGTGCTTGCCGGGAATCCTTCCCGACATGACGGACGAGGAAGTTCTCGAGACGACGTGCATCCATTCCTGCGCTCGCCGATCGGGCGATTCTGTGGAATTCAGGCCGGTGGTCGTTCGCCCGTTCCGCACGCCCCACCACAGCGCCTCGATGGTGTCGCTGGTGGGCGGCGGCTCCCGGCTTTTGCCGGGAGAGGCGAGCCTCGCGCATAACGGCGTGCTGTTCCTCGATGAGTTGCCAGAATTCAACCGCTGCGTGCTGGAGGCTTTGCGGGAACCCATGGAAGACGGGTTCATCTCGGTGAGCCGCGCGAGCGGTACCGTAACCTGGCCGGCGCGCTTCATGATGGGGGCGGCGATGAACCCATGCCCCTGCGGGTTCGCGATGGACCCCAAGCGCGTGTGCACGTGCCTGCCCGATGCGCGCAAGCGCTACCGCGAAAAAATTTCGGGCCCGCTGCTGGACCGCATCGACATCCAGGTGAGCGTTCCGCCGATGGAGGCGTCCGCTCTGGTGGACTCCCGTGAACGCGAAAGCTCCGCAGATATCCGCAAGCGGGTGTGCGAGGTGCGCGCCGTCCAGCGCCGCAGGTTTAAGGACCTGCCGTTCAAGTCGAATGCGGAAATGTCTTCGGAATACGCGAAGAAGTTTGCGGGCATGTCGCGCGAGGTGGAACGCTTTGCCGTCTCCGCGGCCGACAACATGAACCTGAGCGCCCGCGGGTTCTACCGCATGTTGAAGGTCTCGCGCACCATCGCGGATATGCGCGGCGCCGATGTCGTGGAAATTCAGGATATATCGGAAGCCCTGCGGTATCGGACCATAAACTGAACGGCGTTGCCTTCGTCACCCTGACGCTTGGTCATCCTGACGCAGGTCAGGACAGGGTCAGAATGTTGATGCTGAGCGTCCTCAGCATGACTGCTGGTCAGAATGCTTTTTACCGGCGAACGCGGATGCTCGATTCGGCTCCGGCGCAGTTCGGGATGGCCTGCGGCTTGCGGATGCTGACCTCGGCTATCTGCGCCTTGGGGTAGTTGTCCAGGATATGCTTGGCGGTTTCGAGTACGAGGGTTTCCTCGAGCTGGAATTGCGCCATGCGGATGAATTCCTGTAAATCTTGGGCGAGTTGCGCGTAGTCTATGGAATGCACCAGATCGTCGTTCTGGGCAGCCAAGGTAAAATCAAGCCATACGGAGACGTTCAGCACTACGGGCTGCTCGTTTTCCCTTTCGTAGGGGAGCGTCCCGAGGATGCAGTTGAACTGGATGTCTTTGAGCGAGATTTTACCGGTTTCGATTACCATACGAAGAGTACGATCGCCGCAGTCAGGGAGACTGCTGTCACGCCGAACCAAAGGTTACGATAGAACTTGTAGGAATCCAGCGTCTTCTTGTTGATCGCCATATCTCTTTCCAGCATGGAGACGGTGTATTTGTCATCTCCCGTTTCTACGATGGTGCCATAATTCTTGAAGGCGACTTCACAGGCTGCCGGTTCCTTATCGGTAGCACAGACTCTCTTAACTTCATCCATGACGGTGGAATGGAGCTTGTCGTAATTGTCGTAAACATCCTGCACCTTGTTGGCTTCCATCTGCTGGGTCACGCCGATGATGGCGCTGGTTACGGCAACGGCGGAGAGGGCGATGGCGCTCCAGAAGCGGACTTCGTCAGCGATACCGAAGCGGTCGGTCGCATTTTCGGACGCGCCGCTTACGGCGTAGTCACGGGCATCGGCCTTGGCGTTGGATTCATCGAGGTCGCCCTTGACATCAATGTCATCATCTTCATCTTCATCTTCGCAATCCGGATCGTAGTCGTCGCATTCCTCTTCTTCGCTAGAGGCGACTTCGGGTGCGGCGGACGGTTCGGCGGAAGCTTCTTCGGCGGAGGCGTTATCGGCCTTCAACTGGACCATTTCACCATCGACGAAAGCGACTGCGGTCGAGAAACCGGGGATGTAGACGGCCTTGCCGTCGAAATAAACCTTTTCAATATCTTCTTCGAAGGGCATGCCGCGACGGGCGTAGAGCCTCGTGGTCACGAGCTTGCTGTAATCGACGCCTTCAGCTTTGAGCGGGACAAGTTTCGAAAGGTCGCCTTTGCCGCCCTGGAAGAGCTGGTAGGCGGTGGGCTGCTCGCCGAACGGGTCGGTGAATTTCTGGCGGACGACCAAGCGGCCATCCTGGAGGGAACTGACCTCGTCTGCCGGAGCGGTCTTCAACTGACCGCCGAATTCGGCTTTGATGTAGCTGTCGGGGGTGCCGGCATCACTTGCAGTAAATTCTTCAATATCGTAAGACCCGGCGAACGCCGTGACGATGGAAAGGCAAAGAGCCAAGAGAGTTAAACGCTTCATTATATTACTCCAAATGGACTAATTTTTAAGGAAATATATAAAAAAAAAACCAAATGTTAAAAAAAGTAAGGAAAATTGAGTCTTTTTACCCCATTTTATGACGTAGAACAATCTTTATTGTGTTTTTTGTGGGAATTTCCCGAGAAAAATTCTAATTTTAAGCCCGTAAATTTTAACCCCAAAAGAGGATCCTATAATGGCAAAGCTCTCTATTGAAGATCTCGAACTCGCCGGCAAGCGCGTGTTCATCCGTGTTGACTTCAACGTTCCGCAGGACAAGGTGACTGGCGAAATCACCAACACCAAGCGTATCGAAGCCGCTCTCCCGACCATCCAGTACGCTCTCGATCACGGTGCAGCCGTCGTGCTCGCTTCCCACCTCGGCCGTCCGAATGGCGAAAAGAACATGAAGTACACGCTCGCCCCGGTTGCCAAGAAGCTCGAAGAACTCATCAAGAAGCCGGTGAAGTTCCTCTCCGACTGCGTGGGTCCGGAAGTCGAAGCCGCCTGCGCCGCTATCAAGCCGGGTGAAATCATCCTCCTCGAAAACCTCCGCTTCCACATCGAAGAAGAAGGCAAGCGCAAGATCAAGAACGCCGATGGCACCGAAACCAAGGAAAAGGCCGACAAGGAAGCCGTGAAGGCCTTCCGCGCCAGCCTCACCAAGCTCGCTGACGTCTACGTGAACGACGCTTTCGGTACCGCTCACCGCGACCACTCTTCCATGACTGGTGTTGAACTGCCGCAGCGTGCCGCTGGTTTCCTCATGAACAAGGAACTCAAGGCGTTCGACCAGGTGCTCAACAATCCTCCGCGTCCGTTCCTCGCCATCCTCGGCGGTGCAAAGGTCGCTGACAAGATCCAGCTCATCAACAACCTCCTCGACAAGGCCGACAAGATCATCATCGGTGGTGGCATGGCTTTCACCTTCAAGAAGGTTCTGAACAACATCGAAATCGGTTCTTCTCTGTTTGACGAAGAAGGTGCCAAGCTCGTTCCGGACCTGATGGCCAAGGCTAAGGCTGCCGGCAAGGAAATCATCCTCCCGGTCGACTACATCGCTGCTGACAAGTTCGCTGCCGACGCTGCTACTAAGGCTGTCTCTGACGCTGAAGGCATTCCGGCTGGCTGGATGGGCCTCGATGTGGGCGCTGAATCCACCAAGCTCTTCGTTGACGCTATCAAGTCCGCCAAGACCATCGTTTGGAACGGTCCTGCAGGCGTGTTCGAATTCGAAGCCTTCGAAAAGGCTACCAAGGCTATGGCTGACGCTATCGTTGAAGCTACCGCTGCTGGCGCAATCACCGTGATCGGTGGTGGCGATACCGCTACGGCTGCCAAGAAGTACGGCGCTGACAAGAAGGTGACCCACACCTCTACGGGTGGTGGCGCTTCCCTCGAACTGCTCGAGGGCAAGGTCCTCCCCGGCGTCGCCGTTTTGACCGACAAGTAATTCGTCGATAAACTTCGCAATACTGCGTCACGCGAGCTCTCGCTGTATGTTTTATACAGCTTCGGTCCCTCCGCCTCGTCTCGCTAGCCTCTGAACAAATTTCGATTTTATAAAAGACTCCGCATTCTTTGCGGAGTTTTTCTTTTATCTACAGAGAATGATTTTATATTATAGGCATGGCGAAGTTTTTGAGCAAGCATCTTGGTAAATTGGCTTTAATGACCGCGGCGGCGCTGTGGGCCAGTTGCAACGATGCGAAAGAAGAAAAGCCACAGTCGATGACTCATCCATGGGAAGTCTCGAAATATTATAAGGATAAGAACGAGCGGAAGTACCATGCCGCCGACAACGGAAATATTAGGGACGATTTGTACAGTTGCCTATATGGATGCGAAACCACGGAAAACGATACCGTCTTGAAGAATGCTTCTGTGAAGCATGCAACGTTCAATGAATCGGATGTCGTGATTGAGGAAGGAAGCTCCCTTACGGCAGAGGAAATTTATGAGACTACTCGCAAACGGATTCCTGGCTTGCGACACATTTACCGTAAGTATCTAAAGAAAAAGCCGGAATTTGATGGAATGGTCATTTTGAATCTGAAAATCGCTGCAGGCGGCGCCGTAGAAAATGTTGACGTCAAGTCTTCGACGACGGATTATCCAGAATTTGACGCCGAAATTGCAAAACAGACAAGCCGGTGGGAATTCCCGAAAAGCAAGACAGGTGGAAACGTCACGATCCCGTTCACGTTCTATGTAAACGAATAAGTATAGTTGCTGTTTTGAAAAAAGCGAAAGGTCTCTGAATTTTACGAGAGTTTAAAGTTTTTTTTGCGTTTCTTTTGCTGAAAAAAAGCTATCATTACTGATGATGAACCGTATATTTATTTTTCTTGTAATTTGGGGAGCGCTTTTTGCTTATGCGCAGGAACCGCCCGTTTATTTGTCAAACGGTTCTGTAAAGTATGTCTATAGCACACCGCAAGACTCTTATTCGGTGGGAATCTATTATTGGAATTTTAAGTGATGGCGATGCGTTCAATAATCATTGCATTGTTATTGGCCCTGACAGCCTTTGCCCAGGAGATGGATACAACGTTCTTTGCGAATGAGCAGGGGGAGACCTTCGGGATTATCCACGAGAAGGGAACCCTCCCCGAAATCCCCCAGCAACAACAGATGAACGAACTTCAGTCGCAAGATCAGGCCATGGAATTCTAAACACCACAAAAAAGAAGGTTTCAAATGAAGCGTCTTATTCTTTTCATTGCAATTTTCGGAGCGCTTCTGGCTAATGCCCAGGAGATGGATACAACGATCTTTGTGAATGCACAGGGACAGACAATCGGAATCGTCCACGAAAAGGGGACCCTCCCCGTAATCTCCCAGCAACAACAGACAAACGAGCTACAGTCGCAAAATCAGACCATGCAACAGCAAATGCTGGCAGCTTCTGAACAACAGGCCAATCTGGCGTTCGATTACGACAGTACGTCCTTCTACGAGGACTTGATTCAGCAAAATACAGAATCTGGAAACAAGATTCGCAGAGTCGGTAAAGGCATGATGCTCGGTGGCGGAATCGGAGCCGGGCTCGGTCTCGCCTTTATTTACCTTGGAGCGACTGCGATTGATTGCGAAACTGACAAATATGGAAATGAAACCTGCCAGCCAAATAGCGGCGAAATCCTTATCCCTGCGGGTGTAATCGCCATGATTGGTGGAGCTATGGTATTCGGTGCCGGAACCATTGTCAAACTGGTTGGTGGCATCAAAATCCGCAAGGCACGTCACTACGAAATCAAGTTTCAGAAGTACCAAAGGAAACAGCAGTACTCCGTGAAATTGCGTCTTGATCCGCTTATCGACCCCATCAATAAGATGGCCGGTGTAAATCTGGCGATGGAATTCTAAGCACCCCAAAAAAGGTTCAAATGAAACGTCTTATTCTTTTTATTGCATTTTTCGGAGCGCTCCTGGCCAACGCCCAGGAGATGGATACAACGTTCTTTGTGAATGAACAGGGACAAAAGTTTGGCATTGTCCACGAAAAGGGGACCCTCCCGGTTTTGCCGAACTCGCGACAGTTGTCGACATTCATGCAGGCTCAACCGAAAGAGCCGACTGCACAGGAAAACCCTGCATTGAGTTTTGACAGCACGGCCTATTACCAGTCTTTAGTAGATCGGAATACGAGAAGGGGCCATGCCATTCGTAAATGCGGTAAAGGCATGATTTTGGGTGGCGGAATTGGAGCTGGCGTTGGTTTGCTCAGTGTTTTGCTGGCTGGAGAAAACAGGAAAGACAATGATGATTTTGATAGCGACTTCAGCGAGATGATGTACTATTCTGGTACTGTCATGATGATTGGCGGAGCGGCTATATTCACGGCTGGTTTTGTTGTCAAGGGTGTGGGTTCGTCCAGGTTGCGTAGGGCAAGGCGTTATCAACGTAAGCTTGACCGCTACAAGATGAAACAGCAACATGCCTTGGAAATGCAGGTTTTTCCGCTGGTTGATCCGGTCAACGGGCAATTTGGCGGAATGTTGGCCATGAATTTCTAGGGTCTATAAGGGTTTAAAATATTTTTGTATTTCATTTGCAAAAAAAAATATTATTTTTAGCGACATGAAGCAGATAATTTTCTTTTTAGCAATTTTTGGGGCGCTCCTGGCTAATGCCCAGGAGATGGATACAACGTTCTTTGTGAATGAACAAGGACAGACAGTCGGAATCGTCCACGAAAAGGGAACGGTTCCTGTCATGCCTAGTCAGCAGGAACTGCAGTCGGGCTATGCAGAACAGCCCGCAGAGCAGCCGAGCTATGCTGAACAGTCAGAAGGGGAGCCGAACTACCAGCATTCGCAGTCGGACGTGCCGCCGGAAGCGCAGCCTTTGCTGGCGAACCCTGTTTTCGATGACGATAGCATTACCTACTACCAGTCCCTGGTTGACAAATATACGAGGTCTGGGAGAAAGATGCGTGGCGCTGGTTCTGGCTTGATGATTGGTGGCGGTATCCTTGCCGGTGTTGGCTTGGCCATGATGGTTTCCGGTTTTGCAGGTATAGTGGAACAATGCGCGGATGAATCCGTTTGTGAGGATGATGAAGATGCTGTCGTATACGTGCTTGGGGCCTATGGCCTTGGTATCGGGGCGACCGCGTTTACTACAGGTATTGCCCTCAAGATTGTCGGCGGGACCAAGTTGCGCAGGGCCCAACGCTATGAAGACAGGCTCAACAGCTATAAGCAGAGACAGCAGTACACCTTGAAGATGCGAGTCGTGCCGGTTCTTGATCCCATCAACAACGTTTATGGTGGACAGCTGGCTTTCAGTTTCTAAGCATATCTGTTTATGACGAACGAAAAGGCCATAGCTGAAATATCGAAAAATTTCCATGCCGAGCATCGCGGAAACTGTGCGATGTCGGTTGCTTATGGCTATGCGCGTGCCACGGGTAAGTCCGAGGCGGAAGCGGTGGAGGCTGCCGAAATGTTCAGAAATTTCGGCGGCGGCCGTGCGCCCGAGGGTGCTTGCGGTGCGCTCTATGCTGCCAAGATGATGCAGCCCGACCATGCGGAATCATTGGAAGACTTTTTCCGGCGCGGGGCGAAGAACTGCACCAAGTGCAAGGAAATTCGCCCGAATGCCGTTATCCCGTGCAACCGCTGCGTGGAACTCGCTGGCGAAGCGCTCGATTTTCTGAACAAGTAAATTGTTGCTGGCAGCTGTTTCCCCTGTATGAACGGCGCCAGCATTTTTTTGTTCGTGTTTATAGCATATAATTTTCTATTTTTGACGGGTCTTAACCATAAGGAAGGCTCCATGTCCGTAATCGTCGTTGACTACAATGCAGGTAACCTGACATCCGTGATGAATGCGCTCTCGCATATCGGCGTGGATGCGAAGTCCAGTCGCGATGCGGATGAAATCGCGAAGGCGACCCGCCTGATTTTCCCGGGCGTGGGTGCCGCGGCGTCCGCGATGGAGACGCTTACCCGCACGGGCATCGGCGATGCCATCAAGGCGGTGGTGAAGGCGGGCAACCCGGTTCTCGGCATCTGCATCGGCTGCCAGATTATTCTCGAAGAGAGCGAGGAGGACGGAGGCGTGAAGACGCTCGGTCTTATTCCCGGCAAGGCGGTGCGATTCAAGGACGAGCCCGGTCTGAAGATTCCGCACATGGGGTGGAACCAGGTGGATTTCACACGCGAACACCCGATTATGAAGGGAATCCGCAGCGGCTGCGACTTTTACTACGTGCACTCGTACCATCCGGTAGTGCCCGCGGAATACGCTTTTGCCGAAACGACCTATGGCACCCAGACATTCCAGGGGCTCATCGGCAAGGACAACCTGATCGCAAGCCAGTTCCACCAGGAAAAAAGCGGCGACGTGGGCCTCGCCATGCTGAAAAATTTCTGCGACTGGAAGGTGTAGAGGCTCCTTAAATAGTTTTTTGGCGTTCCCGGGCCTTGGGTCCGGGAATTTCATGTTTATGATTTTTCGGGGGACGTTCAAATTTGTGCGAATTTGGGCGTTTTTGTATCATGAATTTTGCTATTTTTTCAACTACAACAAAAAACAACGAAATTTTGCAAAAAACGCAATTTTTGTATCTCAAAATATTGACAATGAGGGGAAAAAAAGTTATATTCATTGTAGAATGAAACCGATAACCGATTATGTGGATTATCGCCGCTATATGCAGGACTTCTACGATGAAAGAAAGAGAACGTCCGCGTTTACGTGGCGTGAGTTTGCTAGGCTAGCCGGTTTTGTTTCGCCGACGTATTTGAAGCTCGTTTGTGAGGGGAAAACGAGACTAAAGAACGATGGCGTGGAACGGACCGCATTGGCTATGAGGCTGGTGGGTTACGAAGTGGATTACTTCCGCATGATGGTCAGATATGCCCATGTCAAGACGGACTACGAACGTAAAAAGGCGTACGACGAAATGCAGAGCATAGCAGGGGAGCATAAGGTTAAAATTGTCGACGAAGACGCCTTTGCCTATTTCGAGACCTGGAAGAATCCTGTAATTCGTGAACTTGCCCCCATAATGCCAGGGGCGAAGCCTGGGGATATCGCGAAACTCTGCTGTCAGGGGGTTTCAGCAGGCGATGTTCGTGAGTCCTTGGGCTTTATGACCAAAGCAGGCCTCCTGAAGAAGGACAGGAGTGGCCGGTATACCCAGACCGATAAGGCTCTGAAAGGTGATTCTGAGGTCATGCCCGTGGCGATCCGTTCCATGCATCGTGATATGGCCAAGTTCGGCCTTGCCGCTATCGATGACTTCGCCCTGTCAGACCGAAACATTTCGGGCGTCACCATGGGCGTTGACCGTGCCGCCTACGAGCAGATTGTGCAGGAAATCGAAGCTTTTAGGCGCAGAATAGTTACAATTGCAAACGCGACGAAAAAAGTTACGCAGGTATATAGACTAAATTTGCAGCTGTTCCCCCTTTCGTGGACTGTGCCGGATGAAGAAAAAGATTGACAGATGGAAAGAACTGCTGGGTATCATTGCCCTGCTTGTTTGCTCTTGTTCTCTCAATTTGGCCGGAACGACGGAAGAAGGCAATGCGTTTGCCAGAAGGTCTTCTTCGAACGAAACCACCAGTTCCTCGTCGTCGGCGGGCGTGCCGTCGTCCAGCCAGACCGTACCGCAGCCTGTGTCGTCGTCTTCGACTGAAAGCGGAGTGTTCGACAATCCCGATTACTGGTATTCTTACCACAGCGGAGATCTTGTCTCGATGCGGGTGGAAACGTCTCGAGAAGATGGTGTCTACGTGTCGTACGATCGGGGCGCCCCGGAAGGCATGGCCGGAGAAATCCCGCCCGTAATCGTCTTGGCGATTTCTGTCGAGGGTGAATCTGACGCGTACTCATCTGACGCGTACTCCGATATGAAGAACTGGACGACCGGCTTCTGCGTTATGGTTACGTCGGATGCTCCGGTTGTCATGAAGATTGGCTTGCCGCCGGAAGTAGAGGAAAGTCTGGGTGGCGACGTACCGGAGCTGGAATTGGTTTCCTCGTCTCAGGTCGGGAATTTGCTGATCTTGTGCAAGAGCTGGGACGACTTCAAACAGAAGGGATTTGGCCCTGTGTCCATGTCGGGCATGGAAGCGTTCGAACAGATGACGTCGCTCATTTTCGAGATTCGCCCGAAGAGCAATGAGCCGGCTGGTGAATTCAAGCTGTCCGAAATCTACGACTATGGTTCAGGACTGGTCCTGGATGCGAATGTGGACGGGACAGATATTACTATAAACCACTAGGCTGCATACTGGAGCGGTGTTGCCCGAATTTAGCGCGAGCGGTCGCTTCTGTGAGCAACAAAGCCCCTAGTATTAACTAGGGGCGGTTGCGAGAGTGAGCGCATACCGGAGCGACATTGCCAGAGTTTGGCGCG